>NZ_JANAEZ010000008.1:0-258308 GCF_024813435.1 Aquiflexum gelatinilyticum
CTGTCTTCAATCTAATCCAACAGTGTTAACTGCCGGATCTTTAATGTCGTTTCTCCAGTATTTCAATGAACTTTTACCGCCTCATCCGGCAGTATCGCAGGACTCTCGCCCCATCTCTTTCTCCCGTTCCTTACAAACAGGAGTGCAAAGGTAAGAATAATTAGATAAACCACAAGAGAAGGAATCACAGAAAGTTGATTTTTTAAATAAGTTTCAACTAACTCCCTGAATCCGTGAGACAAATTTTTCAAAATGAAATCTAAGTTTCCCTCAAAGGCCTTCAATAAAAATTAACCATCTCAAAATTTAAATCGCATCCGTGAATGATGTGAAGTGTGACCTCGTCAGGATTCAAACCTGAAACCTCTTGAGCCGTAATCAAGTGCTCTATTCAATTGAGCTACGAGGCCTTAATGGGGTTACAAAAGTAGTTACGAATTTTGGATTTACAAAAACAAGATCAATTGTTTTATAAACCAAAAATAAATGGCCAAAAAACAATTAAGAATTATTAAGACAAAAAGAACCGCAAATCGAGTTTGATTTTATAATTTAGCCCCAATTTTAAATATAATACCCCTTTCATGAAAAGATTCACATCAGTAGTTTTACTTAATTTGATATTAATTACTTCCCTTTTTGCACAGAATAGAGAAAAAACACCAATAGGAGGAAGACCGGATATAAAAGGAGATTTATTTTTAGAATTGGGTTTTAACACATTAAACAATAAGCCAAGTGAGTTAAATACACAATTTATTCAATCCAGGACATTCAATATATATTACCAATATCCAATCAGAATTTTTGGAGAAAAGTCTGGATTTACGTTTAATCCCGGGTTAGGAGTAGCTTCAGATAAATTTGCATTTCAAGGCGATAAAGCGCTTTTCAATAATCCGGCAGTCGGCCCAAACTCGAGTCAGCTCCTTCCAATATCAGATGTATATGGAGATGATATCAATGTAGGAAAAAATAATGTTGGTCTTAATTTTTTAGAAATCCCTTTGGAATTTAGATATCACTTCAATAAAAACAATTATGACAAAAGCGTGAGATTCGCTTTTGGAGGGAAGATAGGATACCTGTTTCAGTCTCAAACAAAAATTTCTTATGTCGATTCCGATGGACTAGATAGAAAAATCAAGGACAGGCAGTCTTTTGGGTTCAACCAGTTCAGATATGGGGTCCATGCAAGGTTGGGATTCCCAGGTTTTAACCTTTGGGGTTATTATGGATTAAACGAAGTGTTCCAAAAGAACAAAGGTCCTTTTAACACCCAAGCGACCCAACTTAACTTCGGCGTTTCAATTGCGCTTTTCTAAAAATTTTGATAACCCTATACTTATAAAAAAAGCCGGCAAGCCGGCTTTTTTTATAAGTATAGGTAAAATGCTCCAAAGCAAACAGAAAATCCCAAAATAAAACCTCCCATTATTTCCATTGGATTGTGCGCATTCAGATATAATCTAGAGGATGCTATGATACCGGAAATCATGATTAGTGGCAGCATTATATAAATAAGATTTACGCTGGGGTTTTTTATGGCCAATACAAAAATGATTGCCAAGAACCCTGAAATTCCCGTCATATGTGCACTGACTTTCCAAAAAAATGAGATACTGGTCAATAGAATTACACATATTGAAATTGAAACCAAACTAAGCGTAAAAACAGGTTCAATTTCAAATTTCAAATAAAACAAATACGAGGACATCACATAAAAAAGGCTGACCATCGAAAAAGGAAAAACACGTTCTTCCCTACTTTTGAGATGAAATGTAGCAATATTGCCTGTAAGCTTCATCGTAATAAGACTCAATACAGGAATTAAGAACGTGGTCATGAAAACCATCAAGACAATTAACCACTCATTATAATACTGAGATGCTGATATTTCCGGAACTCCAAATAGCAGAAATAAGAAAATCAGCGTCGGAATTAACAGCGGCTGAAAAAGGTATGAAACCAACAAAGCTAATTTTCGTGCCACTTAAAGTTCCTTTCTAAGTCTAGCAACAGGTATTTGTAATTGCTCCCTGTATTTGGCAACGGTCCTTCTTGCAATATTATACCCTTTGTCATTCAGGATTTTTACCAATTTGTCATCAGAAAGTGGTCTTTTTTTACTTTCACCATCGACCATGGCCTGAAGGACACTCTTTACTTCTTTATTGCTAACATCTTCTCCGGAATCGGTAGCAATTCCTTCTGAGAAAAAATATTTTAAGGGAAAAATTCCAACTTCTGTTTGGATGGATTTACTATTTGCCACGCGGGAAACTGTTGAAATATCCATTTCAATCTTATCGGCAATATCCTTTAAAATCATGGGTTTCAGCTTTGTCTCCTCACCATCAATAAAAAACTCTTCCTGATAATCGAGAATAGCCTGCATGGTTTTCAATAAAGTTTGCTGCCTTTGTTTAATTGCGTCTATAAACCATCGGGCCGCATCCAGTTTTTGTTTGACAAATGTGACCGTATCTTTCAGCTTTTTATCCTTTTTATCGCTTTTATCATAAGCATCAAACATTTCAGAATAAGACCTGCTTACCCTGAGTTCAGGTGCATTTTTTGAATTCAAAGAAATCTCAAACTTTCCATTGACATTTGTCAGGATAAAATCAGGGATTATATATTGTGTCTTGATCAAACCGTCAGAAGTCCCCCCAGGCTTGGGATTCAGGCGTGTTATCATATTCACAGCATCCTTGATATCATCATCGTTCAAATCGAGTTTCTTCTGGATTTTGGTATAGTGTTTCTTTGTGAATTCATCAAAACAATCAACGATGATCTTTATTGAATTTTGGACAACGGGGTCATCAGGATGCTCCTTTCTTTCAAGTTGGATCAAAAGGCACTCCTGAAGGTTTCTAGCTGCGATACCGGCAGGATCAAAATTTTGAATTTTTCTCAAAATTTCTTCAACCTCATCCAGATCTGTTTCAATATTTTGGCTAAAAGCCAAATCATTGATTATTGCTTCCAAATCCCTCCTTATATAACCATCATTCTCGATACTTCCAATAAGCTGCCTTCCGATGAGCTTTTGTCTTTCATTTAACTTTAAAAATCCCAATTGCGTAATCAGCTGCTCATGCAAGGAAGCGCCACCGGATATTGGGATTTCCCTGTCATCCTCATCAGGAGAATAATTGCCATCTCCCTGCATTTTATAGCCACTGTAATCATCACTCAGATAATCATCAATATTTACATCTTTGTCTTCAAACCCTGCTTCATCCTCAAAGGTATCTTCATAATCATTATCCTCTGATTCACTGCTTTCCTCCTCTTTTCCTTCCTCCAAAGCCGGGTTTATTTCGAGTTCTTCCTCCACACGGGATTCCAATTCAGCAGTCGGAACCTGAAGCAGTTTGATGAATTGAATCTGCTGTGGAGAAAGTTTTTGGGAAAGTACCTGACTTAAATGTAGTTTTTGCATACTCAAATATATTTCAAAAGAATTTAGAATGAAGGCTTACCAAAAACGGTATTTCTTATACTTTCAATATTTCAAATTTAGGAAATAAGAACAAATTATTGATAAAAAGCTTATTTAATCGTTTTTTTGCATTCCCTTTAACAATCCATCATAGATGGGTATAATTCATTCAAAATCAATCTTTCTTTTCTATGTCTTTCAATAAAAGAATCAAAATAAAAAAACTTCTCGAAAATGATCATATCGGTCAGGATGCCACCATTATGGGCTGGGTGAGAACTAAGAGAAGCAATAAAAATGTAACATTCATTGCCATCAATGATGGATCTACTATCAATAATTACCAAGTAGTAGCAGATCCTGCTTTGATTGAGGAGGACATCCTAAAGAAAGTCACCACAGGTGCTTGTCTGAAAATCAATGGAAAGATCGTGGCCTCCCAAGGTGCTGGTCAGCAGGCTGAAATTTCAGCTTCTTCAATTGAAATTCTGGGAGAAGCAGATGCAGAAACATATCCTTTGCAGCCAAAAAAGCACTCTTTAGAATTTCTGAGAGAAATTGCTCACCTAAGAATCCGAACAAATACATTCGGAGCAGTCTTTAGGGTAAGGCATGCACTGGCATTTGCTGTTCACAAGTATTTCAATGACAAGGGCTTCTTTTATATCCATACTCCTATCATTACAGCTTCGGATGCAGAAGGTGCCGGCGAAACTTTCAAGGTTACTGTATTGGATTTGAAAAACCCACCTTTGACGGATCAGGGGAAAATCAACTTTAAAGAAGATTTTTTTGAAAGAGAAACAAACCTGACAGTATCAGGTCAGCTTGAAGGTGAGCTTGCTGCGATGGGCTTGGCAGATATATATACTTTTGGGCCGACTTTCAGGGCAGAAAATTCAAATACAGCAAGGCATCTTGCCGAATTTTGGATGATTGAGCCTGAAATGGCATTCTATGATGCACAGGACAACCAAGATCTTGCCGAAGATTTCTTGAAATTTGTGATTTCTTATGCTTTGGAAAACTGTAAAGATGACTTGGAGTTTTTAGACAAAAGAGCTGCTGAAGAAGAAACCACCAAAAAAGCTGATCAGAGAAGTGAAATGGGGCTTATTGATAGGCTCAAGTTTGTAGTAGAAAATGAATTTCAAAGAATAACCTACACTGAGGCCATTGATATTCTCAGAAATTCCAACCATAATAAGAAAAAGAAATTCCAATACCTGGTAGAATCATGGGGAGTTGATTTGCAATCTGAGCATGAAAGATACTTAGTCGAAAAACATTTTAACAAGCCGGTGATATTGACGGATTATCCTAAAGATATCAAAGCTTTCTACATGAGGCAGAATGATGATGGCAAAACAGTGGCGGCTATGGATATTTTGTTCCCCGGAATTGGGGAAATTGTCGGAGGATCGCAAAGGGAAGAAAGATTGGATTACCTTACCAAAAGAATGGAAGAAATGAACATTCCAACCGAGGAAATGTGGTGGTACCTTGACACAAGAAGGTTTGGATCGACACCACACGCCGGATTTGGACTTGGTTTTGAAAGATTGGTCTTATTCGTCACCGGGATGGGAAACATCAGAGATGTAATAGCATTTCCGCGAACGCCCGGACACGCTGAATTTTAATAAAAAAAGCCGCTTGATGCGGCTTTTTTTATATACTTTTTTCAACTTCCAAATTATCTGCAAGGTTCACCGAAGGCGCACCGATATCAATAACCTTTATTCTTCGGGCTAAAGGAATACATAACAGACTGAAGAAAATTGCCAAATAACCAACAATATTGAAATTAAGCAATATTCCGGCTTCTCCTTCCACCAAAATCAATCCAGCAATAAAAGAAGCTATTCCTGCAGCTAATTGTTGGACAGCAGAATTGAAGCTTAAGAAACTGCCTCTGTTTTCGGCTTTTGCGGTTCCCGTAATCAAAGCTGCCGCTGGAACCATTCGCCCGTTGGAAGTCACAAAAAACAAAGTGGATATCATCAATACAAATGGAATTGGAGTTTGCCCCAAATGGGTAATCAGCCCGATAGGGATAATATTCAAAGTCATAAACACAGTAAAAACTTTAATCTTACCATGATTATCTGTCAATTTACCAACCCAAGGGGAGGTAAAAATAGTAAATAGGCCACCTGCCATATAGATGTAGGTGAGCTGGATTTCAGAAAAGCCAACATTAGCAACCATATACGGACTCAAAAAAGGAATAATCATGAATTGACCAAACATCATCATGATAGTGAGGGAAATGGCTCTCATCTGATTATTGTTTCTGGTTACTCTTCTGATGACTTGTATAGGTGTTGGTTTGACTAAATGGCTGTTTATATGGGCTGTAATTGATGGGATATATTTGAAAATCAAAAACAGAATACCCAAAGAAAGACTAGCCAAGAAAATAAATGGGGCATGCCAATTGGAAATACTTGCTATAAATAGGCCAAAGGGAACTCCCACAACCGAAGCTACAGAAAATGCAGCCATGACCAATCCCATAGCTTTACCCCTACGGGCATCGGGAATCACATCACCGATAATAGCCATAATCAAGGCGGAAGTAAGGCCTCCAAAAACACCTGAAATAATCCTGGAAATCAATAATACAGAATAATTTGGAGAAAGAGCACAAGCAATGGTTCCGAGCAGAAATCCTGTAAACACCCACAATAGAATTGTCCTTCGGTCATACTTATCCAAAACAAAAGCGCCCAAAAAGCTGCTGATACCGGCACTGAACGTATATGAAGAAACCAGCAATCCAAATTCCCTAGGGGTGATTTCAAATATCCGCATCAACTGCGGCCCAAGAGGCATCAAAATCATGAAATCCACTATGTGGGTGAAATTAATGGCGGCAATGGTCCAAAGTATTAATTTTTCTTTATTCATCAGATTGAAAAGACTCTTAATGCAACCATCAGGAAATTGTTATAGTTCTTACTCCGGTAAATAAAATTCACTCAATATCAAGATTTAAATAAGTCTGTGGGATGGTTTCCAATATATCTGATGCTACCATTCCCCTTCTTTTTTTCACCGAAGCCAATTCGCCTGCCAATCCATGCTGAAATACACCACAAATCGCAGCGCTTAAAGAATCGTACCCTTGACCGAGAAATGAGGTAATCATCCCTGTCAAGACGTCTCCTGATCCTGCTGTTGCCATATATTTATTGCCTGAAGAATTAAAATACTGAGAGCCATCAGGACAAGTGATACAAGTAAATGCCCCTTTCAACACCAAAAAAACTTTATGATTAATTGAGAATTCCCTTGCTTTTTCAAGCCTTTCAATTTGGTCCTTGAACGGACCCGCTAACCTTTCAAACTCTTTGATATGAGGAGTAAGGATACTGTTTGGCGGAATAGCCTTTAGCAAATTCGGATTTTTTGAAAGAATATTTAAACCATCTGCATCAATTACTACAGGTGAATTGAAAGATTGCAGGATCATTTCAAAATAATTAGGGTCAACTTCCAATCCCCATCCGGGGCCTATACCAATCGCATCAAAGATCCCAAGGTCAGATAGACTAAAATCATTTACAACCATCACTTCAGGTGCCCCAACCTGTATGACTAACCTTTCATCCAATGGGGCAAGCACATGAACCAACCCACTTCCCGTCCTCAACGCTGCCCTAGAACAAAGTAAAATTGCTCCCATCTTTCCTTGATCACCTCCAATCAACAAAATTCTTCCAAAATCCCCTTTGTGGCTAAAATTGTTGAATTTTCTATGAAAAGATGGAATATCCTTTTTTTGAACATAATACTTTTTTTGGCTAAATGATGTTAAAAACGGTTCTGGAATTCCAATATCCAATACTTCGATCTTCCCTGTAAAATCTGCATGCTCAGGAATCAATAGTCCGAGTTTTGGCAATTGAAAAGTACAAGTGAAATCAGCTTGAAATGCGTCTCCTTCCAAAATAGTGTCAGCCGGTATACCTGAAGGCAAATCTATAGCGATTTTTTTTGCGTTTACCTTATTTAATGAATTGATAGTCTTCAAGTACTTGCCAGAAAGTGGTCTATTGACTCCGACACCGAAGATAGCATCAATGCAGATACAATTTTTTAAAAGATCAAATTCTAAACTTTCATAAACCAATACTTTGATACCCAAAGGGAGCTTAGTAAAATTGATTTGATAGTCTTGGCTACAATTTAAAAAATCCTCAAAAGTAACCACAGCTACCTTGAAACCATCCATTTCAAGTAATCGCGCCACAGCCAACCCATCCCCTCCATTATTGCCGGGTCCACAAAAAATAAAAATCTCATTGGGGAAATTTGTAAAATGAAGCTTAAACCAGTTGAAAAAAGATATGGCTGCCCTTTCCATCAAATCCCATGATGACATTCCTTCTGATTTGGCAAAAGCTTTATCCAATTCTGAAACCCTATTTCCCTCAATTATTTCAAGCATTCTTTATTTCAACAATATTTTGAAAATCCTGTTTTGGAATCCTTAACAAAAGTAAAAAACCAAGCCCAACAAAGAAGAATAAACCTAAAGCCAATGAACTGTTTCTCATATTTCCGGTAATCTGCTCGATGATCCCATATGAAAAAGTACCCAAAACGATGGCAATTTTTTCTGTCACATCATAGAAACTAAAGAAGGAAGCATGTTGGGTTGTATCTTTAGGTATCAATTTAGAATAGGTTGAACGCGATTGGGATTGGATACCTCCCATTACCATTCCAACTACAAAAGCCAAAGCGTAAAATTGATATTCATTGGTAACATAATAAGCTGCGCCACAAATTAAAACCCAAACAAAAACCATGATCACAAGGGAAATCTTATTTCCTAAATTCTTGGACAAGTAAGCAAACAGGTAGCTTCCTCCAATAGCTACGATCTGAATAATCAATATGGTAACAATCAATTTATCTCCAGGCAGACCAAGTTCTTTGTCTCCAAAAGTGGCTGCAAGATACATGACTGTCTGCACCCCCATGCTGTAAAAAAAGAAGGCTGCTAAAAACCTGTGCATAACTTTAGTCTTCTTTACTATTTGGAAAATTTTATTTATTTCCCGATAGCCCTTTAAAAATAGCGCCTTCTTTACCTTTCTATTGTATGGATTATCAGGTAAATATCTGAAAGGAATCTGAGCAAATCCTGCCCACCAAAAACCTGTAATCAGGAATGACCATCTGGCAGCCTGACTTCCATCTGTCAATCCAAAAGTCTCAGGAGATTGGATCATAAATAAATTCAAGACTAACAAAATTACGCTTCCCACATACCCAAGTGCAAAACCCCTTGCACTCAAAAAATCAAATTCTTCCTCATTCGCTATTTCAGGTAAGAAGGCATTATAGAAAACTATACTTCCTGCATAGCCAATACTTGCCAATACGGCACAAATAATCCCATATTCTAAATTATTACTGTCAAAAAAGTATAAACCTATGCAAGCTATAGAACCTAAATAGGCGAATAATTTCATGAACAAGAGTTTTTTCCCACTGTAATCAGCCACTCCGGAAAGTAAAGGAGAAATCAAGGCGATTACCAAGAAGGAAAAAGATATGGAATAAGAATACAAAACTGTATTCACAATCTTGAATCCAAAAAATGAAACTACATCCCCATATTCATCGGACTTGGTCACTCCATTGAAATAAACAGGGAATATAGTAGAGGTGATTACCAAGCTATAGACAGAATTGGCCCAGTCATACATGGCCCAAGCGTTCTGAACTTTTTTCTTTCGAGTAATTTCCAAAACTTCCATTTAAACAAAAGTAAAAAAGCTATCCCAATGGGATAGCTTTATGATTTGAAATTTGAAATTTATTAATTCTGAACCTTTCCGGTCGATGCATATAATAATTTACGTGCATCTGCTTCTCTCAATTCAAATTGAATGTCTGAGATCGGACCCATTTTTACGTCCCTGTCAGCTTTCATTGAGATTGTAATTTGGTCTCTTTCAGCCTCAGAAAGTTTATCTTTTTCTTGGTTTACCCAAAGGATAATATCCTTTGTATTGATCAACACGTCATTCGCCTGTATCCTTGGTTCGGTACCATATAGATTGGTGTTTTTCGGTTTCCCAACAAATAGATAAGAAATCAACGTCTTTTTCTCCAATTTCTGAAGTTGGGTTGCCTGAGGCAATTTTTGCTCAACAAGGATGTCCTGCTCTCTCAACACAGTAGTAACCATGAAGAAAAACAAGAGCATGAAGATGATATCAGGTAATGCCGAGGTCGGAATGTTTTCCGAAGTCTTGGTTTTTTTCTTAAACTTTGCCATATCAATTTCCTCCTATTTTATCCGGTTCTGCAATTGAGATCGCTAAAGGAATACCTTCTTTGCCTTTGTCAATCAGTGCTTTTTCAGCAGGGTTTTTACCTGTCAATGCCCTGTATTGGTCTGAGGTCAAACCAACCCTTTCAGCATAGATTTCAAAATATGCTCTTTTTACCTGATCTAGCACCTCTAGGTATTTCTCATAACTCGTGCCTCTATTGGTTTTGATTGAAACAACTGCACCCCCATTCATGGGGTGATCCGAAGAATTTGGATCTCTATTTGCCCTTGCCTTCAGAGATTGTGGAAGGCTGTTAAATAAAGCCACTGCTTCTTCATCTGGGGCACCAAAATTCAAAAGGAAATCTTTGATATCTTCTGAAAGCAAATCAGTATTTTCAACATACTCATCCTCGATGAGAAGTTGATCATTTGCATTGATCAAGATATTGTAGATGTTTCTTTTGTTCAAATCAATTTCTGGTGGCTCTACATTAGGATCCTGCTTAGGAGGAAGAAGGTTTTGAATACCTTTATCAGAGGCAATAGTAGTGGTGACCAGGAAGAAGATAAGCAACAGAAAAGCAATGTCCGCCATGGAACCTGCATTTACCTCTTGAGATGTTCTGTTTTTACCTTTTGCCATTATTTTATTGCTTTAGTGATTTCAGTAATTACTATACCTGCCAATGCAACAATTGTCATTACATAAGTCATAATTAGAGAACCTCCTACGAATTTGGACATGCCCTCAGTGAGGTTAAAAGGCTCTTTCGCAAACTTAGGTAGGACCTCACCATCAGAAATGGAATAAGCAATAAAGAATAATACTGCTAAAACCACTATTGCTAGCGCTGATTTTAATAAGCTTTTAGGATCGTCAAATGATTTTATCAATGGCATCACCACCGCTAAAATAATCCCGACAATCACTAAAATATCAGCTACGTATAGGAAAATATCTATAGAATCCATATTTAGTTTTTCTTTAGTTAATGTGAAGAATCAATTGAACTAATGCTCAATCAATATTATTTTGATAATTTATGCTTCACTAGGATATCAACCAATGAAATGGAAGCATCCTCCATATCATTCACCAAAGAATCGATTTTGGAAACCAAGTAGTTGTAAAACAATTGAAGAATAATCGCAACGATCAAACCTGCTACAGTTGTTAAAAGGGCGATTTTAATACCACCGGCAACAAGAGAAGGAGATATATCACCTGCAGCTTCGATAGCATCAAATGCACCGATCATACCGATAACCGTACCCATGAAACCCAACATTGGAGCAAGTGAGATGAATAGTGAAATCCAAACCAAACCTTTTTCCAACCTGCCCATTTCTACAGAACCGTAGGCAATAATTGATTTTTCAACCATTTCGATACCTTCAGTGTATCTCATCAAACCTTGAGTGAAGATAGAAGCTACAGGGCCTTTAGTGTTTTTAGTAACATCTTTAGCCGCTTCGATACCGCCTTGTTCTAAAGCTGCTTCTACTTTTGATAATAATTTCTTTGTGTTTGTTGTAGAAAGGTTCAAAGTAACGATTCTTTCAAGTGCTACAGCTAGACCTAAGATCAAACAGATCAATACTGGAGACATGTAAGTTGGATCACCTTCGATGAACTTTTCTTTGATAATTTGGTGGAATCCTTGCTCTTCAGCCATGACCTCGTCATCGACGATAGCCGGTTCTGTTGGAGCTGCTTCCACAACTTCAGTGGTTTCAACTGCTGCAGTGTCTTGTGCATCTGCGTCTTGAGCTTTCGTAGTAACCGGAAACATCAAAATTCCGGAAAGCATGAACAAAGCGATTAACTTTTTCATAATGTAGATTTTAAAGAGAATTAAATAAAGGTTAAACGGTTTCTAAATTAATAATGAGATTTTAAAGTTATCATTTTTTCATTTCAAAATGCAAAGGAAACTTTCATAAATTTTTTGAAAATGACTTATGGGCTTTTGAGACAGAATTTCCCGAAAGCTAAATCAAGGAAAATGAAAGGTTTAGAAAATTTATATAAATGGACATAGACGGGAATTAAAAGGAATGAAAACAGGATTTAAGGGGTTTGAATGAAGAAATCCTTCGGAATTTTGATTTAAAACAAAAAATAAGCCTTCTTAAATGGAGGTAAAAATTACTACAGGAGTCAAAAAAATAAATAAATTCAAAAAAAAAGATAAGCCTATAGCTTATCTTTTTGCAGAGAGGAAGGGATTCGAACCCTCGATACCCTTTAGAGGTATACACACTTTCCAGGCGTGCTCCTTCAACCACTCGGACACCTCTCTAGTTGATCCATTTTCTGAATCGGAGTGCAAAGAAATAAATTAATCAGAGGCTATCCAAACTTCTCCCTTAAAAAAAGGCCCTTAATTTGGCGGAGACATTTCACCTGCTATGGGCAATACGAGTTTTCTCCTGATTTCGGAATCATCTATTTCATTGCCCAAAAGAAACATCATCTTGGTGACCGCCGCTTCGGTGGTGATATCACTGCCACTCAATACGCCGATTCTTTTCAGGTCTTTGCTGGTATGGTACCTTCCCTGAATAACCCTACCGCCATTGCACTGTGATACATTGAGGATGATTATTCCTTTTTTAACCGCCCTTTCCAAGGATTCTGTAAACCACTTTTCACTTGGGCTATTGCCGGAACCGTAGGTTTCTAATACCACTCCCCTAAGTCCCTTGATGCTGAAACAGGAATCCAAGACTGCTGCTGTGATGCCGGGAAAAAGTTTGATGATGATCACATTGTTGTCCAGCTTGTTGAAAAACTTCAGTTTCTTGATTTGTTCATATGGTCTTATCGCTGCAAAATTATAATCAATGATAATCCCTGCTTCCGCTAAGGCAGGATAGTTTTCAGATTCGTAAGCATCAAAATGGACACTCTGCACCTTTTTGGATCGATTGCCTCTCAATAACATATGGTTGAAAAAAATACAGACTTCAGGTACCACCGGCTTTCCGTTTGATTTTGCAGAAGCAATCTCCAAGGCAGTCATCAGGTTTTCCCTTGCATCTGAGCGCATAGCAGAGATCGGCAACTGCGCCCCTGTAAATACCACAGGCTTGCTCAGTCCATTCAGCATATAGCTCATCATCGAAGCAGAATACGCCATGGTATCTGTGCCATGCAAAATCACAAAACCGTCATAGCTGTCATAATTTTCATAGATAATGTAGGCCATGTCAAACCAATGCTGCATGTTGATATTGGAGGAATCAATCGGTTCTGGAAAAGAAATAACCGTAATGGCAATGTTCATATTGGTCAAAGTTGGGACCTTTTCCATGATCTGACCAAAATTGAAGGGGACCAATGCACCGGATTCATCATAAGCCATTCCTAAGGTGCCTCCCGTATATATAATGAGTACGGAAGAATGCACTGCATTTTTGGCGGCTGTATTGATCCTGATTATTTTATAATTCATGGCCGGTAATGGTGGAATATTATTCTTGAATTTTCTTCAGTAACCTCAGAAACCCGCTCCAAAGTGTTCATCGTCAAATCTCCAACCCGCTGCGCAATCAAAGGAATGTATTCTGTGGAATTTCTTTTGCCCCGATGTGGCACGGGTGCTAGGTATGGTCCGTCGGTTTCCAATACCAGGTGTTCCAAACCGATTTCGGGCAATACTTTATCCAAACCTCCATTTTTGTATGTTGAAACGCCACCGATTCCGAGCAAAAAACCCAATTTAATGATTTCCTTGGCTTGCTCTACTGACCCAGTAAAACAATGGAAGATCCCTTTCAGGTCATCCGTTTTTTCTTCCCTGATGATGGCGATGGTCTCATCCATGGATTCCCGGCAGTGCAAAATGATAGGCCATTTCTTTTTCTTTGCCCATTGGATCTGGATTTTAAGCGACTCCTTTTGCTGCTCAAAGAAAGTCTTGTCCCAATACAGATCTAATCCCGTTTCACCGATTCCTGCAAATTCCCGCCTTTCGATCCATTCTTCCATGATGTAAAGCTGCTTTTCGAATTCAGCATTTACATCGCAGGGATGCAAACCCATCATTGGAATACAGATCCCGGGGTTATTCAACTCTGCCTCCAACATCGCATCAATGGAATCCACATCAACATTTGGCATGTAGATTTTATGGACACCATTCTCTATGGTCCTCCTAATTACTTCATCCCTATCCCCATTATATTTGTCAGAATAGATATGGGCATGTGTATCTGTAAACTTCATCCGTATTTTCTTCCTTTCCAGTCTGTTTTGGACGGCCAAAAATAATAAACTATTGTGGACCATGAGGTAAACAAATAATATATTTCAAAAAGGAACAAAGTGGAAATTCTCAATTTTTGATCGGTTTTGAAAGCAAACCGGTAAATAAACAGGGATTGGATTGCCACTTTCACCAGCCAAACATTGACTCCTTCAAAAGGCTGTAAAAAACACAGGAAAATAATAGCAGGAAAAAACAAAACCTGCATAGCCAATACCGCCCTCCAATACAAAGGCAACTTCATAGCTCCATACATCCACCTCTTCCTTTGTCCCAACAATCCTTTTAGATTTTGTTGGGGTAATGTCTCTACCAAATTCTCCCCTGAGACATGATGTATTGCTTTGTATCCATTCTTTTCGATAGCCTTCCCCATCTCAAAGTCCTCGGTGAGTGAAAAAGGGATTCCTTCAAAACCTCCTACTGAATCATAGGCCTCCTTGGTGATCAACATATTGTTTCCCATAGAAGTCACAGAGATGCCAAGGTCATTGATTACTTTAACCATCCCCAAGGAAAGCCACCAATCGAAAGCTTGCATTTTTCCAAACAATAAATCTGAACCTATATGCGTGATTCCTGTCACTATACCAGATCCAGTACTTTTTTGCGCCAATAACATCGAATTTATCCATTGCGGAGATACTGCACAATCTGCATCAGTAAACAGAAAAAATTCTCCAACAGCAACCTTATCCATTTGGGAAAGGGCATTGGCTTTTCCATTCCTCCTTTTTTGATCGCCTTCGGTGATTTCGACCATAATGGAATTAGGATGTACATTTACCCATTTCTGCAAAATGTCAGCAGTCCCGTCCGTACTCCTGTCATTACCAAAGACAAATTGGATACTGTCTTTTGGATAATCAAGTTTCTCTATGGAATCAAGACAACGCGGTAAGTTTTGGGCTTCATTCCTACAGGGGATCAATACACTGACTTTTGGAAAATCCGGTTTTTGGGCTTCGTCGTATTTTTCAAAATTCATCTGAAGCAAAGCCACAAGCAAAAAATCCTGCAGCAGCAATAAAAAAACAACTATTACCGCCAATCCATAAATCATAACAAGCCTGTTTGGAAGCCCTTATCTTTTATAAAATCCAGGTAATCGGGCAACACCTTCTTAACAACCCTTTCTGTTTTTTGTTGGTCGTGAAAAAGTACGATGGATCCGTTTCTGCTATACTGTATGGTTTTGGACCGGCATTTCTCCGCACTTTGATCCTGGTCATAATCTCCTGACAAAACATCCCACATGACGATCTGATGATGTGCAAGTACAAGCTTAGATTGGGTTTTGGAAATCTTTCCATATGGTGGACGGAAATTTACCGGGCTTACATCAAGTGTATCCTGAAGGATCTTCTGGCACTTTTCAATATTTTCCAGATACAAGGCATCAGGATTTCGGTATCCGTCCAAATGGTTATAAGTGTGGTTACCGATTCCGTTACCTTCTTGGAGTACTTCTTTGGCAAGGTAAGGATGCTTTTCGACATTGGCGCCTACCATAAAAAACGTAGCTTTCATCCCTCTTTTTGAAAGTTCATTCAGTACAAAATCCGTAATCCCTGGCACAGGACCATCATCAAAGGTCAGGTAAATCGTCTTTTCATCCCGGTTTTTATTCCAGATAAATTTATCGAAAACTTTCGGGATGATTGATGGCACATGATGCATCCAAACCATGCTATTGCAGTCTTAAGCTGAGCAGGGTAATGTCGTCCCTTTGCTCACCACCGGTGGAAAAAATTCTCAATTCCTCGAAAAACAGCTGATGAAACACACTTGGATCAAGGCAAAGGTGGTTTTTGACAAATTGATTGAAGCGGTCATCTCCATATTCCTTTTCATTCTTGTCAAAGCTTTCGGTCAAGCCATCCGTATAAAGATGAAGTGTAAAGCCTTTAAGATGGATTCTTTTGCCCACTTCCAGGAATGGCAATTCCTCAAATGCCCCAAGTACAGTCGTCCCTGCACCCAATGTCTCCGTCCTTTTTTCTCCCTCCCAACACAATACCGGAGGATTGTGCCCGGCATTGATGTAGGTCAGTTCCCTTTTTTTGTAATTATAATATCCGAGAAAAAAAGTAATGAAGCGCTCCCCTTTGGTATTGTCAAAGATGGTATAATTCAACTGCTCCACGATCATTTTCAAATCAGAAGAACTCCTCAGCAAGGTCCTCAATGCTGCCTGGAAATTGGACATCAGCAAAGCCGCCGGCATACCTTTGCCTGAGACATCGGCAATACAGAAAAAGACCTCTTCCTCGGATTTTTGGATCAGATCATAATAATCCCCGCCTACCGTAGAATGGGGAATGTAAGTCACTTTGGCTTTGAGCTTATCAGTCTGCGGAAGGACTGCAGGAAAAAGCATCCGCTGCACATTGGAGGCTATTTCCATTTCTTTGTTGAGCCTTTCCTGCTCAAGTTGCCGCTTGGCAAAGCGCTTGTTTTCCAATGCCACCACCATGATATTGGTCAGGGCTTGGGTAAAATCAAGGTCTAAGTCCTCTTTTTCATCTTTCTTTTTGAGAAAAAGAATGGCAAGCATTTTCTCCTTGTGGAAAACAGGAAGGTAATTTTCAAGTTCAGCAAACGAAAAACCTTCACCCACCTCAATATTTAATTCCCCGCTCGCTTTGTCAAAATTTATTTTTTCAGAAAGAATAGCATCAGGGACTTTGCTTTTGATCCCATGGCTTATTTTTTTTTCAAAGTGGTCATGGTTTGACATGTACAAAAGAATCGACTTGATATTCAAATGTACCAGGCAAGTAAATTTGAATATGTCAAAAAGCACCGCCGCAGACTTATTTTCATTGATTGCCTGGGTGATTTCCAAGAGTGCTTTGAGCTCAAGTTCCTTCTTTTGATATTTGACTAGTTGTACGGTCACGTCGGTTTTTTTAGAGGGCATTATGTTCCATAAGGCCTTTTTTGGTGGCGAGGTAAAATAAATCCTTTCCTTTTGCTTCAAAATCCACCGTACCGAAAACCTCATCGTCAGGTGCAAAAAGACATTTGATATATCCTTTCGAATGGAGAGCTTTCAAGGTAACCAAAAGCCTTTGGTCTTCCCATCCCAAGGTTTCTTTCAGGTAACTAAAGGGCTGGACGAAATACAATTCATCCAGTAAATCAAACTCATTGTCAGTCATTTTATTTTGTATTCAGACCCAAAATTAACCCTTCCCAGAAGAATATCTTCCTTTCCACTCAAATTTTACAAATAAAGCCCCGAATGCACTTACAAGAACATAAACAGGATGGACTATTCCCGTGAACAAAAACCAGATCCATTGCGGTCTAATTCCAAAACTCCTCAAAACATTTCCCAAGGTTTGTGTTTCAAAGTAAATCTTCAAAATCCAGACTGCTGCAAATACCAACATCCCGGGGATTCCCATAAAAAGGAGGGAAAAACTCCATAGGAAGGCAACCTGAACAGCAACCGGCAGGACTGAAGCCAAGGTATGGGAGAATGATTTGTGGGACTTCCATTTGGATGCCCATCTGATTCTTTGTGAAAAGAGTGCCTTCCAAGAACCTTGCGGTTGGGTGTAAACAAGGCTTTCCTGGAGGTAGACAACAGATTCAGGCCCGAATTTATTGACCATCTTTTTCAATAAAAACTCATCATCGCCCGACAAAAGACCCTCATTCCCCAGATATCCCTCTACCTCCAAAAAGGCTGATTTTCTATAAGCCATATTGGCCGCACTGCACATGATCGGCGATTGAAAATAAAACCCGGCTTGTGTCACCAATAAAATACTTGCCCATTCGATCTGTTGGAAGTTTTCAAAAAAACCGATATCTCCTTTGGGTAAAACAGGACCTGCGACCATTTTTATACTTTCATCGGAAAAGGGGCGGATCATTTTCTCCACCCAATCCTTGGGAAGAAAACAATCTGCATCGGTGGTCAGAACAAGACTTCCAAAGGCTTTTTTGATTCCGGTTTTCAGTGCGGCTTTCTTTCCTTCACCTTCGCTTTCCAGGGAAATGACGTCCAATTGCTCATCTGATAGCGATTCAATCAATTCATCAAGCTTCTTTTTCCCAGCATCTTCACTATGGTCATTGATAAAAACAAGCTGTAGCGGCCTATGGGAAAGGCCTGACAATTGGCCAAAAAGTGTCGGAATATTTTGTTCTTCATTCCTGAAAGGAATCAAAATGGTAACCAACTCAGGCTCTCTATATTTCGGGAAAATTTGGGGATTTTGCTTCCAGGTTTTGCCCAATAAAAGCAACATGAGCCCATAAACTATCCCAAATAAAAGGTAAAATGTTAGCATGAATTGCTTTAACTTGCGGTAATGAGTAAAGAAGATAAAAAAGACGCAAAGGAAAAAATAATTTTGGGGATTGATCCCGGCACCAATGTGATGGGCTATGGTTTGATCCTGATTGAAGGTAAAAAGTACAGTCTACTGCAGTTTGGTGTCATCCATCTCAAAAAGTATGTCGGGCATGAATTGAAGCTGAAAAAGATATTTGAGAGAGTCACAGGTATTATTGATGAATTTCATCCTGACACGGTGGCTTTAGAAGCGCCATTCTATGGCGAAAACGTCCAATCCATGCTCAAACTAGGACGTGCTCAGGGCGTCGCGATGGCCGCAGCTTTGGCGAGAGACATTCCGATTACGGAATATTCTCCCAAAAAAGTCAAGCAATCTGTCACCGGAAATGGAAATGCTTCGAAATTCCAAGTGGCAGAAATGCTCAAAACCCTGCTCAAAATAGAAGAAATCCCAAAGCTTCTTGATGCGACTGATGCACTCGCTGTAGCCCTCTGCCATCATTTTCACGATGGAAGGCTGCAGACAAGAGGCCGGACGGCAGGATGGAAATCATTCTTGGAAGACAACCCTAACCGTGTAAAAAGTCCAAAATGAAGTTTTCTATCTTATTTTAGGTTGACGTTTTCAGATAAACCACATACCTGAATATCTGATTTGACATTTCTTTCGGTATACCAAATATTCCAAAGATGGAAACCATCCTCAATATCCTTCAAAAATTTTCTAACATCCCACAAGAATCCTTGGAGCGGTTTGTCGGGAAACTTCAAGAAACTAATATACCTAAAGGAGGCTTCCTAATCCGGGAAGGTGAAATATGCGACCGGCTTTCATTTATTCAGAAAGGGTTTGTCCGAAGTTATTATTTCAAAGATAATAAAGACATCACGATCAGCTTCAGTATGCAGGGGGAATTCATTGCATCTATGGCTAGCTTTATTTCTCAAAAACCTTCATATGAAACCATCGAAGCCCTCGAGCACTGCCACCTGTACCAAATCAGCTACCAAGACTTAATGGATTTGTTTGAAAAAGACAGTCATTTGGAGCATTTGTACCGGCTGATTCTGGAGCAATATTATGTGGCTTTGGAGGAGCACCTCATTTTTTCAAAGTTCAAAACCGCCAAAGAGCGCTACCTTGAATTGATGGAAAACCAACCACATATCATCCAAAAGGCAGCAGTGGGTCAGATCGCATCTTATCTCGATATGAGCCTGGAAACCCTTAGCAGGATCCGCGCAAGCATCTGATTTTTTGATTTTTATCAATAGTTCTCCCACTCAATAAATGGTAATTTTGCACAATCTCCGAATTGGCAACAATTCTCATTCCCTTGTCAAGCGGCAGATGTGCTCCCCAAACAACCCATAACCCGCCATGAAAAAACATCATCTATTGACCCCTTTTTTGGGAATTGGTTTTTTGCTTTCCCTATTTTTTTCCTGCAACAGCAGCACGACGGAGAGCACTTTTGATTCCTCCAAATTAAGAATAGCCACGCAGGAAGAAATCGAGAAAGTCATCGAGCAGTTTGTTTTGGCAGAAGACAGTTCGGTGATTGAGATTCCATCAGGATTTTATGCTCTAAAAACCCAACTTATCTTAGACAATAAAAACCACATCACCATCAAAGGGGCGGGACTGACCGAAACTGTCCTTTCCTTCCGCGACCTTAAATCAGGAGGAGAAGGTGTAAAACTAGTCGGCAACAACATCGCCATCCAAGACCTCAGCGTGGAAGATGCCCCCGGCGACGGCATCAAATCACAGCACTGCGACAGGATCACCTTCCGAAAAGTCAATGTCACCTGGACCAATGGCGACAAATCCAAAAACGGCACCTACGCCATCTATCCTGTCCAATGTAAAAATGTCCTGATCGACGAATGCATCGCCTCCCATTCTAAAGATGCCGGAATCTATGTCGGTCAATCCGAGAACATCATCGTCCGGAATTCTCTAGCCTTTGGTAATGTGGCAGGAATAGAAATCGAAAACTCTGACAATGCCGAAGTTTATGGCAATACCGTCAGAGATAACTCAGGAGGGATTTTGGTATTCAATCTTCCCGGTCTTCCAAAGGCCGATGGGCGGGGCACAAAAATCTACAACAACGAAATCCTACACAACAACCATAAAAATTTTGCTACTGCGCTGAGTGAGGATCCCAACGGAAATACCGTGACGATGATCCCCCCCGGTTCGGGCATCGTCATTTTGGCTGCCAAGGAAGTGGAAATTTTTGATAACCGAATCCACAAAAACAAAACAGTGGGGCTCGCCATTGCCAACTACCACGTCACAGGATTCCCGATGGATGCCCCAAATTGGTCTCCTTTTACCTCCAATGTTTTTGTACATGACAATGACTACCAAAGAACCTGGCATTTCCCTGATTTCACCAAGGAATTTGGGCAGCTGATTTCAGTGTACAATGCCCATGGCTTTGCCCGAACACAGGATATTATCTACGATGGGTTTTGGGACAAGACCATATCAGACAATATCCAATCAAACCCAATGAAAATCTGTATCAGGGAAAAGGAAATGGAAAAGATGCATTTTACGCTTTTTGACCTTTGGGAAGGGGAAGACAATATCAAATCTTCAAAGGATTATGCGCCTTTCAATTGTGAAGTGCAGGTCAAAACAGATGTCAGTGCCATTGCGAATCTTTAAGTTATGAAATCGGGTAAAAAGTACTTTTCGATTAACCTGGCTTTAGGCCTACTGCTTTTGGTTTTTTCCTGCGAAAAAAAACAGGATCAAACCGCAGTCAGCAAAGTCGAAATCTCAGAAACAGAAGCGCCTTTGGTCGAGACTGCTTCTCTGGATTTCAGTCAGATTCCTTTCAAAAACCTTTCGGAATATGGTTTTTTCAAAGGGAAACTGAAATCTCTTAATCCTGACGAGGGAGTGCTTTTGTATGAACCTGCTTCGTCCCTGTTCACTGATTATGCACACAAGTCAAGGTTTATATGGATGCCGGAGGGTACTGCTGCTAGCATCCGGGATGAGGTTGAAGGCAGCATGGATTTCCCTGACAATACTGTCATCATCAAGAACTTCTTTTATCCTGCAGATTTCAGAAAACCGGAGGCAGATAAAAGGATCATAGAAACCCGCCTGATGGTAAAAAGAAACGGGGTTTGGGATGCGTTTCCTTACGTTTGGAAAGAAGATCAAAGCGATGCAACATACAAAGTTGTGGGAGCAGAAATCGAGGTTGCTTGGACAGACCTTCAAGGCAAAGAGCAAGTCATCAATTACATCGTGCCCAACAAAAATCAATGCAAAAGTTGCCACAATGAGAAAGAGCAACTTGTTCCTATCGGTGTCAAAGCCAAGCATCTCAACCATGAAATCAAATTTGCCGAAGGAGAAAAAAACCAACTCGTCAAATGGCAAGAAATGGGATACCTCTCGGATCTTAATGATCCAACAACTTATCCAGCCATGGTGGATTATAACATTTCTTCCAATTCCTTAGAACTCCGCGCAAAAGCTTATTTAGACATCAACTGCGGACATTGCCACCGGGCTGATGGACCCGCAAGCACTTCAGGGTTGTTTTTGACTTATGAAGAAACAGATCCATTGAAACTTGGTATCAACAAAACCCCTGTTGCGGCAGGCTTCGGTGCGGGGACATTCAAATACGATATTGTTCCCGGGCAGGCCGACCAATCCATCCTGACTTACCGCATGTCCACCAACCAAGTAGGTGCTGCCATGCCCGAAATCGGCAGGGTAACAATTCATCAAGAAGGATTGGAATTAATTAAGAATTGGATTAATACTATGAAATAGAAAAAATCCAAATAAAGAAAAAACATTAAATAAACCTCAATTAAGAAAAATTGGAAGAAAGAATCATTAACCTCAAAATGCGTTTCCAAACAGCTTCAAAGGAGGAGCAAGCTGAAATTGACAGGGAAATGCAAAATCTGGCTTTAGAAAATCCTGAGGCATTTTCAAAGGCGATGTTGGAAGATTTGGGAAAAACCCTCCATGAAATAGCACAAATCAATGAATCAAAAAGCCGAATCGATTGATTCGGCTTTTTGAAGGTTAATCATTATAAACACCACTAGGCCATTTGTCATTGGCTACATTGATATCTGTAATCACTTTGTCAGGATCTATTTCAACACCGACAACTTTTTTATCTACTTTGAGCAGGTGCGTCCATTGGTTGCCTTTGAACCAGATTTCTACAGGAAGCATTCTTCTTTCTTTTTGTCCGTCATCGTAGGTAATTTCCAACAATACCGGCATCGGCATTTCGCCGAGATTGGATAGTGAAACCAAATAATTGGCTCCGTAAGGCTGCACGCTGTTGATGGCGAGGTCGATATTAGCATTGCTATAAAACCAACCCTTCCAGAACCAGTCCAGATTCTCGCCTGCTACATTTTCTATATGGTTGAAGAAATCCGTGGGCTGTGGATGCTTGTAAGCCCATGTTTTGATATAAGACCTGAAAGCATTGTCAAACCGCTCCTCCCCTAGGACATATTCCCTGAGCATAATCAGACCCAATGCAGGTTTCATATAGGCCACCATTCCAAGGTTATTGGATTGGGTCCTGTCAGCATGCGTGGCGATAGGTTCACGGTCTTTGTTGGTAAGCCAGCCAAGGTATCTTCTTGTTTGGATCAGTGAGTTGGTATATTCCCCATTATTGAATTCCAGGAAACTGTAATAATTGATGAAAGTATTGAATCCTTCATCCATCCATGCATGTCTTCTTTCGTTTGTTCCGACTACCATCGGAAACCAGTTGTGTCCAAACTCATGGTCCGTCACGCCCCACAAACCTGCTCCTTTGGATCTCCAGCTACAAAAGTTGACTCCCGGATATTCCATTCCGTTGATTTCTGCGGCCACATTGACCGCAACAGGATAAGGGTATTCGTACCATTTTTTGGAATAATGTTCAATGGAGGCTTTGCCGTATTCAGTTGATCTTCCCCAAGCTTCCTGCCCGTCACTTTCCTTTGGATAGACAGATTGTGCCATGGCTTTTTTTCCACTTGGCAAGTTGATCCTAGCTGCATCCCAGATAAATGCTTTGGATGTGGAAAAAGCCACATCCCGGGCATTGTTGATTTTGAAATGCCAAGTCATGGTTCCATCCTGTTTTGGGCGGTGGTTGGCATAATCTGTCACTTCTTCAGGGCTGATGAGGTACACCCGCTCATCACTTTGAGCAGCTTTATTCATCCTGTTCTGCTGCTCTTTTGTCAAAACTTGGGTAGGATTGAGCAATTCACCGGAAGCAACCACAATGTGGTCAAAAGGAACAGTAACCTTGTACTCAAAATCCCCATATCCTAGGTAAAACTCACCTGCACCAAGATAGGGATCAGTATTCCAACCTTCGACATCATCGAATACTGCGACTTTAGGATACCACTGCGCCATGGCGTAGATCGTCCCGTCTTTGACCTTGAGGCGGCCCATGCGGTCCATTCCTTTTTCAGGAATTTTGTATTCGAAGCCCATAGAAACAGTCGCCTTTCCACCATTGGCAGGAATGGGCTCTGCAAAAAATACCTGCATCCTCGTGTCGCTGACCAGGTGTTTCTCAGAAACAGGTCTGTTTTTCCCGACGACTTGGGCTTTGAGATTTTCGATTTTATAACCGCCATCCACATCACCGTTGTAGCGGTTGCCCTGTACAGGAGTGGTCAGTTGTCCCCTTGAGTCTGAAGTAAACCTGTTTTGTTCCAGGTAAAGCCATACAAAATCCAGATTCTCAGGGCTGTTGTTTTTGTAGGTGATGGTGATTTTTCCTTTTAGGATATGGTTGGTTTCGTCCAAAGCCACGTCAATCAGGTAATCGGCACCGTTTTGCCAGTACATCGGACCGGGCTTACCTGAGGCGGTACGATAGGCGGTTCCCTGTCTATATCCAAATTCCGTAAACGCACCGTCTCTATTGTCTGTGACTACTTGGGCCCGAATGTCCTGTCCAAAAACCAATGCAATGACAAACGCAAAAATTTTTACACTTTTAATTCTTATCATAAATTCCAACTATTTAATATTTCGGCTAAAATACAGAATAGGATCAGAAGAAAAAATTCATTTTTAAGCTCCCAAATCCCAAAAAACCAAACATTCGCGCAAAAAGGGAAATTTGGAAATCGAAATAAATCCTAGGTACTTTGCCGGATCAAAAACCACAGCTATTCATGCGGATTAGATTTACGATATTGGGTTTGTTACTTTCATTTGGCACTGCGAAAGCCTCTCAGGATACCACGACTGTGGATTTGGGCGAAGTAACCATCATGGAAAACAGGATGGAAATCCCTTTTAACAAAGTTTCCAGAAACATTACCGTCATCAACAGGAAGGCCATAGAAACCACTCCTGCGAGAAGTTTACAAGAGGTTCTTTCATTTACCCCGGGAGTGGATGTAAGACAAAGGGGAGTCAGCGGCGTGCAGGCAGATATCGGAATCCGGGGGGGAAATTTTGAACAGACACTCATGTTGATCAACGGCATCAAACTCACAGATCCTCAGACCGGTCACCATATGGTCAATATTCCTGTTCCTCTTCAAGCCATCCAAAGGGTGGAAGTGCTGAAAGGACCGGGTTCTAGGATTTTTGGACAAAATGCGTTTGCAGGTGCAGTAAATGTCATCACCACGCTTTCTGATAAAAAAAGCCTCAATATCCAGGGATTTGGCGGTGATTTTGGAATGCGTGGAGGAAGCATTGTTTCTTCCCTTCCTGTCGGAAAATACAAACAAACCATCTCCGCTTCCCATGATGCCTCGGACGGACATTGGTACAATTCAGATTTTAAAGTGACCAACCTGTTCTATGAATCGGGATTTGACATCAATGACCGAAATGAAATCCGGGCCATGGCAGGATATTCCGATCGGGACTTTGGGGCAAATGGCTTCTACACCAATTCCTTTCCCGACCAATGGGAAAGCGTTCAGACTTTTCTTGCTGCCCTGAGTCATACTTACAGATTTGACAAACTCTATTTTCAGACACGCGGATATTGGAGAAGAAATGACGATGAGTTCAGACTCAAGAGAAATGAACCGGCTTTCTACACCAATTTCCATACCTCAGATGTTTTTGCTTTGGAGCTGAATGGCACCTATACTTCCAAAATCGGAACCACGGGATTTGGGATTGAAGGCAGGGAAGAGAAAATCGAGAGCACCAACCTTGGCAACAGAAGCCGGACTTTTGCGGGGATCTTTGCAGAACACAGGATTGAATTCGCCGAGAAATTTGACTTCCGGGCGGGACTTTATTCCAATTACTACAACGAATACAAATGGAAGCATTTTCCCGGAGCGGAAATCGGCTTTCAGGTCAATGCCTATTCCAGGCTTTATTCCAATTATGGAATCAGCTTCCGGATCCCGTCTTTCACCGAATTGTATTATGAAGATCCAAGCAACCAAAGCAACCCTAACCTCTTGCCCGAAGAAGCTGAAAACTTTGAAATCGGCTGGAAATTCAACAAAAGCAGGTTGCGGACTGAGTTGGTGTTTTTTCACAGATTCACCCAAAACCTGATCGATTGGAACAGAGAACCAAGCGAAACCCAACCCAACCGAAACAAGTGGACACCACAAAATATTTCTGAAGTGCGGTTTAACGGCATCGAGACATCTATCCAATACCTTGCTGACTTGGGAGGCGAAAATGCCAAAATCAAGGAATTGATGCTCAGCTACAACTATATCAATGCGGACCTCAATCAAGCTTCAGGCGTCGAATCGCGTTATGCATTGAATTCGCTTAGACATCAGGTAATCGGCGGCATTCAGGCGGAATTTGTGAAGCGTGCCGAACTCACCATCAAGGGAAGGTATATCGAAAGGATGGCTTTGGAACCTTATTTTCTATTGGATGCGAGATTGGATTACAACAGGCTGAAGAAATTCGGGCTTTTCCTGGAAGTCTCCAACATTACCGATGCCGATTATGTCGAAGCGGGATTTGTGCAGATGCCGGGAAGATGGTTTAAGGCCGGGTTTATGATTAATCTGGATTGAAAAAAATTAGGTATTCAGAATCAGGACTTTACTTAAGTCATTCAAAAAATTAAAGGCATTTTTTGCCAACATATAATTTAAAGTTTACATTTGCACTCCGTTCTGAAAGAGAGTGGATTTGATAATGGGAGTTTAGCTCAGCTGGTTCAGAGCATCTGCCTTACAAGCAGAGGGTCGGGGGTTCGAATCCCTCAACTCCCACATTATTATCAAAATTACAAAACAAATTTTATCGGGAGTTTAGCTCAGCTGGTTCAGAGCATCTGCCTTACAAGCAGAGGGTCGGGGGTTCGAATCCCTCAACTCCCACATAGCCTCAAAAGAGGCTTTTTTTATGCCTTGCAATTTTTATATCCTCTATTCAAAAAACCTTGACAAATATTACGTCGGACATACATGCGAAGTAATGGATGAAAGATTGCGAAAACACAACTCCAATCATAAAGGATTTACGGGCAAATCTCCGGATTGGGTCTTGGTATACAAGGAAGAGTTTGAGGATAAAAAATCAGCTTATGCCAGAGAAAGACATATAAAATCAATGAAAAGCAGAAAAAAAATAATCGAATTGCTCTATCAATAATAGCTCAGCTGGTTCAGAGCATTCCGATTTATAATCGGAAGAGTCGGGGGTTCGAATCCCTCAACTCCCACATAGCCTCAAAAGAGGCTTTTTTTATGCCTTTGTTTTTTTTTAATTTCTTTTGGTATCTGGTCAAATTTGTAACTCTGTTTAATCCTGAAAGTAAATGACTTACAGAAATTGAACCTGTTGGACTTAAATCTCAACTAGCCAAAATCCGCTGATCAGATTTTAGTCGACTAATTTCATTTCCAAAATTGCAGGCTCAGTTTTCAATTCCTATTTTTCAGAAACTATACAATTCACATGATAAGAACATTTGAAATTCAGTTTCAAGCCCAGAAAGATGCAAATGAAGACGTTATTTAAAGCCATCCTTTTAGCAATATTTATAGTTTTAGCTATTGCCCTCTATTTCATAAAATGGGGGCCACGCGCCATCAAAGGGAAGGAAAATGCCGAGAAAATCCTGTTGATCGAGAATGGAATGAGCATGCGAGAGGTATTTGAAATTATGGGCTTACCTATTGAAAAAATGGGAAATACGAATGGAGATAGCACCTATTATTACCAGACACCATTTGCTGCCGCGTCCAATATTTCCGTTTCATTTGATTATACAGGAAGAGTTGTCCACGTTCAGCCTTTGGAGTGACAATGAATAATATAGCTGCATGAAATTTATCCTTTGCCACCTGCTTTAGCAAGCCATCCATTAGTTCAAAAAGCAGCAAAATCAGCTGAAGCCTTTCGTTTAAATGAAGCATTAAATGGGAAAACTTGCCCCTCAAATAGTTTGACAAACTTTTCATCAAGCATCAAGAAAAATAAAAACGATATTTGCATGAAAATCCAAATTACAGATAAATCTTTATCAAAAAGAAAAAGTAACTGAAAGTATTAGCTATATCCACAAAATTGCAATCAAAAATGCTTAAGAAAACAACCCAATTTATAATGGGATATCTTATTACCTTAATTTCCTATTCATTGGTTGCAGGCCTGTTTTTGGGAAAGAGATATGATAATATGTCCTATATTAAAGATGTTTTGGGAATGGCGCTTTATGTTTTCCTATTAGCCTCAGCTACCGTGTTTGGATTTTACCTCTTATCCTTTACAATTTTTATAGTATTTAGACATCAACTCAAAAATTACTACTGGTTTTTGATTGTCCCTTTTCTGGCAATTGCCTACGTAAACCTGATGAGTTTCCACTTTAGGATTTCTTCAAATTTTGATGCCCCACATAATTATTTGGGGGATTACCTTGCCATGGTAATAGGTGGAATAGTAGGATTCTCTTATTTATTGAGAAAAGCCAAATGAAAATAATCACTTCTTGGAAAATCTCTCTTTTCTTACTTAAAGCATGAAAGAATGATAAAGAAAACTATTGAATTCACTTTAGGCTACATCTTCACTTTACTCTCCTATTCTTTGATAGCAGGCCAATTCTTAGCGAAGGATTATGAAGAAATGTCATTCATTAGACAAATATTTGGCTGGGCGCTTTATGTATTTCTATTAGCTTCAGCAACGGTATTTGGGTTTTACATCTTGTCCTTTACAATTTTTATTGCAGTGAGACATCAACTCAAAAAATACTACTGGTTTATGATTGTCCCTTTTCTGGCAATTGTTTATGTGTACCTGATGAGTTTCCACTTTAGGATTTCTTCTAATTTCGATGCGCCACATAATTATCTGGGAGATTACTTGGCAATGGTTGTGGGCGGGATAGTAGGATTCACTTATTTAGTAAGAAAAACAACTTGAAAAAAAGCCCTTGGAATTCCTTCCAAGGGCTTTTTCTTTTTAATTATATATCAAACTTTATCCCCTGCGCCAAAGGCAAGGAAGTGCTGTAATTGATCGTGTTGGTCTGACGGCGCATATAGGCTTTCCAAGAGTCAGAGCCTGATTCACGGCCTCCACCGGTTTCTTTTTCTCCACCAAATGCACCTCCTATCTCTGCGCCTGAAGTTCCAATATTGACATTGGCAATACCGCAGTCCGAGCCTGCAGCCGAAAGAAATGCCTCCGCCTCCCGCATGTTCAGCGTCATGATGGCTGAGGACAATCCCTGAGGGACACTGTTATGCATAGAGATAGCTTCTTCAAGGGTATTGTATTTCATAATATAGAGGATCGGTGCAAAAGTCTCATGCTGTACCATTTCGAAGTGGTTTTCAGCTTCAATGATACAAGGCTTCACATAGCAGCCGGATTCATAACCTGACCCGCTGAGTACTCCACCTTCGACCAACTCTTTTCCTCCCTCCTTTTTTACTTTTTCTATGGCTTTGAGATACATGTCCACGGCTTCTTTGTCGATCAAAGGTCCGACATGGTTTTTCTCATCCAAAGGATTGCCGATGACGAGTTTGGTGTAGGCAGCAGCCAACCTTTGCTTAAAAGTATCATAAATTGATTCGTGGATGATCAGCCTTCTTGTGGTAGTGCAGCGCTGTCCGGCTGTTCCCACCGCCCCGAAAAGTGCACCTCGGATGGCAATTTCAAGATCAGCGTTTTCCGATATGATAATGGCATTGTTGCCACCAAGTTCCAACAACGACCTTCCCAATCTTGCTGCAACAGCTTGGCCGACGATTTTTCCCATACGGGTGGATCCTGTCGCGGAGATCAAAGGTACCCGGGTATCCTCTGTCATCATCTGCCCTACTTTGTAATCTCCTACAATCAAACCTGATATTCCTTCAGGCAAGTTATTTTCTTTCAGGACTTTACTTATAATATGCTGACAGGCAACTCCCGAAAGCGGTGCTTTCTCCGAAGGCTTCCAGATACAGACGTCACCGCAAACCCAAGCTATCATGCTGTTCCATGACCAAACTGCCACTGGAAAGTTGAAAGCGGAGATAATCCCAACCACTCCGATCGGATGCCATTGCTCATACATCCTATGTCCCGGACGCTCTGAGTGCATGGTCAGTCCGTAAAGTTGTCTTGAAAGCCCGACTGCAAAGTCGCAGATATCGATCATCTCCTGCACTTCGCCAAGTCCTTCCTGATAAGATTTGCCCATTTCATAAGATACCAATTTGCCCAAATCGGCTTTTACTTCCCGGAGTGCATTGCCCATTTGGCGGACGATTTCCCCCCGCTTTGGTGCAGGAGTAGTTCTCCATATTTGGAATGCTTCTTGGGATTTGGCGATGACCTGTTCATAACTTTGACGGTCTGTCACCTGGACTTTGCCGATAAGTGCCCCATCGGCAGGAGAATAAGAGCTGATATACTCTTTTCCCGTATTGATCCACAAAGTTCCGGTAGAAGTCCCTGAGTTTTCAGCCTTAAGTCCAAGATTTTGGAGGGCGGCTTTTATTCCGAATTGATCTGACATGGTATATTTGGATTTACTGTTCCGGCATTTTTGGTAAAATTATTAAAAAATAAACCTATTGTTCTTCCTTTTTCTTTTTTCCATTTTTTGATTTTGGAAGGTATTTGTTAATATCTACATAATCGAGTACAGGTCTAAGTTTGGGTCCCACATCAAATCGATAAACGAAATTGATCCGGTAATTTCCTGTCTGGAAATCTGTAACATAATTTTTTGCTTCCTCGATTCGGACATTGTTATGCACGTAATTGGCATTGATAGACCAAATAGGGCCATTATACCCTGCAAAACCCCTTAAGAAATAATTGGTATTGAATCCCCAATTGCCTTCTTTTCCCAAATCAGTAGTAATGCTGGAGTTGCCAAGGCCAATATTACCTGAGACCATCCCTGTAATAAAAAAGTGCCTGGCAATCACAATAGTGTGTACATATCCTATGTTGGGTCCAAATTCAAAAAAATCCAACCTCTTGAATTCCAATGGGTCAGGAATTAATTCGGCCAATATGTTTTGGGTATCTTCTGCCATTCCAAAATAAAATTCCATACCTGCTACAAAACTTCCAGCTGATTTTTTTTGCCAAGCACTTTGAAGAAAAGCTGCCTTGAGGGACAGCTTGTCACCATTCAATAGGTACTGCACGTTGGCTCCAAACTTTCTTACTTTCATATCCGGAAATGCCAATTCAGAAGGGATATTGGGCAATGGGCCTGAATAACTGTTTACATAAAATCCTCTGTAGAATTGAGCAAATAGATCAATCACCCAATTTTTGGGGTAAGCATGTGCCTGCAAATCCAAATATTGTGTTTCTACTTGGTCCCGATTGGGATTCATAAAACCAAAGCCATAAGCGAGGTTCAAAGTAAAATCATTATAGGTGGCTCCAATTCCCAAGTTGAGTGTAGAATTAGGTTCAAGTCGAATTCGAGTACTCTCATTTATTCCTGATATCAAAAGAGAGGTGTATTTCCTCGAAGTGTATAATCTCGTTGTCAACATTTTCTTGTAGGAAATATAGTAGGTCGTATCTTCTTGGGCTAAAGATGTAGATGGTAAAAGGAAAAAGAAACCTAGGGTCAGTGAGATCCCCAGGAAAAAATTCATGCCCAAAAGCCCGAAATAACAATTTTGTGGTTTTACCATATCCAAAAATAAGAATTATCAAGTCCTTAAATAAAAAAATCCGCAACAAGTGCGGATTTTACAATGTCAAATGGAGATCAGTAAAAATGATTATCTAAATAATCTCCATTCAGTTTTATTTTCAAAAGTCTTTAGCAGAAAAAGTTGCTTAATCACCCGGAACAAATATAAAAAACTTTTATTGAATATTCCAATACCCTTTTCACGGTATTTTTTGATTTATTAGCCAAAAAATTATAAATAAGTTTTCAAAAGAGTTGAAAATCTTGGTTATAAGCCCATTAAAACAATTTAGCAATCGATATAATTTAATTTAAAAATATAATTTCTTCAGAGTTTGGTTTCCATTTTTGAGTCTAAAATAGGTTATAATCAATTGAATTTCAATATATTAAATGATTAGTAAATAATACAAATATCACTCAAGTTTCGCTATGAAATTTTAAAGGTATTCTTGATAAGTCTAATTAGTAGAAAAAATGGAAAAATCGTAAAGTAAAATTTTTCTTTAAATTTTCATATTTTTATATCCAATGGGTAAGCATATCACAATAATTGGTTACAATAAAAGAGTAAAATAACATGCCTGATTTGGAATATGCACTAAACATTTATCCTGATGAAATAAACTGCTGTAAAAAAATCTATTCTGTTATTGCTAAAATGCTTTCAAATAGCCTTCATCAAAAAAATCTAATTGCGTAATGTCAAAACTTCAGGCAAACAGATAAAAAAAATGGGCATTATTCCTTAAAAAAACGATTAAAAAACCCCGAGTTGGGTAACTCGGGGTTGTTTTATGAAATTTGGTGCTTTCTTATTTTAATAAAGCCAAAGCTTCTTTCATCCTCTTCAATGCTTCCACCAACTCCTCATCAGAGGCGGCATAGGAAAGTCTGATGCAATTGGGGGCTCCAAAAGCCTCCCCTGTCACCAAAGATACATTTGCTTTTTCGAGGATGTACAAGCAGAAATCGTCGGCTGAATTAATTGTATGGTCTTCTGCAGATTTGCCAAAGAAATCCGAAATGTCAGGGAAGAAATAAAATGCTCCCTCTGGAATATGAGTCTTGATTCCGGGAATTTCTCGGATCAACCCCAATACCAGGTTTCTTCTTCTCAGGTATGCTTTTTCCATTTCTTTGGAAGGTTCCTGATCTCCTGAAATAGCAGCCAAGGCAGCTCTTTGGGCAATACCGGTATTTCCCGAAGTAAACTGTCCCTGCATTTTTTCACATGCTTTAGCCATGAATAGAGGCGCGCATATATATCCGACCCTCCAACCTGTCATAGCATATCCTTTGGAAAATCCGTTGACCGTAATGGTTCTTTCAAACATTCCGGGAAAAGATGCGATGCTATAATTTTTACCTTGGAAGTTGATCAATTCATAAATCTCATCTGCAATAACAAAAAGATTTTCTCTCTTTTTTACCACTTCGGCGATAGCTTCCAACTCTTCTTTGCTAAAAACAGACCCTGTAGGATTACATGGGGATGAATAAATAACTGCTTTCGTTTTATCAGTCAATGCTGCTTCTAACTGAGCGGCAGTTGCTTTAAAATTATTTTCAAGATTGCCTTCTATCAATACAGGAACTCCTCCCGCCAACTTGATGATCTCGGCATAACTTACCCAATAAGGAGAAAAAATCACCACTTCATCGCCTTCATTGATCATGCACATGAAGACGTTGGCTATAGAATGCTTGGCCCCGGTCGAAACCACAATGTTTTCGGCCTTTGCCTGGGAAATCTGGTTTTCATCCCGAAGTTTTTTGGCAATAGCCTCTCTCAGATCCTGATATCCTGCCACAGGGGAATAGGCAAAGTATTTTCCTTCATCAATAGCCGCTTTGGCTGCTTCTTGGATATGCTTTGGTGTTTTGAAATCTGGCTCACCCAAACTCAGACTGATGATATCTTTGCCTTGGGATTTCAGTTCCCGGGCTTTCTTTGCCATGGCCAATGTGGCCGATTCTTCCATCTGAATGATGCGGTCGGATAATATAGAATTCATTTTCTTGGTTGTTAATTTTTAAATTCCGCCAAAAATACGGATTACAATGATTAATTCTAAACTTAACCGATGATTTGGTCAGGAATCTATATTTTTACAATAAAATAATGTCACCCAGCAAATCGTTACAGAAATACATGAAAACAAGGCATTTATTTATTTTCACTTTCATGCTTTTTTCCAGCTCAGTGTTTGGTCAAAAAGAGAAAAAAGCTGAGACTGTAGATCCTGACTCCTCGGGTGTAGTTTCGGATAGGTTTTTACCTACAGCTGCCCCTTTGTTGTTGTTTGATGACAACGCAAAAACCGAAAAAAAGAAAGCTGAAAAGAAAAAAATCAAAAAGAACATCTATTTCGGGGAAAAAACAAAAAAAGGTTACGTCAGACAAAACATCAGGGAACAAACGCAATATCAGATATACAACTACACCACTCAAAATAGGCCTGCCGACCCTTATATCAGGGATATCCATTGGATCGATAGCAGGGATAAAGTCATCCGTACCAAAGATTTTGATCCTGCCAGAGGATATCTTCTCCATGGTCCTTATGAGAGGGAAATAGGCGAAGTATTGGTGGAGAAAGGTTATTTCTATTTTGGAACCAAACACGGCACTTGGTTGACATTCGATACCAAAACGGTCCTTCAGGATAAACTTCATTATTCTGAAGGTTGGCCAAAAGACTCAAAAGTCACTTATTACAATAGAGAGCAAAAGAAAATCGAAAAGTTGATCCCTATAGAGTACGATTTGATGGAAGGAAATTTTTTCCATTTCCATGAAGATGGTCAGGTAGGTGTGGTCGGAGAATACCACTTTGGAGAAAAGGTGGGACTTTGGACCGAATACTGGAATGTAAAAGGTAAAACCGTAAGAAAAAGAGAAATCCAATACCAAGAAAAACCTTTTACCAAGGATTTTACCCCTTTCATCAGAGCCGAATGGGACAAAGAAGGCAATCTCATTTACCGCAAAGAAGGATTGGCATCAAACTAGACTTATTCGTAAATCTACAATCCCTATAAATTTTATAGGTTAATATTTTTAATTTATTTCTAATTGCTATATTTGTCATGCTAATTATTGGTATGACACAGGAACAATTCAGTAAGTATTCATTTCTGCTCGATAGGACAGCCAAAAGAGTGAAGCAGTATGCCCAAAGAAAATTCAAATTGGAGGACTTTGATATTACAGTGGATCAATGGCTAATCATGAAAAACCTTTCTGAAAATGAACTGCTTAGCCAATCGGAATTGGCACAGATGGTTTTCAAGGATCAGCCTACCCTGACAAGAATCATAGATATTCTCACCAAAAAAGGATATGTAGAGCGAATTCCGCATCCATTGGACAGGAGAAGTTTTCATTTGGTACTGACATCCGAAGGAACCTCCAAAGTGCAGGAACTAAAGCCAAAGATTGCATCTATCCGAGAAAAGGCTTGGGAAAACCTGGGAGAAACCGATTTTGAGGAGTTCAAAAGGATTCTCAATACCATTTATAACAATCTTGAATAGAATAATAGCCAAGATTAAAAATATACTTGTTATACTAATTATATTTGTACGAACAATAACATTGTTTGTTGGTTTAAAAAAAAAGCACACATCATGATTACTACTGACCTTTGTATCATCGGAGCCGGACCTGTAGGTTTATTCGCAGTATTTGAAGCAGGCTTATTAAAGATGCGTTGTCATCTGATTGATTACCTTCCTCAAGTAGGCGGACAACTTTCAGAAATTTACCCGCAGAAGCCCATATATGATATACCAGGCTACCCGGAGATCAAAGCTCAGGATCTTGTTGACAACCTGATGGAACAAATTAAACCATTTAAGCCAACATTCACATTGGGCGAAAGGGTAGACCATTTGGCCAAGCAAGCAGATGGTTCGTTTATTGTTACCACCAATGACAAGACCCAAGTTCATGCCCAGGTAATCATTATCGCAGGCGGATTGGGTGTATTCGAGCCTAGAAAACCCGTTTTGGAAAACCTTGAAAAATTTGAGGGCAAAGGGGTGACTTACATGGTTAAGAATCCTGAACATTTCAGAGATAAGAAAGTGATGCTAGCTGGCGGTGGCGATTCAGCTCTAGATTGGGCCATTTACCTTTCCAATGTTGCCGAAAGGGTAACCTTGGTTCATAGAAATGAAACTTTCCGTGGCGCACCTGATTCAGCTGCCAAAGTTTATGACCTTGCCAACAGGGGAAAAATTGATTTGATTCTTTCAGCTAACCTGAAGGAACTTGGCGGAAACGGAACACTCAAAACCGTAGTTTTGGAAGGAAAGAGCAAAGAAGAAATCACTGTGGATACAGATTACCTGATCCCTTTATTCGGTTTGAGCCCTAAACTTGGTCCGATCGCAGACTGGGGATTGAATATTGACAAAAATGCAATCGAAGTGGATACAAGGGATTATTCCACAGGTGTGGAAAGAATCTATGCCATTGGTGATATCAATACGTATCCCGGCAAATTGAAACTGATTCTGTGTGGATTCCATGAAGCGGCCATCATGATGCACTCTGCTTTCAAATTTGTATATCCTGACCAAAAACTGAGCTTTAAATATACCACAGTGAATGGTGTAAATTCATTTTAACCTTACTTTTGGGACATGGTAACATTCACTGTAGAAGATCACGACGGTAACCGTCAGACCATCGAAGCGCCCGATGATATGGGTTTGAGTTTGATGGAGATATTAAAAGCCTCAGAATATCCTGTGTTGGCCACATGTGGTGGCATGGCACTTTGTGCGACTTGCCATGTTGAAATATTGGAAGGTCAGGATGAACTTGGCCATGCTTCTGATGTGGAGCTTGACCAATTGGAAAACCTGCCGGAATATTATCCTACGAGTAGATTGGCCTGTCAAGTCAGGATCGGTCCCATTCTCGAAGGGGCCGTGGTCAAATTAAGAGGCGAAGACAATTGATTTTTATCCCCGGTAACTGCCGGGGATTTTTATTTTTTCTTGAAAAGTTTTGACACAAGATTTGAAAAAGCTGTAAAATCCTGAGTTCCGGAAGTATTTAGGTTAAAAATTGATGTACCCAAATAATTGTGTCTTCCATTTTGCTCCACATCATATTGCATCGGAAAAATCAGTATGTAATTATTTTTATTGAAATATTTGTTTAGGTAATTCGGTATTTTGTCCATTATTGGATCGAAAGAAACGCCGTTTTTTCTACTAAGGACAACAATGAGGGCGTCATTTTCTTTCAAATCCCTGGATATAATCAAAAAATCCTCCCAATCTGAAAATTCAACAAATCCCGCTTCTATACTGAATCTTTGCTGAACCTGTTTGATAAATTTCAAAGTTTCTTCTGCCCCATAAAAAACCAATTTACATCCAGTATTTCTGCCGATATTCCATACTCTAAGTAACCAAAAAAGAAATCCCATTTCCTTTTCGGCATTGGCAGGCACTGTAATGATATACCTACTTACTGTATTTAGAGGCTGATGACTTTGATAAATAAAAGCCGTGATATTGCATTTGCTCAAAATGCCTTCAGTCAACTTGCCCAAAAAGGTATCTGATATCCCTTGTTGTTTGTGTAGCCCAAGAATGATATCTGTAACTTTATTTTCTTTGACCACATTCGTGATGCCATTGACCAAATTGGAATCATATCTAATCAACTCAGTCAATTTATGGTCTGTAGCCGCTGCACTTACACTTGCTTTTCCCAATAATTTTTTGGCATATTTTTCCTTACTTTCATCACCTGAGTCTGATGGAACAATATTGAGTGCATACAGGGAATTTTTTGAAGATTTAGATTTGACGGTCACCCCAAGATGGATCAATTCCTCAATGTTTTCAGGATAATTGACAGGAATCAAAATTCTTTCTTCAGGCTCTTTGTCTTTATCAGAATCACTTTCCTCGTCTCCTTCTTCCAACGCAAGCTTGGCTGCACCTTTTTGAGCTACTAGTGATGCAATGGTACAAGTCACCAAAATCATCAAAATTGTACCGTTCAAGACACTTTCATTGAGCAACCTGATAGGTTCACCTGATTCTGTCTGTCCAACAATAACCTTGTAACCTACCAAAACAGCTGCCAATGTAGCTGCTGCCTGGGCATTGCTCAATCCGAAAATCACATCCCGCTGAGCTGCGGAAAATCTGAAGGTTTTTTGGGTAAAATAGGCAGCTAAAAATTTAGAAAGCGTCGCCACAACTGTCATAACAATTGCCACCAATATGGTTTCCTTATCCATGAAAAGAACCTTGAAATCTATGAGCATCCCTACTCCGATAAGGAAAAAAGGGATAAACAAAGCATTTCCTACAAACTCTATCCTGTTCATCAAAGGTGAGGTATGAGGCACCAGCCTATTCAATGCCAATCCAACCAAAAAAGCACCGATGATCGCTTCAATCCCGGCAGCCTCTGCCAGAAAAGCTCCCAAAAAAACCAAAGCCAAGACAAATATATACTGTGAAATATTATCGTCATTCTTCTTGAAAAACCACCTTCCGAGCAAAGGAAACAAGAAAATAATGATTCCTGTAAAAATAAGAATGGAGAACCCAAGTTTTAACCAAAAGCCTCCGGTCACCTCTCCGGTAGACATCCCGACCACTACCGCCAATACCAACAAGGCAAGCGTATCAGTAATCAAAGTTCCACCTACCGCGACACTCACAGCTTTGTTTTTGATTACTCCCAACTTGCTGATTATCGGGTAGGCTATCAGCGTATGCGAAGCGAACATACTTGCTAAAAGAATTGATGTCGGAATACTGAAATTGAGGATATAAATCCCTGTGGCAGTCCCCAAAACCATGGGTATAATAAAGGTATACATACCAAAAACCATGCTTTTGCCGCTGTTTTTCTTAAAGTCTCCAAGATCAATTTCCAATCCGGCCAAGAACATGATATATAGCAATCCAACAGTACCAAATAAGACTAAACTGCTGTCACGTTCCAACATGTTTATGCCATTTGGTCCAATGGCGGCACCTGCAAGGATCAACCCTATCAATTGCGGGATTTTTATTTTATTGAGCAATATAGGTGCAAAAAGAATAATGAAAAGAATAATGGAAAAAATCAAAACCGGGTTTTCCAAGGGAAGTTTAAAACTCAATTCTGAACCAAAAATCATATTGCTCCATTTAAAATAGGCATGAATTTAAACAAAAATCCATTCAAAAAATCTTTTTAGATTTTGATATAATTCAAAAGGACTGAAAATAAATCAGTCCTTTTGAACGGCAAAAATTGGAATGAAAATTTATCTTGAACAATCAATTCATATTACTCTTCCATTAATTTTTTCAGTATTTCTATAGCCGCTTTGGAAAGGACAGTCCCCGGACCAAAAACAGCTGAAACACCTGCATTTTGAAGAAAATCATAATCATTAGGGGGAATTACCCCTCCGGCAATGACCATGATATCTCCCCTGCCCAATCTTTTTAATTCCGAAATCAAAGCTGGCACTAGTGTCTTATGGCCTGCCGCCAAAGATGAAGCGCCTACTATATGTACATCATTTTCAACCGCCTGCATGGCTACTTCTTCGGGAGTTTGGAAAAGTGGTCCTATATCCACGTCAAATCCAAGATCGGCAAATCCTGTAGCAATGATTTTGGCACCTCTGTCATGTCCGTCCTGACCCATCTTGGCAACCATTATTCTTGGTCTTCGCCCTTCTGTTGAAGCAAATCTGTCTGCTAATTCTTTGGCTTCTTGGAAGGAGGTATCATTTTTCGCCTCTGCAGAATAAACCCCGGATATTGATTTTACTGTGGCTCTATGTCTTCCAAATTCCTTTTCCATGGCATCGGATATTTCACCTAAAGTAGCTCTTTTTCTGGCTGCCTCCACCGCCAAGGCCAATAAATTACCTTCTCCTGTTTTGGCAGCGTGGCTTATTGATTCCAGTGCGATGCCAACTTCGACATTGTTTCTTTCCTTTTTCAATTTAACTAGCCTCTCTATCTGGGAGATTCTGACAGCATCATTGTCCACTTCACGGATTTCAAATTCTTCTTTATCATCATTTTGATACCTGTTGACACCAACAATCACATCTTTGCCACTGTCTATCCTTGCCTGTTTGCGGGCGGCAGCTTCCTCGATTCTCATTTTAGGAATTCCCGCTTCAATGGCTTTGGCCATTCCGCCAAGGCCTTCTACTTCTTCTATCAATTCCCATGCTTTCTTAACCAATTGATCAGTCAGGTATTCCAAATAATGGGAACCTCCCCACGGATCGACCACTTTGGTAATGCCGGTTTCTTCCTGAAGGTAAAGTTGGGTATTCCTCGCAATCCTTGCAGAATAATCAGTGGGCAAAGCGATTGCTTCGTCAAATGAATTGGTATGTAATGATTGGGTATGACCAAGTGCTGCGGCCAATGCCTCGACTGTTGTCCTCGTGACATTGTTGAAAACATCCTGTGCTGTAAGAGACCATCCTGAAGTCTGACAATGTGTTCTTAAAGCAAGTGATTTGGCGTCTTTAGGATTAAACTGCTGGACTATTTTGGACCAAAGCATCCGGGCAGCGCGCATTTTGGCTATTTCCATAAAATGGTTCATTCCAATGGCCCAGAAAAATGACAACCGTGGTGCAAAATCATCTATGTCCAAACCTGCTGCAACGCCTGTTCTCAAATATTCCAACCCATCTGCAAGGGTATAGGCCAATTCCAACTCAGCCGTAGCACCTGCTTCCTGCATATGGTAGCCCGAAATGGAAATTGAATTGAATTTGGGCATATGCCGGGAAGTATATTCAAAAATATCAGCAATAATCCTCATTGAAGGCAAAGGAGGATAGATGTAGGTATTCCGCACCATAAACTCTTTCAAAATATCATTTTGAATCGTACCGCTGAGTTGCTCGGGACTTACCCCCTGCTCCTCCGCCGCAATGATATAGAAAGCAAGAATTGGGATAACCGCGCCGTTCATGGTCATGGAGACGGACATTTTATCCAAAGGAATTCCATCAAAAAGAATTTTCATATCCAAAACAGAATCAATAGCTACGCCGGCTTTGCCAACATCTCCTACTACCCTTGGATGGTCTGAATCGTATCCACGGTGCGTAGCAAGGTCAAAAGCTACAGAAAGTCCCTTTTGTCCTCCTGCAAGATTGCTGCGATAAAAGGCATTGGACTCCTCCGCTGTGGAAAATCCCGCATATTGTCTGATTGTCCATGGGCGCATCACATACATGGTGCTATAGGGCCCGCGAAGGAATGGAGGAATCCCCGCTATAAAATCGGTATGCGTGAAGTCCCTTACTTGCTTTTCAGAGATGACTGCCGGTACGCTTATTTTCTCTGCTGTTTCCCAAACCTGCGAAGAGCACACACTTTCCTTATCTCTAAAAGGCTTAAAATTCAATTGACTAATATCTGGTCTCATGGCTTTTGGATTAGGGAGTTTTCGACCAACATACTTTCAAAACAAGGAGATAATTCCCATTCTTTTTCTTCAAAAACAAAACCATTCAAAGGAAGATCTTCTTTAGCATTAACATATTTATTGATTCCGACCTTTGTTTTTTCTCCTTCCAGAAGGTCATTCATTTTTTTTCTTCTCTTTTCTTTGATTTCATATTGGATAATATTTTCCTCATAGCAAATCCACCAACCTCCCCTATCTTCTATCCTTTCCAAAGCTTCTTTGACTTTTTCAAAAATCGAAATCACCATATTTTCAATAAAATAAGACCCTGAGACAGGATCCAAAATCCTATCCAAATAACTTTCTTCCTTCAAAATATTAGAAATATTTCTTGCCATCCTTCTGGACAAGGAACCGGGGTTTCCTGCAATAATTTCATGAGGGAGCACATAAAGTGCATTGGCCCCTCCAAGGATCCCTGCCATCGCCTCGGTTGTATTTCTAAGCATATTGGTATCTGCGTCCAATAAGGTCTTGGTCCAAAAACTGGTCTGCACAAATACGAATAGGTTTTCCGCAGGCAAATCTACCTGATAAAGCTGAATCAGCTTGTGCATCAATATCCTTGCTGCTTTAATCTTGGCCATCTCCAGAAAATAGTCTGATCCGACAGCAAGGTTAAACATTGACTTTTGAATAATTTCAAGTGGATAAAAACCCTCCCCAACCATCGCATCTATCAAATCTATCCATGCAGAAAGGCCAAAGGCCAATTCCTGAACAGGGCTTGCCCCAGAATTATGATAGACAGCCGAATCAATCGAAAAAAGTTTAAACCAAACAAATTCTTCACCTAAATGAAGAAGCGTTTTTGCTATTTCAATAATTTCCTCTTTATTTTTCTTTTTAGTCAAAGCAACCGCAAATCCTTCCCAAATCAGGCCTCCATGAATGGATTCCTTTTCCAAATTATTCCGGCCGACCCATTGTATGAATTGCCTGAAAACCTTGACAGGATCTTCCTTTGAACATAAAAAAATCTGGATGTATTGAGGTTTGACTCCTTGGAGCAACACATCAAAATCCTCTTCACCCGACAATTGTAACATCAGCGCATCCGCACCGTTGACCAGGGCCTCTAGGACCTCTTGGTTTGTGGCTTTTTCATTGCATCCATCAAAAGATGAAACATTGGACCAAATTCTGGGCGATAAGCCGGGAATAGAAGACTCCATATTGACCCTATTTCGGTAATATTTTAGCGCTTCAAGACTGGCATTATCCTCTTTGGTATAAATGGGGTTGATTTTAATCCCATCCTCTGTGACTGAGGTCAGTGTCTTTTCAAAATCTTTTCCTTTTAAATCCTTGATGATCTGATTTATCCAATCCTCTTTGGATTTTCCGGGAAAGTCTTCAAATAAATTAATTTCCATATTTGGGTTTATTGATTCGACCAAAAACTTACGAAATAAAAGCAAAACAGCATTTTCCGAAGCAGATGATCTTGTTTTTTCAAAGTAAAAATAGGGCTAACAACTTTCAAAACCCATTAATTGCTTGGAATTCAAAAGCAGTACCGAAAATTGCATTGACGATCAACAAATATCTGATGAAACTCAATATGAATACCTTATTTGAGGTCTGGTGAAATTGTTTTTTTGAAGGAAAAAGCCTAAGAAACTACCTTATACACGGTTGATATAAAACGTCGCAATTTTCTTTAGATTATCAGATAAAGACCTGAATCAAAAATTGGTTTGAAAGGAAAAAAACAAAAGGGAAATACTGAAAAAAGTTTGCTTATTTATTCAAAAGTCAAGGCCTTTTGGATTTTTTATTTAAATATATTTTCCGCAATTTTGAAGCCCTTCAAAAAAGGGGAAGGTTTTCTCAAAACACTATCAGTAGTTTATTAAAAAATAAATGAGTTCAGAGGCAAATGCAGTTTGGAATGAATGCCTGCGTGTGATAGAACAACACGTCAATGAACAGAGTTTTTCTACTTGGTTTAAACCCATCAATCCCGTCAGATTAGAAGGAGGAACACTAACCATACAAGTCCCAAGTCAGTTTTTTTACGAATGGTTGGAAGACAACTATGTAAATGTCTTGAAACTTGCCATCAAATCCACTTTAGGCAATAATGGAAGGTTGGAATATGCTGTGGTCGTGGATAGAGGGAATTCCCAGAATCAACCTTACATGGTTAATTTTCCTCAGGGAAATTCCAATTCTCCGACAAAAAAACCTCCTTTACCAACAGAAAATAAGAGTCCTTTTGACATGCAGTCGCTTAATAGCGATACCTTGCTGCAATCAAACCTCAATCCGAATTATACTTTCAATACATACATAGAAGGTGATTGTAACCGATTGGCAAGGTCTGCGGGTTTTGCTGTAGCCACCAAACCAGGTGTAACCTCATTCAATCCACTCATGGTATATGGTGGAGTTGGTTTGGGAAAAACCCACTTGGTACAGGCCATCGGTAACGAAATCAAAAACGGACCAGAAGAAAAATTTGTCTTATATGTTTCTTCAGAAAAATTCGTGAACCAGTTTATGGATTCCATCAAAGATGGGAATGTAAAAAGCTTCACCAATTTTTATATGCAGGTAGATGTGCTGATTATTGATGATATCCAGTTTTTGGCAGGAAAAGACAGGACACAGGAGATGTTTTTCCATATTTTCAATCACCTCCACCAAAACAAAAAGCAGATCATCATGACTTCTGATTGTCCTCCAAAGGATTTGAAGGGTTTGGAAGAAAGACTGCTTTCCAGATTCAAGTGGGGATTGACAGCAGATTTGCAAATGCCTGATTTTGAAACCAGAGTGGCTATCATCAAAAGGAAAATGCAATCTGAAGGAATCTATATTCCTGATGACGTGATAGAATACCTTGCTTATACTGTGGATACCAATGTAAGAGAACTTGAGGGTGTAATGATTTCACTATTGGCCCATGCCTCTCTCAACAGGGTGGAAATCGACCTTGCCTTGGCAAAAACAATTATGAAAAATATCGTCAAAGATATTGAAACAGAAGTCGGGATAGATTTTATCCAAAAGACGGTTTCTGATTACTTTGATATCAAAATCGACGACCTCAAAGCAAAAACCCGAAAAAAGGAAATAGTTACAGCCCGTCAGGTGGCAATGTATTTTGCAAAAGAATTTACCAACCATTCCCTGAAATCCATCGGATATCATTTTGGCGGACGTGACCACAGTACTGTCATTCATGCCGTTCAGACTGTGAACGATTTGATGGAAACAGATACGGCTTTTAGAAATTCGGTCAATGATCTGAAGAAAAAGTTTAAGATGAGGTCGTATTGATTTTTTACTTGTAAAAAAATTTGATCAACAATCAGGTTTTGATTTTCTAATTTCAGGGAATTCTGACCAATCCTTTAACTTCCTCCTTTGTAAATCTAAGTTCTGTTGAACCCATCACATATGGACCTATTTCGTATGGATTATAGTATAAAATGAATTCTTCGTCCTCAAACCCCATCGCGGCTGGAAGAAAGAATTCCTTTTCATTTTTAAGAAAAAACCTGTTATCCTCAGATAATGCGGTAAGCTCGTCCACATCATGGTATTTTTTGAATTTGGATTCCGCCAACTTCAAAAGATTGGCTTTATCCAAAACCAAATCTTCATTTTTCAAGGGTGAATTATTTTCCAAATCAAAGTTCAAATACAGACGGTAGGTATTGGGATGGGCCCCACCTGTATATGAAAAAGTATCGAATGCAATGCAGATCATTTTTTGGCTTTGAAGGGCAACCTTCGCATCTAAAGTGATTTCCCATTCCTGAGGAGAATCAAATTCATTTTTAAATTCCAAATATGAATGGAAAAATGAAGAAACCGCCGAATCCAAGGGTACGATTTCTTGGCTTTCCCCAATATTCAAAAACATAACCATCTGTTGTTCAACATGAACATTCAGAAAATCAGAAGACTCTCCTGCTCCTTCAAAATAAGGATATACCAGACTGATTCGGGCACATTCACTTCGAAGGCAAGAATCCTTTTCAAAAACTTTTGGTTCGAACCTTAAAGAATCCAACTCCTTTTTCCCTATTTGGCAGGAGGAGAAAAAGAAACTTAAAAAAAGGAACAACCCAAGTCCTGAATATTTTACTTTTTGGAAATTCATCATTTTGTATCCTTAATTTGACCGGTAAAAATATCGACCAATTCCTTCGCTTTGGCCATTACTGATAGCGTGCCCAACCGAATTTCAGGCAGGATTTGATCCAATCGGTTTTTGACTTTTTCGTTTTGGAAAAAGCGTTGCTCAAAGAGATAGCGAATATTTTCATGGAGCCAGTTTATCCTTTGTCCCGACCTGTTATGCTCCCAATATCCGTTTGCAAGCATTTTTTCTTTATAGGTTACTACCATTTCCCAAATTTCCTCAAGGCCTGTTTGGTAAATTGAAGAGCAGGTTTTTACCGGAGGAATCCACCCGTTTTCTTTGGCAGGAAAAAGATGCAAGGCATTGGCATATTCTCTTCGGGCATTTTTTGCAGCTTCCTGATTAGATCCGTCAGCTTTATTGATCACCATGGCATCACAGATTTCGACTATTCCTTTTTTAATCCCCTGAAGTTCGTCGCCTGCACCTGCCAACATCAGCAATAAAAAAAAGTCCACCATTCCTTTGACGACGGTTTCTGATTGACCTACCCCTACAGTTTCTATCAGGATTACATCAAATCCGGCAGCTTCACAAAGCAACATTCCCTCTCTCGTCCTTGCACTTACTCCTCCCAAAGTACTTCCGGCAGGAGAAGGGCGGATGTAAGCCCTCTTGTCAGAAGCAAGATTTTCCATCCTTGTTTTGTCACCCAAAATACTGCCATGCGATTGCTGACTGCTTGGGTCTACCGCCAAAACTGCAACTTTATGTCCCTTTTCAACCAAAATTTTTCCAAAACTTTCAATGAAAGTACTTTTCCCTACACCGGGAACTCCGCTGATACCTATCCTGATAGAATTCCCCGAATACGGCAAAATCCCTTCCATTACCTTTTCGGCTATCAATTGGTCAGAATCCAAAGCGCTTTCCACTAAGGTTATCGCCCTGCTAAGTACAACCCTGTCTGATTGAAGAACCCCTTGGATATATTCGGATACTGAAAGTCGGTTTTTGGCCAAAACTGAATGCTCGTTTAAAAGATAAAACGCTTAAAGTTAAAGGAATTATTTGAAAGGATACTTGATAAACCGGACCTGCCCCATCGCAGTCTTTTCATAATATGCTATGCAATTTGGCGCCAAATTCTGTTCAAAATAAGGGGATTCGGGAAAAAGTTCTGCAGGAATTTTGTCAAGGTCTTTGAAGAAAAAGACTTTGGTATTTCCGTATTTGGTATGGGGCATATAATTGCCGTACTTTTCCATTTCTTCCCATAAAGAATCCGGAGAATGTACAGCAAAAATCCTGATGATAGGACCTGTATTGTTTTCATTCCTGTAAAAAGCCACTTCGGAAAATTCACCTTGTAAGTCGCCGATCCCAGGCTGTGAAAGACTGTCAACCATAATCCAAACAACCAAGACAGCTACTGCAAGCAATAATCCATAAAATAACTTTCGCGAGGCCATATTTAGCGGTTTTTAGAAATTAAGCTTTAATTTAGAGGAAAAATTTCAAGATGGCATTTGAATACATCAAGGCATTACATATCATTTTTGTAACTACGTGGTTTGCAGGCCTGTTTTATATTGTCAGGCTTTTTATCTATCAGACTGAGGCTCTGGAAAAACCGGAGGAAGAAAGGCGGATCCTTGCTCCACAATTGAACCTGATGGCAAACAGGCTTTGGTATATCATCACCTGGCCTTCGGCAATCCTGACTCTGTTTTTTGGATTTTGGGTTTTTTATTTCCGATGGGGATATATCCAATCAGGTTTTATGCAGGCCAAACTTGGCTTCGTTTTGGTGCTATATATTTACCATTTCATTTGCCATAAGATTTACAAAGATTTACAAGGTGGCAAAACAAAATGGTCCTCCACACAATTAAGGATGTGGAATGAAATAGCAACTGTTTTGCTTTTCGCGATTGTGTTCCTGATCGTACTCAAAAGTCTTATCAGCATAGTTTGGGGAATAGGAGGTTTGCTTATATTGAGCATTACCATGATGCTTGGGATCAAATGGTACAAAAAAGTCCGCGAAAAAAAACAGCCCAAAAATTAAAATTCAAGAATTATGAATAAGTCATCTTTAAATAAAATTTTTCTCATCTGCATCGGTTTGCTTCTTTGGAACTGTTCACCAAAAACCACTTCAGAAGCCAATCTTCCTTTACCGATTCTTGGCAACAGGCATGTCCAAGAGTTTGAGATGGAAGGAAAGATTGTTCAGGATACAGTTTACCATAAAATTGCGGATTTCTCTTTTACCAATCAGGAAGGCAAGGAGATTAATAACCTCTCAGTAGAAGGAAAAGTGTATGTCGCGGACTTTTTCTTCACCAGCTGTCCCACGATTTGTCCAATAATGAAAACCCAAATGCTGCGGGTTTATGAAAGATTCAAAGACCAACCTGATTTTCTTATCCTGAGTCATACCTTAGATCCAACGCACGATACTCCCGAATTATTAAAGGATTTTGCCGCCAAAATCGGAGTAGAGGATGATAAAACATGGCATTTTCTGACCGGCGATCAAGAGAAAATTTTTGAAATCGGACAGACAAGTTATATGACTACTGCAATGGCTGATCAAAACGAACTTGGGGGATATCTTCATTCAGGGGCATTTATCTTGGTTGATCAAAAAGGTCATATCAGGGGTGTCTATGACGGGACCAAGGAAGATCAGGTAGACAGACTGATGAATGACATTCCAAAATTGCTTCAGAAATAAAAATGAAAAACGCATTCCTAGTCATTGTCTTTGCTTTCATATCTCTAAACTCCTGCAAGCCAAAATCTTCCAATCCTGAAAATACCCTTGCATCTATTTCTGATACCAAAGTGCTGCAATATGCCATTGAAGGAAAAGCCCTTTATGAAGCCAACTGCGCCAATTGCCACCAAAAAAACGGTACCGGATTGGGAAAACTTATTCCTCCAATTTACCAATCAGATTATTTTTTGGAAGACATCCCAAGAACGGCAAAAATCATCAAACACGGTCAAAATGGTGAAATTATGGTAAATGGGATCTTGTACAATCAGGAAATGCCTGCAAACCCCAAGCTTACCAATATTGAAATCGCCCATATCATGACCTACTTATACAATATATGGGGAAGCGAGGCAGGGGTTATAAATGCGCAAATGGTAGAAGGTTACTTAAAAAACTGATCAATTATACCCCAATTCTTTATTTGCTGCTGCAATAGAAGTTTTGATATGGTCATTGACTTCCTGTACTTTGATTTTTTGGTCCTGCAGATACACCTCAATTTCCTCTTGTGTCAATTCTTCATAGGAGGATTTGAACTGTCTCATCCATACAAACATTTCCTCAAAAGAATCGTCAAGGTCAGCAGCAATTGAATTGAGTCTTCCTATTTCCTCCGGAGTTCCGGAACCGTTGGCTGCAAGGTCATTTGATTTTTGTGTGATTTCTTTTTTGAGTTTTTTTAATTCATCCATTTTGGGCATTACCTCATCATGAATGGCAATGACTTCCTTCTTCAGCTTTTCGTTGGATTCTTTTTTATCCGGTGCGCAAGCTGATAGAAAGAAAAACATCGCTATCAAAAATCTTACATAATTTGGGGTCATAAGTACAAATTTCGAGCAAAGAAAATATAATTTAATTATAAAAAGAAATTAATTTTAATTTATTTCTTTTTTTTATAAATTTTCAAATTTTATATATGATTATTCAATTCATTAAAATTTCGCAAGAAATAATAAATACCAAGCTTTAACATAATGCCGGTTAGGCAAATGAAAATATTCAAAGAGACATCGTCAACCTGATTTTATCCGTCAGGAATTTGTATTTTTGGTCAAATCCTTGAAGGCCATCTGGCCTTGAATTTTACCTAGACAAATATCTTGATTTTATGAAACAGTTTTGTTTTTCGAATGATCGTATTATTGACTCCAAAAATGCTTCTATCCATCCAATGGATATTGGATTGATCCGAGGATATGGGATTTTTGATTTTTTTAGAACTTCTGGCTATACGCCTCTCTTTTTGACAGATTACCTTGACAGGTTTATCAGATCAGCTAAAAAAACCCATCTCCACCTTTCATTTTCAAAGGAAGAATTGGCGCAGGTAATCCATGATCTGATCCAAAAAAATGATTTGGAACAAGGGGGAATCAGGATGCTGCTCACAGGCGGGGTTTCTGACAATCATTTTTCTCCGACAGCAGGTTCGCTTTTCATTTTTTGTGAGGACCTGGATTTTCCTGCTCCTTACAAATATGAGAACGGCGTCAAATTGCTGTCTGCAGACCATGTCCGGGCGATTGCAGATGTCAAGACCACCAATTATGCATTTCCGGTATGGCACAGCGCAGATTGGAAAAAGGCAGGTGCGGAAGATGTCATCTATCATCACAACGGATACATTTCGGAGAGCTCACGATCCAATATTTTCGTGATAAAAGATGACAAAATCGCTACCCCAGACCAAAATATACTTCACGGCATCACTAGAAAAAGAATCCTGGAACTTGACAGAAACATCGAAATCAGGCCCATCAGTTTTGATGAACTGATTGATGCTGACGAAGTTTTCATGACTGCTACGACTAAAAAAATACTACCGGTCACCATGATTGATGACCTAAAAATCAAAGATGGGAAACCCGGTCCAAAAACAATTGAACTCATGGCAGCATTTTCGGCTATGGAAAAAAAGAGTGCCTTGGTCTAAATTCTGAGAGAAAACCTTAAAAAAAAATGTCAGAGATAATCTCTGACATTTTTTTTGGTTTCTGACCTTCTCAGTTTGCAAGCAACTCTGCTTCTTTGAGAATATACATCAACTTTTCAGGGTCTTTGTCATTCAAAGTGAGTTTGCCCCTTACCTTCACTCTTTTTGAAGTGTATTTTATGGGTGATTTCAACATCACTTCCATAACTGTTTCAGGACCACCGGATCCACAAAAAAAACATTCAGCCAATGGCAAAGAAGACAAAATGATATGTTCGGGTTTAAACATCCCTTCAAAAGGTATGATGTATCCATCTGCTTCGACGACTTTGCCTTCCATACTTTTAATACTTGGACCAAATACAGGAATGTATAACTCCCCGAATTCATCCTGACCAATTTTATATGTTACTTGTGCCAAATCTTTCCAAACGGTCGAACTTTGTCCATTAGCAAGGGCTGCTGCCAAAGTAAGCATTATTATGAATACGGTTCTCTTCAATATCATGTTAATTTTTTATTTAATTTTTTTGTTGCAATTATCTGAATTACAAATCTATGCTTTGGTCAGTTGTTTGGCAATATCTGTTTGATAAGCGTTCCAAGCAGGGATAAGAGAGGCAAGAATTCCTACAATTACTGCATAAGCAAGTATCCATAGCTCTTCTTTAAGGAAAACCGCGGCACTTAAAGTGCTGATGGCTCCCTGATCATTTTGCATAACGAGAATGACTAAGAAAAGGTGCCCTATTGCTATGCCGACCACCGCTCCAAGGATGGTCAAAATCACTCCTTCCAAAACTATATGAAGAAAAAGTTGCCAACTCGAAGCACCCAAAGTACGCATCACTGCAAGGTCATATTTCCTTTCTTTCAATGAATTGAACAAGGCGATAAATATCCCTAAACCGGCTATGACTATGATCACAATCGCCAATCCCTGAATAAGTTTCACCCCAATACCCAATAACTCAAACAATCGGGAAATCTCGAATGATGGTGAGGCAGCCTGAAGGGCGCTTTTGCTATTGATAAATCTTGGTAGTTGTACTGCGGCGATGGGATTTCGGTATTGGATCAAAAGAGAAGTTACCTCCCTATCTTGGTCAGTGACAGGAAATCCTTTCTTGGCAACAGGTGCTTCATGCGTAGCATGGTCATGTTCCTCATCATGGGTATACCATACAGATTCGATACTGGTAAGGATGAGTTTATCCAAGACATTTCCCATGGGAGCTAAAACCCCCGTAATCACATAAGGATGTGCATCATGCTCATGGCTGCTGCTTCCGATTCCGTGCGAACCTATAAAAGTATCCCCTGTCTTCAATCCGATTTTTTCAGCAACCTCTTTGCCTAAAACCACTTCGAAGGGCTTTTCCCAAGCTTTCCCCTGAGAAAATTTAGCAGTATACAGGTCTAAATAATCATGGTTGGTTCCGACGATTCTATATCCCTGATAATTGTCACCAAGTCCTAGAGGGATGATATTTTTTACCAATCTGTTTTTGGAAAGTGCCATCGCGTCTTTCAGATCAATATTGCCTGTCGGAAAATCGATATGGTATACACTCGAAAGGATCAACTGAAGCGGGCTTCCTTTTGCACCGACGACAAGGTCAATTCCTTCCGCATCTTTGGTCATTTTGTTTTCGAACTGATCTTGGATCAAAATCAAAACTGTGATAATTGCCAATCCCAAAGCCAATAACAGGATATTTAAACCTGTACTCAGAGGTTTGGCGATCAGGTATTTCCAACTCAATTTAATCATATTCATAATTGGCCTCCTATGATTATTTGGTTGGAAATATGGTCCTTGACGCGTTGATCATGTGTAACGATGATCAAGGCAGCTTCATATTTTTTTGCCTGTTCCTGTAGTAACCTAACCACACCAGCGGCATTTTGATCATCTAGACTGGCTGTGGGTTCATCAGCAAGGATCAACTTGGGTTTGTTGACCAAAGCTCGGGCGATCGATACACGTTGTGCCTCTCCTTCGCTCAGTGTGTTTATTTTAGATTTTCTTTTATCCCAAATTCCAAGTTCTTTGAGCAAGGGTTCTATCAAATAGGTGTTTTCCTTTGCAAAAAAATTGGCAAGCTGAAGGTTTTCTTCCACCGTTAGAGGTGCAAGGATGTGGGGTTTTTGAAATATAATCCCAATGTTCTTACCTCTGAATTTATCAAATTGAGAACCTTTTAATGTATATATATCAGTACCGCCTATTTCTACTTTTCCAGACTTTGGCTTGAGCAGCCCTGCTATGATATTGAGAATGGTAGTCTTTCCGCTACCGGATTTACCAAGAATCAACATTTGTTCTCCTGAATCAAGATTGATATCAGGAATCTGAAATTTTTGCTTTGGATCGTAATAAAACTCGATGTTATTCGCTCTTAAAATCATTATTCCTGGATGGGTATACTGATGTTGAAGGTCGTTCCTTTTCCTTGTGCACTTTCAAATGTGATGTCTCCGTTCAATACTTCGATACTTTTCTTCACAATGGACAGACCAAGACCGGAGCCTTCGATTATCCCTACATTTTTTGCTCTGAAAAACCGATCATAAAGCTGATCATGCTCTTTTTCAGGTATTCCTATTCCTTTGTCCTTGACAGTAGCTTTAAGGCTTCCGTTTTCCAGCCAAACTGTAAAATCAACTTCCTGACCGTCTTTCGAATATTTTACAGCGTTGGAAAGCAAGTTTTCAAAGATCTGATATAATAAGTCAGAATCGGAGAAGATTGTTTTTGGAAGATTTTCAAGCTTCACATTGATTTTAACATCATGCTCAGAACCTGCTTTGACGACATCCAATATTTCATTGAAAAGTGCCGCAACAAACATTTTCTTGGGTCTGAAGTCGATCTTATTTGCATCGGCCTTCCCAAAGAAAAGGACAGAGGTCAACAGACTGTTGAGGCTCCTTACTGAGTTCTCGATCTTGGTGGCGTGCTTTTGGATTTTTGCTTTAAATGGATGTTCTCTTTCTGCATACTGCTGTAGCAATTGGGCAGAACTCAGAATTGAAGTAAGGGGGGTTTTGAATCCATGGGAAACGTTCAATACGATTCGGGACTTGAGTTCACCGATTTCCCTTTCTTTCTCCAAAGCCCGGGTCAATTCTTTATTGGCTTCGGCAAGGTCTTTGGTACGTTGTCGGACTTTTTCTTCCAACTCATTGTTGAGCTTTTGAAGTTCCTTTTCTTTCCTGTCCTTAAATATGGCCAATTCAATCACCATATTCAGTTCTCGGATATTGAAAGGCTTGATGACATAAGCACTCGGGTTGGTTCCGACTACTTTGGTAAGCGTCTCGGCATCAGAACTTGCACTGAGGTACACAACAGGAATATCATATTTTTCATTGATGATCTCGGTGGTCTTGATTCCATCCAACTCCCCTGCGAGGTTGATGTCCATCATGACAATGTCTGCCTGATTGTGTTCGAGGATTTCGAGGGCCTTTTCACCGGAATCCGAAATACCGATGATCTCGTGGTTGTTTTTTTCCAGTGCTTTTTTTAGCAATAGCGCTGAAACGTGGTCATCCTCTGTGATTAATATCCGAAGTGGAAACATGTGTGCTGTTAAATGAGCATGCAAATTACAAGTTTATATCATTTCCAAAAATCATTTTTTACCTAAAGGGAGTATTACCACAACCTTTGTCCCGTGTTCTTTGACACTTTTGATGGCAATACTTCCCCCTAAGATATCAACGAGATTTTTGGTAATCGCAAGTCCCAACCCGGTTCCTTCATATATCCTACTGTTTCCTTTACTTTCCTGCTCAAAGGGATTGAACAAAATCTTCTGAAAATCCTCGCTCATACCGATTCCCTGATCGGTAACAGTGAGCTCAATCTTATCTTCAATCCCCTTTAATCTCACAGTAATCATGCCTTTTTCAGAATATTTGATGGCATTACCTACCAGGTTATTGATAATCATCTCAAAGTATCTTTGGTCTATCAAGCCCTTCAAAGGTTGGGTTTCATATTTCACTGATAAGAGTAGCCCCTTTCTCACCGCAAGACCTTTCAAGGGCAAAAGTATTGTAGCCAATAAATCGTTGATATTGGAATCTTTGTAGAGGACTTCCAGTTTTTTTGCTTCAATCCGAGAAAGGTCGAGGATACTGTTGATGGTACTCAATAACCTTTCGCCCGATTCTTGAATGATTTCAAGTTGGGAAATCAAATTAGAATCATTTTGACGCTGCAGGATGATATTTTCGGTACTACCCAAAATACCATTGAGCGGAGTTCTGATCTCGTGGCTGATATTGGACAGGAAGTTGGATTTGAGCTTATTTGCCTCCTCGGCTTTTTCTTTAGCGATTTGGAGTCCCTTTTCATATGCCTTTTTTTCGGTAATGTCCCTGAATATTGTCAAAATCAAAGGATCACCTGCGAAATCAGACTTTAATCTCGCTACATAAAGTTCAATTTCTTTGGAACCACCCTTCAAGGGCATTTTGACCTCTAAAGTAATACCCTTGCCCTCTTCCCTACTAATACCTTCTTGGATGATGCTTTTTTTACTCTTATAATATTCAGGATCAGAAAAGATATCTGATAAATAACCCTCCTCAAGAACTTCTTCCGGTAAAGAAACCAGTTTGGAAAGACTTGGATTGACAGCAATTATTTTTCCTTCATCAGTGGAAAGCAATAATCCATCTTTTGAACTGTTCCATACATTTCTAAATTGGTCTTCAGTATTAAAAACCTCCCTGGTTTTTTCATCAATGGTTTTTTTCAGCAATCCCTGCTTTCTGAATGAATTGAGTAAAGTATTGAAAAGAAAGCCGATTAGGAGAAAAACAAATAGTATCAGAACCACAAACCAAGCCTGAAGATAAACAGGCTTTAAAATTCTGAATTCCTCCGAAACCTCCACCTGAGAAAAAAAATCACCGTCAATCCCTGCCTGCAGCAACAGCCTATACTTTCCGGAGGGTAGGTTATTAAATATCAAAAAATTATCCCTTGGATTTGTTATTTCTATCCAATCATCCTGAATCCCTTCAAGTTTGTATCTTATGACAAGATTGTTTGGCTGAAGAAATGTAACTGCTCTGAAGATGATTTCAATGTTGTTGTTGCCAAAAGGAATATTATTCAGGTCAATATTTCTACTATCTGATCCGATAACATTGATGGAAACAATCTTTACCAAAGGAGTAGTGATGCTTTCAGCATTTTCTTCAGGTATAAATAAAGAAAGCCCTTTGCTTGTACCAATCCAAACCCGCTTATTGTCTCCTTCTATGAGTGCTCCTCTATTTGCTTCCAAACCTGAGAGCCCACTTATTTCATTATAATGATTAGACTTTCCATCCTTGATCCGAAAAACACCTTTATCAGTACCTACCCACAAAAAACCATCTGAATCTTTAAGTAAAGCATAAACCGGCCTGGTAATGATACCATCGTCTACATGAAAATAATCAAGTTTACCATTACAATAGTGTTTGAGGCCATTCTCAGTAGCAAGAATCAGGCAGCCATTTTCCTCTTCAAGAAAATCAAACCCGACAGCGGATACGAAGTTTTCTTTTTCTTTCAATCCTTCAGAGAAAGTTGTATTACTCCCCTGCATGAAAATTACCCTTCCATCTTTCAGTTTTCCAGTCTTCCTGATAAAAATCTGAGATTGATCAAGTTTCTTCAAAACTTCCTTGGTGATATTCCTTTTGAAAAGACTGGATTTTCTATCTGTGATGGAAGAAATATACAGATTCTCCCTTGCTGCAATATAAAGGCTGTCCCCTACAACCCTAACTGATGTGACAAATGCTTGATCCGGACTCTGTTCAAATTCTATTTTTGAAGTCTTTGGATCGAATCTACCCAACCCTTTTAAGTTGGATGATACCCAAACAATACCATTTTTGTCCCTATCAAAATTTGTTATCCTGAACTTTGGGTGACCGACCAATCTTTGGTCTCCATAAATTGTCTGGACTTTTTCATTCCCCTTCCAAATTTGCAACCCATTATTGTACCCCATCAAATACTTGGCAGAATCTAATTTTATAATCGCGGTGACCTCATCATCCAACAATGTTTTTGAACTGTAGTTGATAAACCTCAGGGAATTGATATTGGCCAAACCACGATTGGAAGCTATCCATTTTATCCCCTCTCTGTCAACAAGAAAACTATAAATAAAATAGGCTTTGAGAATGTTATAAGAGTCAATTTCAAGGCTTTTGTCAAGAATAGGATCATACTTGTAAAGCTGTGAATTATAGTTAAAATAGACCCTTCCTTTGTAAACCTGAAGATGACTGAAATCCACTACGCTAAATATGTCCCTTTCAAAATTTTGTCTCAATATTGTCTCCGGAGAATCGAAGGACTTGCCAAATGCCAAAAAATCCAGCCCAAGAAAATAATATCCATTTCTTACCTCGTCATAGGCTACGTGCTGAACCAAGGCAGGTAAGTTCTCCCCTTTAAAAGAAAATGGCAGCAACCGACCTCCCTGAAAAATAAAAGACTTGTATCTGAATAAAATTAGTAACCCCTCTTTTGTCAAAAGATCTGATTTATACAACCCTGAAACACTAAAATCAAAATCCTGAGAATTCCATATTTTGTCATTTTCACCCTTTGAAAACAACTTTTTATCTGTAAATAACAGGTATACCCATCCTTCCTCAGTTTTTTTTGGAAGGAAAAGTAAATGGTTTTGGGTATCGGTATCAGAAAGGTTTTCATTGAAATCAAACTCCTCCCACAATCCATTTTTATAAAAAAAAGCTTTTGGTTTATTAACCAGGTTACTAATCCAAATCCTATTTTCTTCATCTTTAAATATCCTGACTTCAAAACTCAGCTGATCCTGAATTTCAACCGGAATCGGATAAGTAAAAAAACCATCAGAATAAAAAACTCCCAACGAAGTATTAAACCACATCAGACCTTCATTGTCCTGGATCACCTGATAGATAATATCAGATGGTAAATCGACACCTTTGATCTGATTGTTGAATTGGAAGGTTTGGGAAATCCCCATTTTCGAAATCAAAACAAAGAAAATAAAGAGCAGCGCTTTTTTCATAGGGGTCACGTACGCCGTCTAAATTAGAAAAAGATACGGATAGTGTAAATTAATTGGATATTGTTTCCTTTTTCTTTTTGTGGTCGGGCTGAATCGTCTATTTTTGTGCAAACTATAAAAATCGAATCATGAGTGTTTTAGTCAATAAAGATTCCAAAATTATTGTGCAGGGCTTTACCGGCTCGGAAGGTTCTTTTCACGCACAGCAAATGATCGAATACGGAACCAACGTAGTTGGCGGAGTCACTCCAGGAAAAGGCGGCACAAGCCACTTGGAAAGACCGGTTTTTAACTCGGTGGAAGAAGCTGTCCAAAAGACAGGAGCAAATACATCCATCATTTTTGTACCACCGGCATTCGCTGCTGACGCCATCATGGAAGCTGCTGACGCAGGCATCAAAGTAATCATCACCATCACCGAGGGGATTCCTGTGGCAGACATGATGCGAGCCAAACCATATATCAAGGAAAGAGGTGCGACGCTTATAGGACCTAACTGTCCGGGTGTCATCACTCCGGGAGAAGCCAAAGTCGGCATCATGCCGGGCTTTGTATTCAAAAAAGGAAGAATTGGGATTGTATCCAAATCGGGAACTTTGACCTACGAGGCTGCGGATCAAATCGCCAAAGCAGGCCTCGGTGTATCCACGGCCATCGGTATCGGAGGAGATCCGATCATCGGAACTTCTACTAAAGATGCTGTACAACTGTTAATGGAAGACCCTGAGACTGATGCCATCGTGATGATAGGAGAAATCGGCGGAAATTACGAAGCCGATGCTGCAAGATGGATTAGAGAAAACGGAAATAAAAAGCCTGTTGTAGGATTTATTGCTGGTCAGACTGCGCCTCCGGGTCGTAGAATGGGGCACGCAGGTGCCATCATCGGTGGTGCTGACGATACTGCAATAGCCAAAATGCGCATTATGGCTGAAAACGGAATACATGTTGCTGAATCTCCTGCTGAAATCGGCGCTGTGATGGCGAAGGTTTTGGGAGTTACAGCATAATCAATACATTGATCTTGAAACCTAATATTTATTGATATTGGATATTTGGATATTAAAAAAAACCGTTCTGATTGATTTCAGAGCGGTTTTTTTGCTTTCAATTTTAATTGGAAACTGATCCAAAAAACTTATCGCGAATTGGTTATTCTTCAACGATATCCAAATGATGTTTTTTCTCGAACTGATCTCTTTTCGTTTGAAATCTTTCAATTTCTGAATTGACCATATCTAAAGATTCATTATAACGGGAAAACAATTCCCCTATGTTTTTTTCCATTTCGCCAAAATTAAACTGCATGGCATCTACCTGAAGTTGAGAGGCCTTTTCTACCATGGCGATTTGACTGTTTTTGAGATCTTCCATCAACATCAAAGCCCTATCCATTTTTACTAATTTCTCTCTGTTATCCATTTTATTTGATTTTTTCAATAAATCATACAATAACCATTCCTAAGTCATATTTTAAATGGTTTTTGTTTTAATTGAGACTTAAGATTTGAGACAGGAGACAGGAGACTTTGGGAGCATCTTATGGTAAAAGTCTACCTGAATTAAGACTTAGATAAAAAAGTAAGGTAGATATTAAATACAAGTGCCTCTGATAAAACTTGCCATTTGGCCAAATTTCAATTTTGTGTTTGACGAACCAACTTTATAACATTAAAACTTTATCAATTTTTAAATTTATCAATCTTAAAACTCTTTTTTTCCAATTTTTAGGTTAAAATGCCAATGATTTAATAGTAGCATTAATCGGGTCAAAAAACCAAAGTATCTTCAAATGGTTTTCCTACAAACCAGATTAAAAACTTTACACCCCGTTTTGAATTCTTTATTATTTTTGGAGTCCTTATGATGCTGAGAAACCCTTTCGCCCAAATCTGTTTTTTTATTTTACTCTTCACAAGATTTTTCTCTCCTGTATTGGCCCAAGAACCCGAAAAACTGGGACTTGACCCCGATAAGTGGGCAGTGGAATTAAATAAAACCAATATGGATGAAGAAGTTAACTACCTGGGAAGTTTGATCGATCAATTGGTTGAAGTGGATAGTCTTCGGGCAATTCAGTTTTTGGATTCCCTTGAAAATTCCCCCGAGGCAAAGGGACATTATTTCAAAACCCATTTTTGTATGGCCAAAGCAGAGGTCATTTATGATAAATTTGCCGGATATGACAAGTATAAGGATCGTAGGGCAGAAGCATTAATACCTATCAAAGAACAGTTGATGAAACTGTACGCCGATGCTCTTGAAGCTGCATATCATACTGAAAATGAAGGAAAGATAGGTTGGGTAAACTTTTATTCCGCACGCCGAATGCTTCATTTTGGAGAAATAGCCTGGGCGGTGATGTACTCCAAAAACGGAGTGGATCTTTTTGAAAAGATAAACTATCCCCTTGAGCCACCTGTATATACTGAGCTGGGAGAATTGCTGCTTCAGGTAAAGGAATATGACGAATCGATTCACTATGGCAAAAAAGGAATCGCTGCCTGGAAAATACTCAATTATGAAAACGAATATGATGCCCCCTATAAATTCAAGGTTAGGGCTTTCAATACGATTGGCTCCAGCTTTTCCAAAAAAAACGAATACGATTCTGCAATTAGCTACCTGAATCAGGCACTTCTAATAGCAAAAGATAATAAAGATAAAGGGTTAGAAGGAAGGGTTTTGGGCAATATTGGTAGAATCCTCTATGTACAGGCTAACTTTGATACAGCTTGGGCCTTATTCCAAACCGAATACCAATATAGTATGCTCGATAGTGCTTTAAACGAAGCTGCCAATGCATCTCAATGGATGGCCAAGGCAAATCTGGCCAGGGGAAATAAGCTTGCGGCTTTAGCCGAAGCAAAGGAAGCCCTTCGGCTACTAAGACTTTGGCCCAATGGACAATACCGGCGTGATACCTATTATACCCTCAAACAAATACATCGGGAATTGGGCAACTATGATAGTGCATTTTATTACAGCGACCGCTATATTTTACTAAATGATTCTCTGGAAAAAGAAGTGGCTACAAGCAGCCTTGCTATTTCTAAAGCAAGATTAAACAGCGAGGAAAGCCGTTACAAGATTCAAAAAATAAATAAAGAAAAAGAAAGACAGTTATTCATTAGAAATACAATAATTGCTGCAATTGTTGCTTTGGGTCTTTTTGTATTAATGATCGTAAACAGGGGCAGATTGAAAAACAAGCTGGCGCTCGAAAAAGCAGAAAGCGAAAAAATGCTGATGGAGCAGGAAATACAATCAGCAAAAGAACAAATTAACAGCTTTACCTCCCATATCATTGAGAAAACCAACCTAATTGAAAAGCTTGAAGAGCAGGTAAATGGCAAGAACGCAAGCTCCGAACACCAAATGATTATTGCTGCATTAAGTCAGCAAACCATACTAACGGAAGATGACTGGTTGAAATTCAAATCACTTTTCGATAAAATTTATCCTTCCTTTTTCCAGAAACTCAAAAAAACCGCACCTGAAATAACCGTTGCCGAACAGCGGATGGCCGCTCTTACACGCATCCAATTGACCAGCAAACAAATGGCTGCCATGCTAGGTATCTCAGTGGATAGTGTTCATAAAACACGGCAACGCCTGAGGCAGCGACTTCAATTCAGTTCTGATACCAATCTCGACGAATACATTTCGGCTATCTGATCCCTTTGCAAGCTCATAAGACAATGAGGCGTTGTTAAGACAAGTTTATTTACTTATAAGTTATTGATTATTAATTTTTTACATTTTTTACTGTCCGGTCTTTGTCCGGTGCATTTAAGCTTTTCACATACACTTGTCAGTATTTTGTCGTCCCAAAAACTTTGTTCGTCCTGAAATTACTTACTTCTTGTTTCGTGATTAACTATTGGATGGAGTTATGGAAAAGAAAGATTGGATACTCTTTGTATGGATTATCGTAGTCCTAATCCTCATCCTTTTTGTGTATTTCATTTTCGAAAAGCGGATTGAGGCAATACCGGATAATATCAAGTGATTGAAGTTGAAATCTCTGAATTTACCACGATGATCTTTCCATAATTAAAAAAATCAAGTCATGTACAAAACCAGTGAAATATGCATACATAAGCTTCTCATAAGAAGTAAAAAAGTAAAATATATAAATATAGTTTGGCTTTTAAAATGATCGAAAAAAAGTGAAATAGGTTCTTAAACAAAAATAATATATGATGAAAAATTTACTTACTCTTCTGTTAATTACATTCAGCTTACAATCTTTTGCGCAAGGTTTGTGGTACAGAGATAGAGATCTTGACGGTTTTGGTGACCCCAACTTTCCAACTGCAGGTGCATTTATTCCTCCAGGATTTGTGGCAGACAATACCGATTGCGATGACTTTAATTTTTTTGTAAACCCTGACAAGGTCTGGTATAAAGATGCAGATTTCGATGGATTTACTGATGGTACGTTTGTAAAATCATGTACTCAGCCTGTCGGATATACAAGTTCTCCATCAGTGCTTCAAGATTGTTTTGATAATGATCCGACACTAAATTATATAACATGGTATTTGGATAAAGATGGTGATGGTTATATCACGCAAGAATCATTTAAATTCCCTAGTGTAAGTTGCGAGAATCTAACAGATCTTGGGGGCATAAATGCCCTTTTTGTAAAAGGGGAGGATTGCAATGATGATGATCCAAATATTTATACTTTGGTATTATACCTGGATAATGACAGAGATGGTTTTCCAGCTTCAAGTGAACCAATTAAAACATGTGGAGGAATTGCATCGCACCCTTATTATCTCGCATCTCAGTTAAATTCACTGGCTGTAGATTGCGATGACTCAGATCAGAATAACATACCCACTACAGTTTGGTTTGAGGACCAAGATAACGACGGTTACACGAGTGGTGTTTCAATGGTGTCTTGTGCACAACCGAGTGGTTTTATTCAGAATCCTCTCCGTGATGGTGATGGTCCTAACCTACTGCTTGATTGTAATGACAAGGACGCTGTGCAACGACCCAATCAAGCTTGGTACGAGGACAATGATCGAGATGGATATGGCAAAGACTTCATTGACGGAGGACAGTTGATCCTGGCTTGCCAACGTCCAAAGGGTAATTGGTTTGCAAGAAGCGAACTTACAGCTTTAGGCGACTGTAACGACAATGTTGCCTCCTTAAATTCAGCAACTCAATGGGTTCTTGATGGAGATGGTGATGGGCATTATTCCGGGGATAAGGTTGTTCAATGCTCATCGCCCGGACCTGGTTATTTGGTATTCAATACACAATTACCAGGAGATTGTGACGACAACAATGCGGACATCAATCCGAAGACATTATGGTTTCTCGACGCCGATGGTGATGGATATTCATCTTCTATATCCATACCATCACCTGAAGGTTCTTGCTTGCCTCCACAAGATGGTCGCAATTATATTTTCAATCCAAATGGCACAGATTGTGATGACAATAATGCTACAAAATGGCGTACCGGAATTTTCTTAATTGATACAGATAATGATGATTATGTTACCGGTCAGGCAGTAATATGTTATGGTGAAGAAATTCCTGACGGGTATAAAACTACCACAATTGGTTTCGATTGTGATGATACCGATCCTGCGATAACTATGCCACGGGTCTGGTATCAGGATCTGGATGATGACAGCTATAGCGATGGGAACTTTTTGATGCAATGCGAACGCCCGACCGGGTACAAACTTGAAGGGGAGTTGACTGCTACAAGTGGAGATTGCGATGAAAGTGATGCTACTGTCAACATCGTTACTTTTTGGCTATTAGATGCAGATAAGGATGGCTATCATGAAAAATTATTTATCGCTGAGTTTCCTTCCTGCTTACCTCCTCAAGATGGAAGAAATTATATCAACAATTCAAAAGGGCAGGATTGTAACGACAACGATCCAACCTACACTCCAGAAACTGTTTGGGTAAAAGATGCCGATGGTGATGGATATTTTATAGGCGAACCTTTAATAGGATGTCTCCCTATTTTTACAACGGGGTATATTCGAAAAACAAATCAGCAGCCCGGAGATTGCAACGATACCGATGCGGCTATCAACCCCGGAGCAACCGAAGCATGCGATGGCATCGATAACAATTGCAACTTGCAGACAGACGAAGGCTTCCCTGATGCCAATAATAATGGTGTTGCGGATTGTGTGGATCCCGATAATGACATGATCAGTTTCACTTTGATCAATGCAGGAACGGATATGGATATCTTCACGCTGACAGACGGTCTTCAAATCAGTCAGAACCAGGTTCAGGGTCTGAGTCTGAATATCAGGGCAAACACTAATCCATCAGTAGTGGGAAGTGTTTTCATCACCATCTCCGGTCCTGTAAGCCGTACCATAACTGAAAACGTGGCTCCATATGCACTGTTTGGAGATAGAAATGGAGATTATAACGGAAGGAATCTCCCAAGTGGTAACTATACCCTGACCGCAACTCCCTATTCTCAAACCAACAGAGGAGGAACTGCGGGTGCGACTACTACTATTCAGTTCTCCATAGTGCCTGAAACTGTCTCAGTGACCGGAATAACAACCACACCTTCTACTGCATCGATTGCTGTTGGAAGTACCCTTCAAGTGACTGCAACAGTATTGCCTTCCAATGCAACCAACAAGACGGTTGTATGGTCCACTTCCGACCAAGAAGTGGCAACCGTAAGTGCATCCGGGCTTGTAAGTGCAATAAGCCCAGGAGTGGCAATAATTACTGCAACGACACAGGATGGCAATTTCTTTGACATTACGGAGGTGACAGTCACCAATGCTTCTCCTCTAAGTATTGGAAGCTTTACCCTGATCAATGCAGGCACGGATACAGATATTTTAACCTTGACAGACGGTCTTCAGATCAGCCAAAGCCAGATTCAGGGACTGAGTCTGAACATCAGAGCGAACACCAATCCTTTAGTAGTAGGAAGTGTTTTCCTCAGGATCTCCGGCCCAATAAACCGTACAATAACTGAAAATGTGGCACCATATGCGCTCTTTGGAGATAAAAACGGTAATTATAATGGAAGGAATCTGCCTGTTGGTAACTATACGCTAGAAGCTACACCTTATTCCCAATCCAATAGAAGAGGGACTATGGGCTCAACCAGGACAATTAAATTCTCCATTACTTCGGATGCATTCAGAATGGATGGAACACAGACCGAGTCAGACGAATCTGAGAATCCTCAAGAGAATGCTGATGTGATGGAGAAAGAAGTTCAGGCAAGAGATATCCCAAAGATTACCAGAATGTATCCAAATCCTGTTGCGGAGATTATCAATCTTGAGCTTTCGGGACAAGTAGAAGAGCATCTAGAAGTCAGTATTTACGATCTGAAAGGAGTCCGCTTATTTAATCAGGAGCTTAAATCAGAAGATGGTACACTGATGCTTGATATTTCAGATTTAAGGTTGAAACCGGGAATGTTTGTCCTAATGGTAAATACCAACGGGTACCTCCAGACATTCAAGTTCCTCAAAAAGTAAGCTGAAAAGCTGCAATCTTAAATACCAGCCTCCAAAGTCAAGTTTTGATTTTGGAGGCTTTTTATTATTAATCTGACTCAAAAAAAATGAATTGGTATTGTTTGGAGTTAAAAACTGAGTTTGATAAGTTGGTTTCAAAAGGCATTATTAAAAATGATATTGGTAATTGAGGTAGAAACTTTTCAACCTTGTTACCTTAATAACTTTGAAACCCCATCCCCAATTTCAAAATTTTCTAATCTTCCAATCTGGTACGGCGGACAAGTTCTTTCGATTCCTTACCTTTGCGGCTTCAATTTCGAATTCCATGATTTCAGTAGACAATATCTCCGTCATCCACGGCGGCAAAGCCCTCTTCAGTGATGTGTCATTTTCCATCAACGAAAACGATAAAATAGCCCTTATGGGCAAAAACGGCGCCGGCAAATCCACCATGCTCAAAATCATCGCCGGCGGGACCAAACCATCCTCAGGGGGCGTTTCGGCTCCAAAAGGAGCGGTGATCGCATATTTGCCACAGCATCTTTTGACAGCGGATGACTGTACTGTTTTTGAGGAAACATCCAAGGCATTTGCTTCCTACCTCGATATGAAAACCGAGATCGAAAGGCTCAATGAAGAACTTACCGTTCGTACTGACTATGACTCCGAAGATTATTATAAAATCATCGAGCAGGTTTCCGAACTCAGTGAAAAGTTCTACGCCATCGAAGAAGTCAATTACGAAGCAGAAGTGGAGAAAGTGCTTTTGGGATTGGGATTTGAAAGGAAAGATTTCAAACGATCGACGTCTGAGTTCTCCGGTGGATGGAGGATGAGGATCGAACTTGCCAAGATTCTTTTGCAAAAACCTGATTTGATTTTGTTGGATGAACCGACCAACCACCTTGACATAGAATCCATCCAATGGTTGGAGGATTTTTTGACCCAAAAAGCTAAAGCCGTGGTGGTCATCTCCCACGATCGGGCATTTGTGGACAACATCACTACCCGGACTATTGAAGTAACGATGGGCCGGATCTATGACTACAAAGCCAAATACAGCCATTACCTTGAATTGAGAAAAGAGCGCCGAGAGCAGCAGCAGAAGCATTTCGAAGAGCAGCAGCGGACCATTGCTGATATTCAGGAATTCATCGACCGATTCAAAGGAACTTATTCCAAAACCCTTCAGGTGCAGTCAAGGGTGAAAATGCTGGAGAAAATGGAAATTATTGAGGTGGACGAAGTAGATACCTCAGCCTTGAAGTTGCGCTTCCCGCCTTCTCCCAGATCAGGAAAATATCCTGTAATCGTTGAAGAACTTACCAAATCCTATGGTGACCATGTTGTGTTCAAGGATGCGAGCATGATCATCGAACAAGGTCAGAAAGTCTCTTTTGTAGGTAAAAACGGTGAAGGAAAATCCACCATGATCAAGGCCATCATGGGAGAAATTGATTTTCAGGGCAAATGTGAATTGGGCCACAATGCCATGATCGGCTACTTTGCTCAGAATCAGGCTTCTTTGTTGGATGAAAGCCTCACCATATTCGAAACCATAGATAACATCGCTGTCGGAGAAATCCGAGGCAAAATCAAGGATTTGTTGGGCGCTTTTATGTTCAAGGGAGATGACATCAACAAAAAAGTGAAGGTGCTTTCCGGTGGAGAAAAGACGAGGTTGGCGATGATCAAACTGCTTCTTGAACCCGTCAACTTGCTCATACTCGATGAACCGACCAATCACCTGGATATGAAAACCAAAGACATCATCAAAGATGCATTGAAGGCTTTTGACGGCACTTTGATCATCGTTTCCCACGACAGGGATTTCTTGGATGGCTTGGTGACCAAGGTTTTTGAATTTGGAAACAAACGGGTGAAGGAGCACTTCGAAGACATCAATGGATTTTTGAGGAATAAGAAATTGGAGAATCTGAGAGAGGTTGAAAGGAAATAAAAGGATATATACTTCGTGGTATAAAAATGATATATACTTCGTGATATAAATTGATATATGCCTTGGGCGATATAATTCTTAGTTCTTAACCATGATAGCTATCGAATCAATATCAATAAATATCCCAATATCCATAAATATCAGACTAGAGAATCCCTGTTAAAAATAAAAAAGTTTATTTATTTCCATCCTCCCTGCATCAGCACAAGCAACAAAGCCTGCTGAATAGCCAAGTGGCCATCTTTGTTGATGAAATATTCTCCTAAGCTGTGTGCACCATATCCGATGCCTCCACGGCCAATGGTCACTGCCGGAATTCCTTTGGAAAATGCCACATTGCTGTTGGTAGAGCTTGAGCTTAGCTCTGGTTTTTTCCCACCTGTCAGGTAATCAGCTATGGCCATGGTCTGCTGGATCAAAGTCGATTCAGGTGATGCGATTCCACTTGGACGGTCTCCTACTTTTTCGATGTCGACAGTCAGTGCTTCGCCTCTGCGGATGATTTTGTTTTCTTTTGCCAAACCTTCCTGCATGGATTCGAGAAATATTTGGTTGATTCCTTTCAGCTTTTCCTGGCTTTCGGAGCGCATGTCCACGAGCATCCATGATTCAAAGGGAATGGAATTGACCGAAGTTCCTCCACCCAAAACGGAAATGCTGTATGTTGTTTTCAAACCCTCTTTGGTAAATTCATCGGCTTTTGGAACAAATGAAGCAACTGCCTGTGCGAGTGCATTATGTGGATTTCCAATCCCAAAAGCCCCATAGGAATGTCCTCCCGGTCCTTTGAAAGTTACTCTGTATCGGAGCGAGCCAATTCCACCATTGACAATATCTTCCAGTCCTCCACCGTCAATGGCAATAAAAGAGGCGATAGGTTGCCCACCTTCGCGGAAAAGATGTTTCATGCCTTTCAGGTCACCAAGTCCTTCTTCCCCGACCGAACCTGTAAACCAGATATCGCTTTCGGTCCTGATGTTTTGACTACTCATCGTTTTGACCAAAGCCACTACTACTGCCAATGCCCTGTTGGCATCCGTGATTCCCGGAGCAAATAAGGTATCTCCTCTTTGTTTGACTTTCACATCAGTGCCAAAGGGAAAAACCGTATCCAAATGCGCGTCAACCATGATAGTCTTGTCCGATTTGGTTCCTTTTCGCAGCGCAATGACATTACCTACCTCATCTGTCCAAACAGAGTCGGCCCCGGCTTTGCGCAGCATATCTGCATAGACAATACCTTTCTCCTTTTCATGGAAAGTCGGCGTCGGAATTTCTGTGAGGGTAATCATATCCTGAATAGTAACCGGATCGATCTCGATGATGTACTCGAATGCCTTTTTTATGGCAGGTTTCCTGGCCAGTTCCTGTACTTCTTTTTGGTATTTGGGTTGGATAGTCTGTGCTAAGATGTGGTTACCAATTATCAGGGAAAATACAAGAAAGAAGGTCAGATTCAGTTTCATTTTTGATGGGATTTGATCAAGCGAATTAGAATAAATTCAGGAAAAGGGGCAATACCGTTTGTAAATATCTAAAGTTCTTTTCATCGAATCACGATCTTCCATTACTCAAAACGATCGGATCTTGCTTCAATAAAAAGACCAAAGATTGGTACAAGCCGTTGTCATAATCCTTTAGCCTTTGGGGATTTTCAAAAAACGATTCCAAAGCCACTGCAAAAAACTCATGGGGATTGTTGGCCGCCGAATTCCTAAATATCGAGTCCTCCCCGTCCATAATTCGCTGGATTTCATTTTTGGCCAAAACCGAAAAATCCATCCATCTCTTCGGGTTAAAAAAATTACTTTGCCCGTTGTAATGGATTTGATTTTCTAGCTTCAGGGCATGTGCCATTTCATGTATCCCAAGGTTGACACCGTCTGCATCATCTGCCATTCCTTTGACAAAATTTTTCCAAGAAATCACAATGATTCCAAGCCTCGGATTGACTTCTCCCTGATGATATTGCTTGTTGATGGTGGAATAATAATTGTCATTATAGACCAGTATCTTTTTGAAATGCTTCAAAGTGACATCCTGAAAACCAAAAGAAATCATCACAGCCGTGGCACTGATCAACAGCTCCATTTCTCGGGTCACTGTTTCCATTCCCCTTGGGATGAATTGCTTGATGGTTAGAAAATAAACAAGCCGCTTCTCAAAGTCTATTTTATGTTTTGTGTTAAGTTGGCGGTAATAGGAAAAATGCTTTATCAAAACTTCTATATCATCATAACTCAATTTGAGTATTCCAAGACGGATTTTGGCTTTTTGGAAAAGGTAAAAAAAGAGACTGTATCGCATGTGGGTGGGTGAAATTGAACTTACGCTTCTCTATAAAAATATAAAAAGAAAACCGAAGTTCAACTCAATGAACTTCGGTTTTCTTACTCCACTCTAATTATGCATTTATTTTGCGTAGTTCACAGCCCTCATTTCACGGATAACCGTGATTTTGATTTGACCAGGATATTGCATTTCTTTTTCGATTTTTTGGGAAATGTCAAAGGAAAGCTTGCTTGCAGTCTGATCGTCCACATTGTCTGCATCTACCAAGACCCGGAGTTCGCGTCCTGCTTGCATCGCAAAGCATTTGTTAACCCCATCAAAAGCCAGCGCAAGCTCTTCCAGTTCTTTCAGACGCTTGATGTAGCTGTCCATAATTTCCCTTCTTGCTCCAGGTCTTGAACCGGAGATCGCATCAGAAGCTTGCACAATTGGAGAGATCATCGAGGTCATCTCAATCTCGTCATGGTGGGCACCGATTGCATTGATGACTTCAGGATGCTCCTTGTATTTTTTAGCAAGCTCCATACCTAGGATGGCATGAGGAAGTTCTGCTTCTTCAGGATATACTTTTCCGATATCATGAAGCAGACCTGCTCTTTTTGCAAGCTTGGCATTCAATCCCATTTCGGCAGCCATGGTTGCACACAGCTTGGCCACTTCTCTTGAGTGCTGCAATAAGTTCTGTCCATAGGAAGAACGGAATCTCATCCTTCCGACCATTCTGATCAGCTCGGGATGAAGGCCATGGATTCCAAGATCGATACAGGTTCTTTCGCCTATCTCAACGATTTCTTCCTCGATGTTTTTCTCTGTCTTGGCGACAACTTCCTCAATCCTTGCAGGGTGGATCCTACCATCCTGTACCAGTCTGTGTAGAGAAAGTCTGGCCACTTCCCTTCTTACAGGATCAAAGCCAGAGATGATGATTGCCTCAGGCGTATCGTCTACAATGATTTCCACACCGGTTGCCGCTTCCAAAGCACGGATGTTTCTACCTTCCCTGCCAATGATTTTACCTTTGACGTCGTCAGATTCAATGTTGAATACAGAGACGCAATTTTCGATCGCATGCTCTGTGGCTGTTCTTTGGATGGTGTCTAGAACGATTTTTTTGGCTTGCTTGGTAGCTGTCAATTTGGCTTGGTCCAGGATGTCTTTGATATGAGAAGAAGCCTTTGTATTGGCCTCGTCCTTGAGCATTTCGACCAATTGGTCCTTGGCTTCATCTCGGGTAAGTCCAGCTACTTTCTCAAGGTCTGAAATTCGTTGGCTAGTGACCCTGTCAAGCTCATCTTTTTTCACCTGAACAGAGTGGAGCTGCGCAGAAAGATTTTCTTTTTTGCTGTCGAGCTCCGCCTCTTTTCTTTTGATTTGTTCCAATTCTTTGGCTAAGACCTGCTCCCTTTGCTTGATCTTGTTTTCGTTTGTGATGATGATGGCTTTTTTCTTGTTGGCATCTTCCTCAAACTCCGATTTCAATTTCAGGTACTTTTCTTTCGCCTCTAGCATCCGCTCTTTTTTGATGGCTTCAGCATTGATTTCCGCCTCACGGATCAAACTTTTAGCCTTCTCTTTGGCTTGCTCTTCAAGTTTTTTACTGTTGTTTTTTACAAAAAGACCGGCAGCGACTGCGCCAAGACCCAGGCCCAATATGCCTGCAATAATGATGTATAGTGATGATTCCATAGGTATTTTGGATAGATATATATTACCTACCGGAAAAAGAAAATTTCTTCAAAAATGAGAGTGAAATATAATTACAAAAGGGAACTCAATTGCTCGTTGATCTTTTCTATACTGGACTTTATTATTTCAGTATCATCTGTATTGATCATGTTTTGTTCCAAGGATTCTACCATGGAATCAAAAGCTACCATTGCTAACAAGTCTTGACGGTCATCCAACCCAAATTCTTCCCTGTATCTTTTGATCTTATCATTAATCAATCTGCCTGCATGTCTGATTTTGGCTTCATCTTCCGTCTTCACCTTCATGGGATATTCTCGATCCCCGATTTTCAACCTTATAGAAAGTGTCTCCATATCACTCAGACAAATAGGCAATTATTGTATCGATTTCCTTTATGTAACTATTGATTTTTTCTCTCAATTCAGCAGATTCCATTTCCTCTACCGGTATGCTGTTTACAAGTTTAGCTATTTTAATTTGATTTTTAAAATCCTCCAACACTTGCTCCTTTTCTTCCAGTTTTGTCCGAAGTGAAAAAAGCTCTTCCCTAAGGGATTGGTTATCCTGTTCGAGCTGCTGAAGCTTTCGGCTGACCTGTGAGGCCAGCTTTTCGGTGCGTTGAAGTTCTTCGTGAATCATGTTTTATTTTCTGATAAGTGCCCCCACTTCTTTTTCAAAACTTTCAATAAGTCGGGACATGGCTTTGTCAATCACTTTGTCTGTAAGGGTCTGTTCATTGTCCTGAAGGTAAAAACTCAAGGCATAGGCTTTTTTCCCTGACTCGATTTTATCTCCCTGATAGACATCAAAGACTCCCACTTTCTGCAAAAGATTTCCTCCAGCTTTGTTGGCTACTTTTTTGATCTGGTCAAAAGTGACTTTTTTATCAATTACCAAAGACAGGTCTCTTCTAACTTCCGGGAATTTGGAAATTTCGCCGTACTTTTTCAAGCCTTTCGATTTTTTTGTTATCAAGTCCCAATTCAGGTCCGCAAAAAAGACCTCCTGCCTGACCTCAGCAAACTTTCCTATTTCTTCCTGAACCAAACCTATTATTCCTAATTCCTTTGTACCAAGATTGATTTGGAGGGCGTAGTCAAAAGGCGCTTCATGGACAATCTGAACCTCCGAATTGTCGATGCCCATTTTTTCTAAAATCAATTCAACAACAGCATAAATATCAGGAAAGGACACTGATTTGGAAGGTGCCAGCCAACTTTCAGCTGCCCTGTCTCCGGTCAGGTATATCGCCAATCTCTTTTCTTCACGATAACCTGATTCTTCTTTGAAATAAACAGTGCCGAATTCAAATAATTTCAGGTCTTTCTGTCTGCGGTTGATATTATGTGACATCACTTCCAATCCGGAAAACAACAAAGATTGTCTCATCACACCTAGATCCTCACTGAGTTTGTTTAGGATTTCAACATTTTTGTTTACTTCCAAAAAGCCTGATTTTTCAGCGTAAATAGGTTTGGTCAGCGAATTGGTGATGATCTCAAAATAGCCCAATCCGGATAAAATTTCGCTGAGCCTATATTGCAGCTTGTTCAGGTCCTTTGCAGGATGTTCGGCAAGGTAATCCGCTTTCAGATTCTCGGACAAAGGAACATTGTCAAATCCATGGATTCGCAAGATCTCTTCGATGACATCCGCTTCTCTCGTCACATCTACCCTGTACGGCTTTACCGAAACTGTGAATCCGGTCTCTGATTCTGAAAGTATCTTGATGTCAAGATTTTCCAAAGTGGTTTTGATCTCTTCCTTAGCGAGTTCTTTTCCTATCAATCTCCTGATATTGGCATAAGTCACTTCAATAGAAAGATCAGAAACAGGATGTGGATAAAGGTCTATGATATCCGAAGAGATTTCTCCTCCGGCTATTTCTTTGATGAGCATTGCTGCTCTCTTCAACGCATACACAGGCATATTCGGATCTGTCCCTCTTTCAAAACGGAAAGAAGCGTCTGTCTTCAACCCATGAAACTGACTTCCTTTGCGGATAATATCAGGAGAGAAATACGCGGACTCCAAGAAAATAGTGGTAGTAGAATCAGATACACCCGATCCTTTTCCTCCAAAAACCCCGGCGATGCAAAGGCCTCCCTTTTGATCACAGATCATCAGTTCTTCGCCGGAAAGCTTTCTTTCCTTGTCATCCAAGGTGACAAAAGAAGTCTCTTTAGGCAATTTTTTTACAATGATTTTTCCACCTTCAATTTTGTCTGCATCAAAAGCGTGAAGCGGCTGACCCAAATCATGAAGGATAAAGTTGGTAATATCCACGATATTATTGATCGGCTCGAGGTCCAAAGCCCTGAGGTAATTTTGAAGCCAATTGGGAGAAGGTCCCACTTGGATATTGGAAATCGTCAATCCGGAATATCTGGGGCAATCTATGGCGCTTTCTACTTCCACAGGAATTGACCTTTTGTTATTGTCAATTTTGAATTGATCGACAGAAGGAAGGCAGATTTCTCTTTTTAACAAAGCTTTCAAATCTCTCGCCACACCTAAATGGGAGGCTGCATCTGCTCTGTTGGGAGTCAGCCCAATTTCCAAAACATGGTCACTGACTACTTCGAAATATTGTGAAGCAGGAGTTCCGTTTGGCAAATCCGTGTCCAACACCATAATTCCGGCATGGCTGTGACCGATACCGATCTCATCTTCCGCACAGATCATTCCTTGGGAAACTTCCCCACGGATTTTTGCTTTTTTGATTTCCAAAGGATCACCTGACACAGGATACAATACTGAACCTTCTTTTGCCACCACTACTTTCTGCCCTTTGGCAACATTGGGAGCTCCGCAAACAATGGGGACAATCTCTCCCCCTACGTCAACCGTGGTTAAACTCAGTTTGTCTGCATTAGGATGTCTCTCACAGGTCAATACTTCACCGATCACTACACCTTCCAATCCTCCCCGGATGGATTCAAAACGCTCGATTCCTTCCACCTCCAACCCTGATCCTGTCAAGAGCGATGCGATTTCTTTGGGTGAATGGTCTAAAGCAATAAAATCCTTTAATCTATTGATGGAAATTTTCATGAATGCACGGTTATTTCAGAACAAGGCACAAATTTAAGAGAATTGGTGGAGGTGGGAAGGTAATGAATGAAAAATGTCAAATGATAAATGAACAAAGCCTTTTGGGAAAATTGACTTATGAACTTTACATCTAATTATACTTCACTCTTTCTTATAATCTTTTTCACCCACCGGAATCGGGATTTGCAAAATATTTTCCTTGGGAGGTAGTGGACAGGCAAAATCCGGATTATAGGCACAATATGGGTTGTAGGCCAAATTGAAGTCAATGGTAATGCTGTTTTTTCCATCTTGGCGGAGATTGATATATCTTCCACCTCCATAGGTTTCTTCTCCACTTGTTTCGTCAGCAAAGGCAAGAAAAAAGTTGCGCTTGTCCGCTTCTTTCATGGACTGGAGCAAAAGCAATTTTTGTGGTTTGCCATTTAAGTCAAATTCGGCAAAGGAATGTTTGAGGTACTTCTCCACCGATCCGTCTGTCATAGGAAGCTCGACCATCTTTTTTTCTTCCAATTCCACCATTTTTGCCCTTACCTTATAGCTTGGATCAATGGTATAAAAATCAAGTTCTTTGAAGTCCTTTTTCTGCTCTTCAGTCAAAGGCGAATCAATATTGAACTTGATAAATTTGTATTGCCTATCGCGTTCTTTTTCTATTTTCTCCAAATACACCTCGGGACTTTCCGTTCCGGTCATGGTATAGATTACAGCAAGTGCGACAACAGTCAATACGCCAATAATTAAAATATTTTTTGATTTCATAAACTACAAAATGCCTTCATCGGCGAAGCTAAAATAGGCAACATCTGTGAAAATCACATGGTCAATCACCTGCACTTCGAGATTTTCACCCACATGCTTGAGTTTTCCGGTCAAAACCCTGTCCTGTTCTGATGGCCTCAGGTTCCCCGATGGATGATTATGTACCAGTACAATCGAACATGCCAATGAATCCAAAGCATATTTGAATATGATTTTGGGATCTGCCACGGTACCGTTTGTGCCACCGGAACTTATCAATTGTTTCTTTATCAAATGGTTGCTCCTATTCAGCAGCAATACATAGAAATGCTCCACAGTTTCGTCCATAAGCTCACGCCCCATCAGGTTAAAGACATCTTTGGAACCGTTTATTTTTATTTTTTTTGGCTGATCGGTGATCTGTTTTCGTCTTCTTCCCAATTCCAATGCGCTGACGATGGAAATGGCTTTTGCTTCCCCAATACCCTTAAATTTTTTGAGGTCCGGAATACTCATCTTGGCAAGCTCGCCCAAGTCATTGTTGACTGAAGAAAGAATATGTTTGGAAAGGTCCACTGCACTAAGTGACCTGGTACCCGAACCGATGAGGATCGCGATCAATTCCGCATCTGAAAGTGCTGATTTGCCTTTGAGGAGAAGTTTTTCTCTCGGTCTGTCCTCTTCTGCCAAAGCAGAAATTTTTATGGAATATTGATAGTCTTTCATAAACAGATTTTAAAAAGAAATTTTTCCTTAGTTGGAAAATTATCCTGTTTTTAAAAGTACATAATGCCAAAAAACAATGAAAGTACGAGAGGCTTCCAAGGGGCATATTAAACGTTTAATTTTTTATTCAAAAAACCATGGAAACAAAAAAAGCCTTGGTGGAATCACCAAGGCTATTCTGATCTTAAAATTTCTTTGTTAGGCTAGAGCGTTGACAAACTTGGTCAATTTTGACTTTTTGTTGGCAGCGTTGTTTTTATGAATGATATTCTTTTTTGCAAGTTTATCGATCATAGAGGTAACTGTTTTCAAAAGCTCTTGCGCTTCCACTTTGTCAGTCGCAGACTTCAATCTCTTGATGAAAGTTCTTGTAGTCTTGTGCTGATATCTGTTTCTCAAACGCTTGGCTTCGTTTGCACGGATTCTTTTTAATGCCGATTTGTGATTTGCCATATCCTTATTTACTTAATTTCTGTTAATACACCCTACCCTAAACGGAGTGCAAATGTAATTGATTAATTTTGAAACACAAAAGGATTTCCGAACTAAACCTTGTAAAGCCCAGAAATCTGATAGATTTTTCAGATTCCGCCGTTATGTTGCAAAGGTAATACATTTTCATTTTACAGAAATGGAAATTATGATTATTTTTAAGAATGCGTAAATTTTTGATCCTGAGTTTGATTTTTATTTTTTCAATTCCTGAACTTGGAGCTTGGGGATTTTTTGCCCATCGGAAAATCAACAGATTGGCGGTTTTTTCTCTTCCACCTGAAATGATCGGCTTTTTCAAAAGCAACATAGATTTCATTACCGAAAATGCCATCAACCCGGACAGAAGACGATATGCGGTCTTAGGGGAAGCAGAAAAGCACTTTTTGGATGCGGACGCTTACGGGGACAGTGCCATATATACCCTCCCAAGGTATTGGAATCAAGCATTGGAGATATTTACGGAAGAAGAGTTGCGTGCCCATGGCATCGGACCGTGGAATGCCTACCATACCAAAATCCAATTGACAGAGGCTTTCAAAAGAAAAGATATCAAAGCCATTCTGAGGCTTTCGGCGGACCTTGGACACTACATTGCCGACATCAATGTCCCTTTGCATACTACCAAAAACTATAATGGCCAACTGACCAACCAATATGGAATCCATGCATTTTGGGAAAGCAGGGTTCCTGAGTTGCTCTCAGATGATTTTGATTTTTTTGTGGGAAAAGCTGAATACTTGGAAAAACCACAACTTGAAGCTTGGGACGCAATTATTGTGGCGCATCTTGCTTTGGATTCTGTATTGAATTTTGAGAAATCCTTGACCGAAAGCTTCTCGGAAGACAAAAAATACAGCTACGACGAAAGAGGAGGCATCAGCACCAAAGTCTATTCAAGGGATTTTACCATTGCTTACAATAACATGCTTTCAGGGCAAGTAGAAAGGCAGATGCGCCGGTCAGTTAAAATGATCTCTGATTTTTGGTATACGGCTTGGATTGACGCCGGTCAGCCCGATCTGAATTCGCTCCTCAAAAATCCCATCGAATTGGAGGAGGAAAAATTGGAAAACTCTAAGCCACTCAAAGTCCGTGACCATGAAGGAATGGCAAGCAATGAAAACCCTGAGGAATTGAGAAAATCATTTTACCGAAGTATGTGGAGGCTTGAATAACTGAAATTGGTTTGGATTAATCAAACCAATTCCTTTTTGGAAGAATTGAGGTAAAAGCGGATGGCTTCCCCCAATCTTTCAAAAGTCTGTCGAAATACAGCTTCATCTTCCTCCAATAGAGTTACCCTAAAACCTCTCAGATCAGAGCAGAACGAACTGATAGGAACCACACAGATATTGGCAGATGCCAAAAGATAGTATACAAATCGCTTATCCAAAGGCATATTTTCCTCCTTTAGCCAGCCGTCCAACAAGTCCTGTAGCTTTGAATCCTCGATAGGAAGAAACTGTTTGGAATCCAAGTATGTCTCATCGAAGACCACTGTATTGTAAAATGCCCCTTTTGTAGGATTGAATTTGATTCCGGGAATTTTCCCCAATATCTCTTCCATAATTCTGCTTCTTCTCCCTATTTTCTCATTCGCTTCCTGCCTGTATTCCACATATGCAGGATGACTCATGATTTTTGGAATGGATAACTGTGGAAGTATTGTCGAACACACCTCTATCATTTTTGCATTTTCCAAAGTCTGGCAAAACTTTGCGAATTCTTTGGATGCATTCCTATTGTAAAATTCCATCCAACCACATCTCGAACCCGGCCAAGGAAATTCCTTCGAAATCCCTTTCAAAGAAATACCCGGCAGATCACCGATTACTTCCGAGAGTGCTACGGCTTTCACGCCATTATAGGTGATATTCTGATAGATTTCATCTGCAATCAACAGCAATTTGAATTCCTTGGCAATTTTGACAAAACCTTCCAAAACCTCTTTGGGATAAACCATTCCTGTAGGATTGTCAGGATTGATGATCAAAATCCCAACGATGGAAGGATTGTACTTGACCTTGTTATATAGGTCCTCCATGTCCGGAAGCCATTGGTTATTGGGATCCAAAGTATAGGTAATAGGTGCTGTATTGGCATGCGCTGCTTCCGCCGAACTATGTGTGCTGTAGGCTGGTGAAGGCCCGATGATCCTGGCGGTCGGCGTCAGGAACTGATAGACTTTAGCGATGGCATCCCCTAGTCCGTTAAAAAATAAAATATCTTCAGCTGTGATCTGAGAGCCTCCTTTTTGGTTATTCAATCCCGCCAAAAACTTTCTAGTTTCTAGAACACCTTTGGAATCTGCATACCCATAAGTACTGTCTTGGCTTACAAGGTCAGACACTATTTCTTTCATCCAAGAGGGGACGATATTATGTTTTTGGATAGGATCACCGATATTTTCCCATGTGATCTCATAACCCAAAGCTTCAACCTGACGGGCTTTTTTGACAATGCCCCTGATTTCATAATTCAATTCTTCGGCTCCCGGCCTCAATAACAATGTCCTCATCATGCTGGTTTTTGGAAATCGAAAACAAATAAACAAAAAACGAAATGAATGATTGCGGATTCAATAAAAAAGATACAACCTGATTGGAGTATTGCAAAAAAATCCATCTTGAATTTATACTGTCAGTTAAATCAAATTATTAAGACAAAAGGTGTTATTAGATTAACTTACCCTTACTCTGTTACAAGAAATGAAAGAATTTACCCTTATTCTGTTACATAATAAATGAAAATTGCCCTTACTTTGTTACAATAAAACAAATATTTTACCCTTACTTTGTGTCATAATCCGATAAATATGAGCTTCAATAGGCAGATATTCAAACATTTAGAATATTGGAAAAATAACAAGCAAAGAAAACCCTTGATCATTCGCGGTGCAAGGCAGGTTGGAAAGACCACTTTGGTAAAAGATTTCGCAAAAACCTACCCAAATTCAATACTTCTAAATCTTGAAAAATTAGTAGATAAATCTTTTTTTGAAGATTTAAACGATGTAAAAAGTATCCAAGAAGCTCTTTTTCTAAGCAACAATATCAATGCTGCAAACTTAGGAAAGACACTTCTATTTTTGGATGAAATTCAGGAGTCTCCTAAAGCCATCCAATTACTCAGGTATTTTTATGAAGAAATGCCTGAACTCCATGTCATTGCAGCAGGATCTTTATTGGAGTTTGCCATGAAAGAAGTAAAAAGCTTTCCTGTTGGCAGGGTGGAATTCCTCTACCTTCATCCCATGAACTTTCCGGAATATCTTGAAGCGGTCGGTCATTCCGCCGCTTTGGAACAATTTTACCAAGTTCCAATTAAACCCTTTGCCCATAAAGTTTTGATGGAGCTATTTCATCGATATGCAATTATTGGAGGAATGCCTGAGATAATCAAAACCGAAATCCAAAAAACAAATCTTGCCAGTTTACCACAAATTTACGAAAGCATTTGGGGAACCTATAAAAACGATGTTGAGAAATATACTTCCAATAATACTGAGAGAAAGATCATCAAACATATCATGGATTTTGCGCCTTTGACAATGGATCAAAGGGTGAAATTTCAAGGTTTTGGAAATTCTACTTATAAATCAAGGGAAGTTGGTGAATGCTTCAGAATATTGGAAGATGCTAGATTATTGAGGCTGATTTATCCTACAACAGATGTGGTTCCACCAATTCAGTATGATGTCAAAAAATCACCCAGAATCCAAATTTTGGATACCGGCCTTACCAACTACACAATTGGCATTCAAAGCCAACTTCTAGGAATGGATGATTTAAGCAATGCCTACAAAGGCGCCTTGGTTCCGCATTTGGTAACTCAGGAATTGATATCAATTCAATCCATTTCAGATAAAAAACCAAACTTCTGGGTGCGCGAAAAGAATCAATCGAGTGCCGAAGTAGATCTGGTTTTTACCCACAAAAATAAAGTTATTCCTATTGAGATTAAGTCAGGTCCCACAGGATCACTGAGGTCTTTGCACCAATTTATCGACGCGAGCAACCATCCATTCGCTGTCAGGATTTATGGAGGAGAATTCAAAATCGAGGAAACCAAAACCCCCGGAGGCAAACCATATTATTTGATGAATCTACCATACTATTTGGGAACTAGGATTAAAGAATTTATTGAGTGGTTTGTTCAAAGAAATGGTTAAAGAATCAAAAGCTTGTATTTTGAATACAAGATTTATATAAATAACTCATATTCAGTATTTTAATAAAATAAGAACCTGACTCGGAGTAAAATCATGCCATAAAAAAACCTCCAACCCGCTATCCCAGGTTGGAGGTTTCAATATTATTTTAAGCTTAAATCTTACTTTAATTTCTTATACTTAATCCTCTTCGGAGCCACATCGCCTAGACGCTTTTTCTTATTTTCTTCGTAATCGGAGAAGTTCCCTTCAAACCAATACACTTGTGAATCCCCTTCAAAAGCAAGAATGTGAGTACATATCCTGTCCAAAAACCACCTATCGTGGGAAATGACAACTGCACAGCCACCAAAATTTTCCAAAGCCTCTTCGAGTGCCCTAAGGGTATTTACATCCAAATCATTGGTCGGTTCATCTAGAAGTAAAAGGTTCCCACCTTCTTTTAGTGTTATGGCTAGGTGGACTCGATTTCTTTCCCCGCCCGATAAGATGCCTACTTTTTTCTCCTGATCGGATCCTACAAAGTTAAACTTGCCTACATATGCCCTGGCATTCATTTCTTTGTTGCCAAGTTTGATGATCTCATTTCCTTCTGATATGGTCTCATATACCGATTTGTTGGGATCAAGCCTGTCATGTTCCTGATCGACGTAGGCGAGTTTCACAGTTTCTCCCACCTCGAAATTCCCCGCATCAGCTTTTTCCTGACTGATGATTAATTTGAAAAGGGTGGATTTACCTGCACCATTTGGTCCGATGATTCCTACAATTCCTCCCTGAGGTAAGTTGAAGGATAAATTTTCGAACAATAATTTATCCCCATAGGCCTTGGACACGCCATTTACCTCCAAAACTTTTGCTCCTAATCTTGGTCCCGGAGGGATATACAATTCTAGCTTCGCTTCTTTCTCTCTTCCCTCTTCGCTGATGAGTTTGTCATAAGCACTGAGCCTGGCCTTTCCTTTGGCCTGACGGGCTTTTGGGGTCATTCTGATCCATTCCAATTCCCTTTCAAGGGTTTTTTGTCGCTTGGATTCGGTCTTTTCTTCTTGTTTCAGACGGTTTTGTTTTTGATCAAGCCACGAGGAATAGTTGCCCTTCCAAGGAATCCCCTCTCCCCTATCCAATTCCAAAATCCAACCAGCGACATTGTCCAAGAAATATCTATCGTGCGTGACGGCGATAACAGTTCCTTTATATTGCTGCAAATGCTGCTCTAACCAAAGCACCGACTCAGCATCGAGGTGGTTGGTAGGTTCATCAAGAAGCAATACATCTGGTTCCATGAGTAAAAGCCTGCAAAGTGCGACCCTTCTTTTTTCTCCCCCAGAAAGGTTTCCTATGATGGCATCACTTGGAGGAAGGCGTAGGGCATCCATGGCCTTTTCCAACATGGTGTCAAGCTCCCAAGCATTGGCTGCATCGAGCTTTTCCTGTACTTCGCCTTGTTGGGTTATCAATTTATCCATGGCATCCGGATCATCCATCAGGGCAGGATCCATGAATTTTTCGTTTATTTCTTCAAATTCTTTAAGTAGGGCCACAGTCGAAGCCACTGCTTCCTCCACGATATCCTTCACTGTTTTGCCGGGATCTAACTTTGGTTCCTGTTCCAGCATCCCTACCGTATAACCGGGAGACCAGACCACCTCACCCAAAAACTCCTTGTCTACGCCCGCAATGATTTTCAAAAGGGAGCTTTTCCCGGATCCATTGAGACCCAAGACACCGATTTTAGCTCCATAAAAAAAAGAAAGATAAATGTCCTTTAGAACTTTTTTCTGAGGTGGGTATATTTTGGAAACCCCTGCCATAGAAAATATGATTTTTTCTGCACTCATATCTAATATTTGATTGATTTGTAAACCATGATGGACAAAGATGGCAAAAAAAGACCTTTCTTAGGATAAATGCTTTTGAATTAATTAATTTGCAAAAAAAGAAGGACCACACCACAAACCAACCTATTAAATCGCAATGGAGCATCCGTACGGGTACATTAAAGATAACAAGGTTTATCTCAGGGAATTTTTGAATCAGCCGGATAGGGTGATTGGAGAAGTAAAAGAAGATGAAGCATCGACTATCAAATACTTTGAGGACAGGTTTACTACCCTCAAAGAGAAAATAGCACAGCTTAAGAAGGACATCGAAGAAAATCAAAATAAGGGTTCATTTTTGATGAAATTGGTTCATCTGAAAGATTCCTTGTTGGAATATGATGCCTTAGGTGATTTTATTCCGCTGATAGATGAATTGGAGCAACTCCAAGAATATCTTGAAGATATCATCAAGAAAAACAGGGAGAAAAACCTTGAAATCAAAAAGGGACTTATTTTAGAAGCGGAAGCTTTGAAAAACAGTACTGAGTGGAAGGAAACTGCTGACGAATTCAAAAACCTAAAAATGCGGTGGATCAAAACTGGGCCCGTAGAGAAGGAATTTGAAGAGGAAATGGAAGAATCCTTCAATAATGCGATCGATACTTTTTTTGAAAATAGAAAAAACTTTTTTGAGGATATGGCCGTACAGGCTGAGGTCAACATAAAAATCTATGAGAAGTTAGTCATTGAAGCTCGAGCAGCATTTGACAATCCTGATGCTAAGAGAGCATTTGAAATCTCCAAAAGGATCCAAAAGGAATGGAAAGCTGCAGGAAGGGTGCCAGCTGAAAAAAGACAGCCACTTTGGGATGAATTTTCCAAATTGAACAATAGGATTTTCAGCAGATTCCGCAGAACCATGGAAACAGGTCCGCAGATGAAACCATGGGAGTTGATGAAAAAAATGGAGTCCATGACGGACGAAATGAAAAAACTCGCTTATGCCGAAACAAATCCAGATGGAGTTTCGTCTGCCAAAAGATTGCAGGCAGAATGGAAAAAACTTCCACAACGCAAGCCCAAAGAAGCAAATCTGATTATGCGTTCTTTTACTTTCTTTTCTGAAATAGTTTTTGAAAAACTATTCTTGGAGAGGTTGGCGATGTCAAAATATGAGGACTTCAATCAAAAGGACAAAACAGAACAGAAAAAGATTAAAATGGGAATCTTGAGAGATCTGATTCACAGGGATGAAAGCGAACTCGCTACAGTAAAAGACAATGCTGAAAATTTCAGAACAAATGAGGAAGACTTTGAAGTCATGATGAGAAGAAAAATCGGAACATTCAAAAGAAAAATTGATGTGAAAACTTTCATTCTCAAAGAACTTTCAAATAAATAATAAGTTAACATTGAAAATTTAAAACAATTTCTATTTTTGCAGACCGCTAAGGCTGTAAACATTTAAAACTCACACTATGTATTGGACACTAGAACTTGCGTCATATCTTGAAGACGCACCTTGGCCTGCAACTAAAGACGAATTGATTGATTATGCAATCCGTTCAGGTGCTCCTTTGGAAGTTGTCGAAAACCTCCAAGAATTAGAGGATGACGGCGAGCCTTACGAAAATATCGAGGAAATTTGGCCCGATTATCCCACAAAAGACGATTTCTTCTTCAATGAAGATGAATATTAAAAAAGCCCGACATCGGGCTTTTTTTTTATATCCCCAAGACCAACTTGAGTTTTGGAAATCCTGATTTGCTTACCGGAATATTTTCACCTCCTCTTAACTTCAACATATAACCTTCTTTTTCATAAGGTTCAATTTTAGTGATTTCTGAAATATTGACAAGGTACGACCTATGCACCCTTACAAAAAGTGAAGTATCTAATGATTTCTCATAAAAAGAAAGGGTCTTGTTTTTTAAAAATTTCCCCTCTTTGGTATAAATATTCACATAATCATCATTGGCCTCAAGGTATTTGATTTCATTGATTGGAATAATTTTGATCTCATTTTTCACCTTCAATACTACCCTGTTTGCAGATTCCGGATTCAAAACACTTTCATTTTTAAAAGCATTGATGCTTTCCTGATTGTTACCCATTTGGAGGAATTTCTCCAATGATTTGGCAAACCTTGCTTTGGAAAAAGGCTTGAGCAAATAATCCACTGCGTGGGCATCAAATGCTTTGAGGGCAAAGGCATCAAATGCAGTGGTAAATATCACAGCCGGTGGGTTATCCAACAATTCGAGCAATTCAAATCCTGTAAGTTTAGGCATTTGTATATCCAAAAAAATCAGATCAGGTTTATGCTCCTGAATGGCTTTCAAACCTTCAAAGCCATCGTGGCAAACTTTTTGAATTTCGAATTGGGGAAAATCGGCCAAATATTCACTGACCAATTCGGTTGCCAATGGCTCATCATCCATTATCAGTACTTTAATCATTCCTTTGAGGGATTTTTAAGTTGACGGTAAATTCCTTTGCTTTTACTTTGGTTTCCAACAAATCATTTCTTCCAAACAATAAATATAGTCTCCTTTTGACAGCATCAAGTCCAAATCCTGTTCCTTTTGCCTGTCCTGCTTCCATGTCAAAAGGATTTGACAAGGTCACCTTTAGGTAATTTTGCTGCATTACAAATGATAAACTGATCAAAACCTCACCGGTCACTCCGTACAAGCCATGCTTAATCGAATTTTCAAGAAGGGGTTGAATCATCAAAGGCGGCACTTTAGCCTCCAAAGCGGATTCATCAATTTGGAATTCAACCTTTAGCCTATGACCAAATCTCACTTTTTCGATATCAAGATAAAGGTTAAGGTAATCCTTTTCCTCAGAAACAGTAAGCCAGTTTTGGTCATCCTTTTTGATGGTTCCTCTGAGAAATTCGGCCAACTGAAGCACCATTTCTCTTGCTTTTTCGGGTTGGCTTTTGATCAATGCGCTAATTGAATTCAGGCTATTGAATAAAAAATGTGGTTGTAACTGCTGACGCAAATGATAGAGTTCGGCGTCTTTTGCCATCTGATCTATTTTCTCTTGTCTCTCTTTGGTTTTAATCTGGTCTTCAATTTTGGCATTGAATACCAAAAGGGCAGCCCAAGAAACATACAAAATGAAAGCTATCAATCCTTTGACCGGCATGACTTTGCTTGCAAAGTCAAGATAATCATGCTCGGAACTTAAAAAAAATCCCAGAAAATAATCGCCGGCAAAAACCAAAGCCACAGCAAATACCCATCCGAAGTTTAGAACCATCAAGGCTTGCGAGCGCTTTGGCAGGTAATATTTGAAAACGTTTTCCAATACCCAAAATCCAAATAGGATTAAGAGAGAATGAACAGCAGAATCAATCAGGGCAGATTGGAAAGGATATCCATAAAAGCTAATCAAATAAGCCAAAGCCACCATCCAAAGAAAGACAGCGGCTAAGGCTTTTAACCAGTCAAAATTATTGCGTGAAATCAGATTTCTTAGCATTTGATCCTGATTAGAAAGATTTGATCTCCAAACCTCCAAAGATGATGGACCCATAGATCCTCAGAACTTTGGTCCCATCATTGGGAGTTGGCGGATACATCCTTTTATCCTCTATTCCTGCAAAGATATTGGTGACATTGATCTGAAGGTCCCAATGAGGGGGTACAATGAGTTTTACACCACCAAAAGCCACTTCCACATTAATGATCGCTCCATCAGCGAGGTCTGCCTGGGAAAGGTCAATGTCAGTTCCTCCAAAAATCGCCGAAATCTTACCTCCTTGGAAATTTTTGGACAATACCCGCTTCTGTATCCCAGTAAACAAAGCCTGGGCATTGATGGTGTCGCCATTGTCGGTAAAGGATATGGATTGGGGTTTAGCAAAATTTTGAGAAAAAGGATCCTTGGTCGTCGCTGATGCTTCAGTGTTTTTGTTGTATGATTTAAAAAAAGCATCATTAAATTTATTCCTGTCTCTTGATCTTTTAAGAATAAGAAAGATTCCAAGGATAATCAATCCGATAGGAATAATGAATGGTTCTAGTTCAATTGGAATCCCAAATTCTCTTTTTGCCAGTAAGAAAGATCCGAAAAGAAGCATGAAAACTCCGAACCCCGACTGACCATTATGCTTGATCAGACTGACAACCCCAATGGCGATGAGAATCATCGGCCATGAAAAAAACCATCCGGGAAGCCAGAATCCCATTGCTTTCAATAATAACACCCCGCCGATAGCAAGGATAATGATGCCTGCTGTGAGGTCATTGTTTTTGGAGGAAAATTTATTCTTTGCCATGATATTGTTGTTTTTTGATTCATTTGATGATGACAAAGCTATATCATGAGGAAAAAATAAGAGACATGAAATAGGTTATCACCGAAAGATTCTCGGTGAATGAAGGAAAATACTAGGTAAACGGATTTTAAATTAACCGTTTCTTGACCAAAAAGTCGGCGTAAACCATGTCATCAGGACTGGTTATTTTAATATTCTCAGGATTTCCTGAAATCAGTTCTACTTGCCAACCCTGATGTTCATATACTGTGGCATCGTCGGTAAAGTGGTATAGTTCGGTGACATCAAATGCTTTTTTTATTTTGGAAAGCAAAAAAGTCTGGGGGGTCTGAACCAACCTGAAATTCTGTCTTTCCTGAAAAAATGATTTTCCATCATCCGTCAATTTCCTCAAGGAATCCTTGAGCGCAACGACCGCAATGGCAGATCCGGATTTTTCAGCCACATCAAAACTTTCAAGAATCACCTGTGAACTAACAAAAGGCCTGACTCCATCGTGAATAGCGACAATTCCTTCTGAATGAAATATAGAATCCAATCCATTCTTGACAGATTGAAACCTGCTGTTACCCCCTTTTATGATCGCATGCGGAATATCAAATTGGTATTGACCGCAAAGATCTCCCCAAAAGCCAAAGTCCTTTTCAGGAATTACTAAAATCAAATTGATGTCAGAGAGAGTTTTGAAAAAAACTTCAAGGGTATGCATCAGAATCGGCTTTCCACCTATTTCTAAATACTGCTTTGAAATCGGAGCTCCCATACGGGTCCCACTTCCTCCTGCTACAATTACGGCAAACTTATTCATTTTACGATTGGATGTTCAAATTCGGAATTTGATTGTATTCCATTACAACTCCAAGATGAAAAAAATAGAAAATAAAAAAAAGGCTCTTGCGAGCCTTTTAATGTTTTAGAGGATTAGCATGGCATCTCCATAGGAGAAAAACCGATACTTTTCTTTGACGGCTTCTTTATAAGCTTTCATCACCAAATCATAACCTCCAAACGCAGATGCAGTCATCAATAAGGTCGATTCAGGCAAATGGAAGTTTGTGATAAGTGCATTGGCAATTTTAAAATCATAAGGAGGAATAATAAACTTATCAGTCCAACCGCTGCTGACTTTCAATCTGCTGTTGGCAGTCACGGAAGATTCAACAGTCTTCAAAGTGGTGGTACCTACAGCCACTACTTTCCTTTTGTTATCCAAAGCCTCATTGACCAAATCAACGGTTTTTTGAGGGATATCGTAATTTTCGGAATCCATTTTGTGCTTAGTTAGGTCTTCCACGTCCACTTGTCTAAAAGTGCCCAATCCCACGTGAAGAGTTATAGGACAAACTTCCACGCCTTTCAATTCCAATCTTTTCAAAAGATGGGGGGTGAAATGAAGACCTGCTGTCGGTGCGGCCACTGCCCCTACATTTTTGGCGAAAATAGTCTGATACCTTTCTCTGTCTTCAGACTCCACTTTCCGCTCAATGAATTCCTTCAAGATCGGTGTCTCACCAAGGGTATCTATTGTTTTGTAAAATTCCTCATCCGAACCGTCAAATAGAAATCTGATAGTTCTACCACGGGAAGTAGTGTTGTCAATAACCTCAGCAACCAAATCACTATCTCCAAAATAAAGTTTGTTTCCAACCCTTATTTTTCTGGCAGGATCTACCAAAACATCCCAAAGTCTCAGGTCCTGATTTAATTCTCTTAAAAGAAAAACTTCAATTTTTGCACCTGTTTTTTCTTTATTGCCGTACAACCTTGCAGGGAAGACTTTGGTGTCGTTCATGACAAATACGTCGCCGTCACCAAAATATTCGATGATGTCTTTGAAAATACGGTGTTCAATTTCACCGGTTTTTCTATGAACCACCATGAGTCGGGATTCGTCTCTATTTGGTGTGGGATATAAAGAAATTAATTTTTTGGGGACGTCGAATTTAAAGTCTGATAACTTCATAGGTTGTGAATATGATATTCTTGATCTTAATTTAAGATTTAAAAACCGCAAAGTTAAAAATAAAAATCCCGAATTCTACTTATATTGCCAATTACTTTTAAAACAACTTCTAAGACGTGATATTTCTAAAACTAATCTGGGAAAGTGTGCTGTTTGCCATGCAAGCCCTAAAATCAAACCTGACTAGGACCATTCTTTCTCTTTTGGGAGTAACTGTGGGGATTTTCGCCATCATTGCTGTATTTACTTTAGTAGATTCACTCGAAAAAAACATTAAATCCAGCTTTAGTTTTTTGGGTAGCAATGTTGTTACGGTCAACAGGTTTCAATTTGTGGGAGGGCCCGATTATCCTTGGTGGAAATATTTCCGAAGACCTTACAGTACCTATTCTGAATATACTTTCCTTAAAGAAAAACTGAGAAATGCTGAGGCTGTCTCTTTTTCAGCTGGGGCAAATACTACAGTTCAGTTCGGAAGTAATTCATATAAAGGCACAAATCTTACCGGAGTCACATATACCTACAAGGATGTATATGACGTTCCGGTACAAAAAGGAAGGTTTTTTACAGAATCAGAAATAAATGGATCTAGAAATGTGGCAATAATTGGGGAGAAAGTAGCCAATACTTTATTTCCCAACTCTGAGCCTATCGGAAAAGAAATTAAGATCAAAGGGGCAAAATTTGTCGTCATCGGCATATTCGAATTGGAGGGAGAAGGCTTATTTGAAATTGCATCCAAAGATGAAGCAGCCATGATTCCTTATGGCAGTTTCACCAAATTGTTTTTTGTGGGTAAAAATGGAATTGAACCAAGCATAGCTGTCAAAGGCTTGGAAAGTGACATTGGTATGATCGCTTTGGAAAATGAACTGATCGGGTCACTTAGGGCTAAAAGGGGATTAAAACCTACAGAAGAAGATAATTTCTCGTTAAACAAATCCGAATTCATCATGAATACACTGGGATCGATATTCGATGTCATCAGTGGTGCAGGCTGGGTCATCGGAGGTTTCTCTATTCTTGTTGGGGGTTTTGGAATTGCCAATATCATGTTTGTTTCTGTCAAAGAAAGGACCAATATCATAGGAATCCAAAAATCCCTTGGTGCAAAAAATTACTTTATTTTATTCCAATTCCTCTTTGAGGCTGTCTTCCTCAGTTTGATTGGGGGAGTAACAGGAATCATAATCGTATATGGACTCACATTCCTTCAGCTAGGCTCTTTGGAGTTGATTTTGTCCTTGAAAAACATTGTCCTGGGATTGGGTATTTCATCTATAATAGGAATAGTATCTGGGATTGTTCCTGCCACTCTTGCAGCAAAACTTGATCCGGTAGAAGCTATCCGAGCAGCATAAAAAAAAAGACCCTAATAGGGTCTTTTTTTGTTTATGATTGAAAGGATTTTTTTATTCCTCTTCTTTTTCCACTTTTAAGGAAGCTGCACCAAGACCGGCTTTTTCTTTGATTTTCTTTTCCAGCTCTTCCATCAATTCCGGATTGTCAAGCAGGATTGCTTTGACAGAATCACGTCCTTGCCCCAATTTATTTCCTTCGTATGAAAACCAAGACCCTGCTTTCTTGATGATCTCAAACTCGACACCTATATCAATGATTTCGCCGACTTTGGAGATTCCCTGACCATACATGATGTCAAACTCTACCACTTTGAAAGGAGGCGCTACCTTGTTCTTTACAACTTTTACCTTTGTCCTGTTACCTAAAATATTGTCAGCACCTTCTTTTATCTGTCCAATTCTTCGGATATCAAGCCTTACAGAAGCATAAAATTTGAGTGCATTACCGCCAGTAGTTGTCTCAGGGCTTCCAAACATCACACCGATTTTATCTCTTAGCTGATTGATGAAAATACAAGAACATCCAGTCTTATTGATTGCCCCGGTCAATTTTCTCAAAGCTTGTGACATCAATCTAGCCTGAAGCCCCATTTTACTGTCACCCATTTCCCCCTCCAATTCACCCTTCGGCACCAAAGCAGCAACAGAGTCGATGACAATGATGTCAATGGCACCAGAGCGGATCAGGTGTTCGGCAATTTCTAAAGCCTGCTCCCCATTATCCGGTTGAGAAATCAAAAGATTTTCTGTGTCGATACCGAGCTTTTCAGCATAGCTTTTATCAAAGGCATGTTCAGCATCAATGAAAGCGGCAAGCCCACCGGCTTTTTGAGCTTCTGCAATACAATGTAAGGTCAAAGTAGTCTTTCCGGAAGATTCAGGCCCATAAATCTCAATCACCCTCCCCCTTGGAATACCACCTATGCCCAATGCCATGTCCAAACCCAACGAACCTGTAGAAATAGCAGGAATATCCTGAACCTTGTTGTCACTCAGTTTCATGACAGTGCCTTTGCCGTAGGTTTTTTCCAGCTTATCGATTGTAAGCTGAAGTGCTTTTAATTTCTCAGTGTTTACACTCATAATTGAATATTTTCAAAACTTTGATTTGAATTTGTAAATTAATGATAGATAATTGGAACCCAAACACTTCCAAAAAGGATTGCGTATTTATACTTTGAGCAACCAAAAATCCGTATTATTAAATATATCGCTAATATTGAAATAAGATTTGACAACCTTTTGGTAGAAAAGAAAAATTAATGAAAAAACGGTTCAAAAAGTCAGTAATTGTCTCAATATTTTTTCTATTGGGATGTTCTTCTGGTTTTGCACAGAAAAACACTGCTTTTCAAAAAGGAGAGGAACTGCTTTTTAAGGTTACGTTTGGTTTTTTTGATGCTGCAGAAGCAAGGATGGTAGTCAATCCTGAAATCTCAACGATAAATAATATCCCTACCTACAAAATAGATGTATTCGGCCAAACACTTGGCGTTTTCAAACTTTTCAATGTAAATGACAATTGGGGCAGTTATCTCGATACTGCAAAAATAATCCCGCATCATTCATACAGACACATCGAAGAAGGCAGATACCGGAAACACGAACGGGTAACTTTTGACCATAAAATGAAAAATGCCCATGTAAAATTATATGACCGAGAAAACAAAAATATAGTCGACACAAAAGATTATCCTGTTCCTTCGCAGGTGCAGGACATTGTAAGCGGATTTTATTTTTTGAGAACCCTTGATTTTAAGAAATACAAACCTGGAGACACCATTCACCTAGTAGGGTTTTTTGATAAAGAAATTTATAACGTAAAATTAATATACAGGAGAAAGGAATGGGTAGATACGACCATCGGGAAATTTGAATCCTACGTTTTGGTGCCTATTATTCCCAAAAACAAATTATTCAGAGGAGACCATCCTGTGACTGTATGGGTGTCTGATGACAAAAACAAAATCCCATTACGGATTAAAGCAAAGTTGATGATCGGTTCTTTGGATATGGAAATCATAGAAGCCAAAAATCTTCGTAATAATTAATTTACAGTCAGTTAACATTGGATTAACATTAAGTGGCTGAAAAAAAATTTTATGTTGTATTTGATACCTTTGACATTATTAAAACATTTTTTGTGATGCCTTTTTATAAATTAGCATCACATTAGCGCTATCATAACCCGCTATTTTCTCATGAGTGACAAACAAAAAGTCAAAATTCTGGTCGTTGACGACGAACCTGATATCATTGATATTCTAACTTACAACCTCAAAAAAGAGGGATATGAGGTAGAATCAGCAGAAGATGGAATTAAGGCAGTAAAGATTGCAGCCAAGTTTCTTCCCGATGTAATCCTATTGGACATCATGATGCCCAATCAGGATGGTGTCGAAACCTGCAGGCAAATCAGGGAAATCCCGGAACTCAAAGGAACCTTTATCATATTTCTGACAGCAAGAGCTGAAGAATATTCAGAAGTAGCCGCATTTGACGTAGGGGCAGATGATTATATCACTAAACCGATCAAGCCAAGAGCATTGATGAGCAGGATTGCGGCACTCTTCAGAAGGGAATCCAAAAAAGAAAATGAAGTAGCCCAAATCAAAATAAAAGACCTCATCATAGACCGAACAAGTTATACCATTGATAAAAACGGTAAGACCATCACACTTCCCAAAAAAGAGTTTGAACTGTTATATTTTCTCGCCAAAAACCCGAATATAGTTTTCAGCAGAGATGATTTATTGCAGAATATTTGGGGAACAGATGTATTTGTATTAGCAAGAACTGTCGATGTCCACATCAGAAAAGTCCGTGAAAAAATCGGGGAAGATTACATCACCACTGTGAAAGGAGTGGGTTATAAATTCGAATTGAATTAAGTATGCTCACCACATCGAGGGGTATTTCATTGATCTTGGCTTTGGCGATTTCAGCCTTGACAGTGGCATTTTTACTGTTATTGGATGATGCCACACCAACCCTCTTAATAGTTGCGGGAGGCATTTCTTTCTCTGTTTCCTATATATTGACAAATATCACCCTTGAATTTTTGGTCTTCAAAGAGATCAGTGATATATATAGCGTCTTGGAAAAAATTCAAAAAAAAGACTATTCCAATATTCCAGAAAAATCTGACAAACTTTCAATTTCACCCCTCAGAAGAATCAATACTTCTATCAATATCTATGCTCAGACCAAAAACAAGGAAATCGAGGCACTTCAAAAAAACGCAGAATTCAGGAGGGAATTTATAGCTGATATTTCCCATGAATTGAAAACTCCGATTTTTGCGGCACAGGGTTACATACATACCCTGCTCGATGGCGCTGTGGATGACAAATCCGTAAGGCTTAAGTTTCTCAAGCGGGCTGCAAAAAGCCTCAATGCGTTGGATAAGCTTGTTCAGGATCTTCTCACTCTCAATCAAATGGAAAGCGGTGTAGTCAAATTCCATTTTGAAACTTTCGATTTAAAGGATTTGATTCATGAAGTCATTGAGGATCTGGAGCATAAAGCAGCAAAGCGGGACATGTTGATCCGTTTCTTTTATGACAAAGAAAAATCCTTCAAAACGGTTGCTGATAAAGAGAAAATCTTCCGGGTTTGCCAAAACCTCATTTCCAATGCCCTTAAATACAATAATGACGGCGGCGAGGTGGAAGTACACCTCAAAACCCATAAAAGCCAAATTACTGTTGAAGTCAAGGACAACGGCAAAGGAATTCCTGCAGAGGACCTAAAACGTATTTTTGAAAGATTTTATAGGGTGGAAAAAAGCAGGTCCCGCGAAAGAGGCGGCACCGGACTCGGACTCGCAATCGTCAAACATATCCTGGAAGGGCATAAAAGTAAGATCTCAGTCAGCAGTACTTTGGGCAAAGGCTCCATATTCAGTTTTGAACTACCCTTGGAAAAGTCCCCTGAAAAGACTGTCCTTAAAACCTTGAATTCATTGTTTGTCTGAAACCAAAAATCCATCTATTTCAGGAAACAAATTGGGCAAAAAGTTCCTCCAAAGTCTTTTTCAGATCCCCTGTCAATCCTCCATGTGGCCTTGAGGTCTGTATCATGGAACTCCGCAGGGCTGTCAGCCACCTAAATCTTGAAGCAGGATCCATCTCAGCTATAGGACTACCGGATTTTGTTCCCTCACATATCTTGGTAAATGAGTCCAAATAATCGCATAGCAATTCCAAATCAACCTCAGGATCCAAAGCCAATAACTTTCCTTCTTCTAGTTGAATCCTGCTTTCTAAGAAATTTTCTTTTTTAGAACAGAGAATTACGCCCACATTGACAAATTCCTCACGCTCCACCCGTGGAACTACACGGATGACCGCATACTCATATAAGTGTTTGCCTTGCATCTTGCGCTTCTTTTACAAATACATCCGAATATTCCAATCTGAGTGAAAGGAATTGTTTATACACTGACCTTGCCTCTTCAGCCGTCTCCACATCCCGAGAAGCTAAAAGCCAATCATCAGGAAGAGCTTCAATCAAGGTATTAACCTGATCCATTTTAAGTTTCTCGCGGAATTCCCTATTCACTTCCTCTAGCCTGTCCGCAAAAGGTAAAAGCACATGGTCTTTGATGGAAGGAAAAGGTCCGGTGGCATGCCGTTCCCAATTGTCCCAAGAATGGTGGAACAAAAATGCCGCCCCATGGTCAATCAACCAAAGTTCTCGCTTCCAGATCAGCATATTGGTATTGCGGAAAGTCCGGTCCACATTGGTAATTAACGCATCAAGCCACACAATCCTCGAAGCCAGCAATCCATCGACTTTGGAAGCTCCGGGATCAAAAGTCAGTGCTTTGGATAAAAAGTGTAAACCTAGATTTAACCCCTGACTGCCCTTGAGCAAATCCTGTATTTCTTCATCGCCTTCTGACCTTCCAAAAGCCTCATCGAGATAAGCAAAAACCAGTTCCGGAACTTTCAGCCCAAGCATCCTTGCAATTTCCCCTCCTAACAATTCTGAGATAAGCGCTTTTTCCCGCTGACCTGCGCCACGGAACTTGAGCACATAATCAAACCCATCGTCCGCTTCCGCCAAGGCCGGCAAGGAACCACCTTCCCGCAACGGCATCACATAGCGCATGACATTGACGGTACGAAGGTGGAGATTTTGAAAAGTTGTATCCATGATTAATTCAATAGGATGATTTCAGATTGTAAAGTTATTAGATCTTAGTATATATTCACCGAAGTATATTTAGCTGAATCAGATTAGAAAATATTGTATTTCTAAATTAAATCAGGAATCACTTTGGTGAAGTCTGTCAACAATATTCTGACAAAATTTTTTGCACTGATATTAATTCTCTAATTTTGCGCCCCTGTTAGGAGAAGATAAGCATGAAAAAAATTGATTTTAAGGACCTTATTCTGTTTGAAAGCGAGGATTACCTTGTCATCAATAAACTTCCCTATTTGTCGACATTGGACGACAGGCACGAGGCGCAAAACATCCTCGATCTTGCTAAACAGTACATCCCGGATGCACAAGTATGCCATAGATTGGACAAAGAAACCTCAGGTTGCTTGGTCATCGCCAAAAATCCCGAAGCTTACCGGAATATTGCGATCCAGTTTGAAGACAGGAAAGTAAATAAAGTCTACCACGCTGTGGTGGAAGGCATTCACGAATACAAAGAGGTAATGGTGGACAAGAAAATCCACGCCAACAATAAGGGTATTGCCAAATTGACCAAGGACGGCAAACCAGCCCAGACCATTTTCAATACTATCAAAACCTATTATGCTCACTCTTTGATTGAATGCAAACCCATTACCGGAAGACTTCATCAAATCAGGATTCACCTTGCCCATCTGAGATCCCCGATATGTGGTGATGAAACTTATGGTGGCAAGCCGGTTTACCTGTCCGCACTTAAGCGACGGTTTAACCTCAAAAAAGGGACTGATGAATTGCCCATCATGCAGCGGGTTTCACTCCATGCCTATTCGATCGGGTTCAAAGGAACCAAAGAAGAAAGGATAGAAGTGGTTGCACCTTACCCAAAAGACTTTGATGTATTGGTCAAACAATTGGAAAAAAACGGCTAACTCAAAGAAAATGTGGGCAATAAATTTGTTTCTTTTGCAATAAAAAGAAATTACTTCTATCTTTGTGTCCCTTTTTGAGGGTGAAGTATATTTAACAAGCTAATAATTAAACATTTACACAGTGGATACATTAAGCTACAAGACCAAATCAGCGAATGCTGCTACTGTAGAGAAGAACTGGGTGGTAGTGGATGCCCAGGCTGCAGTATTAGGTAGATTTGCGAGTGAGGTTGCAAAAATTTTGAGGGGTAAGCACAAGCCTTACTACACCCCTCATGTAGACTGCGGAGACAACGTGATTGTCATCAATGCAGACAAGGTAAGGCTGACCGGCAGAAAAATGGACGAAAAAGTCTATGTTCGCCATACAGGCTACCCAGGTGGGCAGCGTATTTCTACTCCAAAATTGTTGAAGGCTAAGTCTTCTTCAATCCTTGTAGAAAAAGCTGTTAGAGGTATGCTTCCAAAGACCAGACTTGGAAGCCAATTGTACAGAAATCTGTTTGTTTACAATGGTCCTGAGCATCCTCATGCTGCGCAGCAACCAAAAGAACTCAAATTCTAATCCCAGGATACATGGAAATCATCAATACAATAGGTAGAAGGAAGACATCTGTCGCCAGAATCTACATGCAACCGGGCAAAGGAGAGATCTCTGTAAATGACAGAGCGATCGAAACTTATTTCCCTTTCGAACTACACCAGATCATTGTAAAACAACCTTTAGCCCTAGTAGGTGTTGAAGGTTCTTATGATATCAAAATCAATCTGGACGGTGGCGGTATCACAGGACAAGCCGAAGCTGCAAGGATGGCAATATCCAGAGCGCTATGCGAATTCGATGCTGAACACAGATCTGCTTTGAAAAAAGAAGGATTCCTTACCAGAGATCCAAGAATGGTGGAGCGTAAGAAGCCGGGACGTAGAAAAGCAAGAAGGAGATTCCAGTTCTCCAAACGTTAATCAGGAATTCTTTGAATTTTATATCGTAACTATATTTATTAATGGCACAAATAGAATATAAAGACTTACTGGATGCTGGTGTTCACTTTGGACACTTGACGAGAAAGTGGGATCCAAGAATGGCCCCGTATATCTTCATGGAGAAGAACGGTATCCATATCATTGACCTAAACAAAACGCTTGTTTGCCTCGAAGAAGCATCCAACGCAATCAAGCAGATCGTACGCTCAGGAAAAAAAGTAATGTTCGTCGCTACTAAAAAGCAGGCGAAAGACTTAGTGGCTGAAGAAGCACGCAGACTCAATATGCCTTACGTCACTGAAAGGTGGTTGGGCGGTATGCTGACCAACTTCGCTACTATCCGCAAGTCGTTGAAAAAAATGTCTACCATCGACAAAATGATGAAAGAAGACGCTTACACCAACCTTGCGAAAAAAGAGCGTTTGATGATCACAAGACAGAGAGAGAAAATGGAAAGTGTTTTGGGAGGTATAGCTGACCTTACCAGACTTCCTGCTGCTCTATTTGTAGTAGACATCAAAAGAGAACACATTGCGATCGCAGAAGCACAAAAGCTTGGTATCCCTGTTTTCGCTTTGGTAGATACCAACTCCAACCCAAATGAGGTGGAGTTTCCAATCCCTGCCAATGACGATGCATACAAATCCATCTCTTTGTTGATCAAAGCGTTTGGTACAGCTATCGAAGAAGGTCTTTCCGAGAGGAAAAGAGACAAAGAAGATGCTAAACTTACCGAAGAGGAAGAAGCAAAAAAAGCTGTCGACGCAGAGACACAAGAGTAATCCACTTTGATATACTGATTACAAAAATTGAACATAAGGTAGCGCCCTGTGTTCAATTTTTTGTTTAATAAGAAATTCTTAAATAAATAAAAGACAATAACAATGGCTATTACTGCACAAGAAGTAAACAAACTGAGACAAATGACAGGTGCCGGTATGATGGACTGCAAAAAAGCCCTTACCGAAGCTGAAGGTGATTTCGAAAAAGCGATTGACATCCTTAGAAAAAAAGGTCAGAAAGTTTCAGCTTCAAGAGCTGACAGAGAAACCAAAGAAGGAACTATCGTCACACATGTAAGTGCTGACGGGACTGTCGGTACTTTGCTTTCATTGACTTGCGAAACTGACTTTGTGGCCAAAAACGAAGGATTCGTAACCTTTGCAAATGAATTGTTGACTATCGCAACGAGCAATCATTGCGCTTCAACAGCTGAAATTCTTGCCCTCCCATATGAGTCAATCACTGTTCAGGACAAGATCATCGAAATGACCGGAAAAATCGGCGAGAAAATCGAAATCTCCCACTACGAAGTCATCAAAGGTGAAACCGTAGTTCCTTACATCCACTCCAATGGCAAATTGGGCGTATTGGTTTCTTTGGTAAACACCAAAGGTGCTGACGTCGAAGAAGCAGGAAAAGACGTAGCCATGCAGATTGCAGCCATGAATCCTGTGGCAGTTGACAAAGACGGCGTAGACGCTTCTACTGTCGAAAGAGAAATCGAAATCGGTAAAGACCAAGCAAGACAAGAAGGCAAGCCTGAAGAAATGTTGGAAAAAATCGCTTTGGGTAAACTGCAGAAGTTCTACAAAGAAAGCACTTTGCTTAGCCAGGTATTCGTAAAAGACAATGCAAAAACCATTGCACAATACCTTGATGGAGTCAGCAAAGGTTTGACTGTGTCTGCTTTCAAGAGAATTACAATCGGTTAATTGGTTCCGATAGCTATCGGAATGGTTAATTAGTTATAAAATAATAAGAACCTTCGGTCAAAAGCCGAAGGTTTTTTTATTCAAACAATTTAAAAACAGGGTTAGGAACATGCGCAACCTCAAGAAGTTTGGCCATTTCTTTGACTAATTCAGGATTCGAATCAGCCACATTCCGGGATTCTGAGGGATCTTCTTTAAGATTATACAGTTCAATGGGAGCATTCCTGTCTTTTTTGACATTCAGCCTGACTGCTTTCCAGTCTCCTTTTCGGATGGCCTGCCTACCTCCCAATTCGACAAATTCCCAATAGAGGTATTCATGCTGCATTTGGCCTGACTCGCCTTTTAAGGTGGGAACAAATGAAATCCCGTCAATTTTGCTTTCGACTTTTTCCCCTACGATCTCGGCAAAAGTGGGTAAGAAATCCCAAAAAGCTGAAACGTGGTCAGTCTGTGATCCAGGTTTAGTTTTTCCAGGCCACTTCACAATCAGTGAAGTCCGGATTCCTCCTTCATACAAATCTCTTTTGTACCCCCTTCTCCCTGCATTGCTTTGGAAAAAATCGGGGTCGTTGCCACCTTCCTGATGTGGTCCGTTGTCTGAAGCAAAAATGATGATGGTGTTTTCGGTCAATCCGAGTTCTTCGAGTTTTTGGATAATCTCTCCGATTTGCCTGTCCAATTGCTCCACCATGGAAGCATAAACCGCTCGGGGATATTCCACTGATTGGTAGCCAGGAATAATGATTTCCGGACCATAGTCATGTCCTTTGGGAGCGAGATACGGTTTTTCATCCCCAAACTTCTCTCTATACTTTTTCAATAATACAGTGTCGGATGTCGCCAACTCGGCATGTGGCGTCACCATAGGCACAAACATAAAGAACGGCTTGTCTTTATTGTTTTCGATAAATTGTAAGGATTCTTGATGGATGACTTTGGGAGCATAGGTGGTTTGGTTGGTCCAGTCATTCCCATCTAGCATCACTTTTTGATTGTTGTTCCAAAGGTATTCAGGATAGTAGCGGTGGGCATAGCGTTGGCAATTGTATCCAAAAAACCTGTCGAAGCCTTGGTTATTGGGATCTCCTGAAGTGCCTACAAATCCCAACCCCCATTTTCCAAAAGCACCTGTAGCATAACCTGCCTTTTTCATCATTTTGGGAATAGTCAAAATTGTATCCGGCATGGGATATTGACCTTCAGGTTGGACTTCAAAATTTCCACGGATCGGCGTATGTCCTGTATGCAAGCCTGTCATCAATGCTGACCGCGATGGTGCGCAAACAGTGGTTCCGGTATAATGATTTGTAAAAAGCATTCCATCCCCTGCAAGCTTATCGATATTTGGGGTTTCGATTTTTGTTTGCCCTGTTACCCCCAAGTCTCCGTAGCCAAGGTCATCAGCGAGTATAAAAATGATGTTGGGTTTCGTGGATTCTGTTTCCTCTATGGATTTTTCTTTGCTTTGTCCACAAGAAATCAACCCAATGATCAGAAAAAAGAAAAGGAAGAATTGAAGTTTCATAATTCAGTCTTAGTTCAGGAAAATAAAATTATGGAAATAAAATCACCATTCCTTAACGCTTCAGATTCTTCATCTGCTCAGCATTGTCAATGATGACTTCATTGTACATCAACGTCCAGCCCATGGATTTGGTGAGGACATAAATATTGACCAATTCGCTCATCAGTCTCTCCTGTGCATTGTCCTTGAGACCTGATGATTCAATTTTCTTGCGGAATTGGGCGGTCACACTGTTCTTGATTTTATTGTAATCCTTTGCTTCAAATTTATTGAAGTAATCCTGTGTCACGTCATAATATTCGATTTCAGGATAGATATTGATGACGGGTTCCGGGATCTTGGTGATTACCACCGTCTTGTTGTCCTCATCAATCCTCGTTTCCAATTGCCTCAGGTCATACTCAACTGTCGCTTTGGCGTTTGCCACAACCAAGGCTTTTTTGTCCGAAGTGACGATATCCAAAAAAAGATTCTGTGAATTTTTGAAAGTAAATACCTGTGAAAAATACCCCTCTGTCACAATCAATTTTCCAACATTTTGGATTTGTTGCTGAATCATGGCCGAGTTGGCTCGGATCTCGTCTTTGTTTTCCCTTTTCCCTACAAAATACCAAATGCTTCCAAGTACCAAAAGTGCCGCAATAAAGCCGAAAATAAACCTGTTCATGATCAAAGATTTTGCTTAAAGTTGGGGAAAATTAAGTGCGTTTACAAAGAAATTTGGAGGATCTAAATCAAATAGATTTCAAGAAATAGATCAGTTCAACAGGTTTATTTGATTCCAGAATCCTGCAGGACCAAAACTCACGCTTTGACTTCTGAAATGTCCAAGTCCTTTCTCTTTCTCCCATAAGATTTATCCTTTTCACCAAAGTAATCTTATCAATCCAACCCACAAAAAACAAGTCCGCTTGGTATCGCTTGGCACAAAAAGCATCATACAGGTATTTAGGATCTTTAAGGCCCAAATCAACCTTCAAAGCCTTTAACCAATCGTCTTTTGCTTTTCTTCTTTGGTTGAAAAAAACCTGCAAGTGAATATCCCCTCTAAGGTTTTCGATTTTCTCTTCCCTTCTGATCAGTTTGATATCCCGGTTGAGAAGGGCATTTTTGACCGTTTGGTCCGCATTGGGAACCAAGGAAGTCTTGAGTTCAATATTTTGGCCTTTATATACAAAGTCTATGTCTACCTGATCGTCCTCCAATATTAGATTCGTCCTTTCAACTTCAATCCCATTTTCTTTGAGCCATTTCTGGATCGCAAATTCGCCCAAATACCCTCTGATCATGCAATCAAATTGGATGTTTGGATGACGGAATCGGAGATTGTCCAATTCCGAGATACTGGTATTTTCAATTGCTTTTTGGATCGATTCGAGGATTTCTGATTCGGTCAGAGGAAGGTGAAGGATATGCTCGAAACTGACCATTCTGTTTTCTCAAGATTCAAAAATGTGACTTTCTTCCTGGTGGTTTTCTTTTGCTTTCTCCAAAAATCCGGTTTTAAAATATTTAAGATTTTGTGCAATCGGAGCATGAAGTTTTTTGGGTCCCTGATAGCCTTGGATCACCTTAGAAACACGCGTATAGGTCACTTCTTCGCAGATATTGTTCTCATTGTTGGTACAGAGGATAAACTGTCTTTTGCCCCTATCCGCTTCGTTGGCCTTCAAAACTGCATGCCCAGTCGTCCCCGATCCGGCAAAAAAGTCCAGCACGGTGATTTCTTTGGATTCAAACAAATCGATACAAAACCTGATCAAGCTTATCGGTTTGGGGAATTTGAAAATACTTTGCGCCACCACCTCATTCAGTTCCTGACTTCCTTCCGAATTCAAAAACTGGATCAAAGCCCGGTAGGGAAGCTGCCGTTCGCGTCGCCTGTTCACGTTGTCGACAAACTGATATTGTTTGATATAGACTTTCCATTGCTTGTTGGTTTTTTTGAATACGATAAAATCGTTTTCAATTCCCCATTTCAATTTGTCCTGATTCCACCTCCAAGTGTTGGGCTTCCCAAATTTTCCTCCCGAAAGCATCTCTGTTCCATCGGGCGCGGTAATCACATAATCCATGCTTTCACTATACGACCCTCGATAATCCAAATCACGCAGGTAATATTTCCCCCTAAACTCCACATGTTCATCTGAAAGTCTATACTTCTTGTCACTTTCTACATCGAGCTTCTCCTTCGCAAACTTCAATTCGGCTTTGTTTTTTGCGAAGCAAAGCATGTAGTCAAACTCCACTGCGACCTGACCGCTGTCATGTCCGGAACCGGCTTTATTTTTTCTGACAAATTGGGCTACAAAATTCTCTTCTCCAAAAATCTCCTGACAGAGCAACTTCAGCTGTGCAATCTCATTGTCATCGATGGAAATAAAAATCGCACCGGAGCTTTTCAAAAGATTTTTAGCTAGGTTCAGCCGCTTCCACATAAAGGACAGCCACTTGCTGTGTCGATACCCGTCATTGATGTCCACATAGCGGTCATTGTAGAGAAACTCGTTTTCTTTACCGGTGTTGTAAGGAGGATCTATGTAAATGAGGTCAATTTTGCCCTGATGGGTCTGATTTAAAACTGTGAGTGAGTGAAAATTGTCGCCTTCGATCAGCAGATGGGTAGGTTGACCGGCACTGTTGAAAATCTCCCTGTCTTGGATTTCCCGCAATACCGGAACTTTATCCTGAATTTCAGCAACCACTTTTTCAGGTTCCTTTTCTTCCTCCCATACCAATCCATACTTCCTGCTTCTGTCCAAGTGGTGGATCATCTCAAGAAGTTGTTCTTTGGAAAGGTTACTGTAATCGGATTTGCTCATTCAGAGTGTTTTCTAAATTGAAACACTAAAAATACAATTTATTCCCAAAAGCACTTGGTGTAGATTAAAAATAGCCGTTATCTTAAGGTATTACTAAAAAATGCATGGTTTTTGCAACTCAGGTAAATGGTTAGTATAAATGGGAGTGGTCGGTTACAATTGATTTTATTTCTAAATATATCCCAACATCAACAAAACATCAGGTTGCGTGAATTGCAACTATTTTGTGATTAAATTAGTGAATGTCTAACCGCAGTCTCACAAATACGGACTGCATAAATATAAAAGTCATGTCACAGCTATTGAATTCAATATTTAGAATCGCCAAAAAAAGCCTCAAAACCGTTGAGCCTGCCGTGATGCTATTTTCAGGTACATACCTGTTGACCCAGGGCATTCAAAATAAAAATCTTCCGATGGGTCTTGCCGGAGGAATGCTTGTCTTTCGAGGAGGTTTAGACTTGGGCAAAGTCATTGAAGAAAGTGATTTGAAAGAATTAGAGGTGGAAAAAATCAAATAGTCCATACGTTCCATATCGATCTGTAGTCCACTTTGACTGACTTCGACCCTTCAAACCCAGTCTCTGATGTTTCTCTCAAGAAACAACAGGTTCATTATTTTGAGTAAAATAATCTCCCGCATCTATCTCGAATTCATTGAATCTTTCTTTTATGAAACCGATGCAGCTGCGGGAGTTTTTTATGTGTAATAACTTTTTGGTGTCAAAAACTCATTTTCCAAACTTTCCAAAAATCCAGTCGTCAGCTTTTTTACCTTGCTCAGGATAAGTCCAATGCCCGGTCTCAGGAACCACAAAAACATCTTTTGAGGCTTTAATTTCATTGAATGCTGAATAGTAGGAAGTAGGTGGGCAAGTGTCATCATTGTATCCCCAAGTGTAAAATCCGGGGGTTTTGAGAATCCTTGCAAAATTGACCACATCATAATAACCGATGGTTTCGATGACTTCGGGCTTGTTGAATTTCTGTAAATTATTACCGGCAAAAACATGGGGCCAACCTCCTGCCCTTCCTTCGAGATATCCTGTCATGTCACTCATGGCCGGATACATGGCAGTGAGGTATTTGATCCGAGGATCCAAGGCCGCTGTAATGATCGACAACGCGCCACCCTGACTTCCGCCTTGGATGCCTAGATTTTTGCCGTCATACTCGGGTAGGGAAACCAAAAAGTCAACCGCACGGATACATCCCAAATAAACCCTCTTGTAATAGTAAAGGTCTTTGTCCCAAATATTAAAAGTCGGATAACCATTCAGAGCCGCAGAACCAAGGTTGTTGTATACTTCCTGATTCATGTCAATCGGGATTCCGTGGATACCGATCTGCAAGGTAATCGCCCCACGGACAGATTTGTTGGCGTCACCGAAGTAAGGCCTGATACCTGCACCGGGGACCAACAAAATAGCAGGATATTTATCGCCGCCTTTGGGTACAGACAAGACGCCATAAATTCGGCTATTTCGCACATTTTGAAAATTGACATGATATACATCCACTTGGTCTGTGCTTCTTTCAGGTTGGTGGACCATCTTGGCATCCATCGGGATTTTGGCAAGTTCAGCTTTTCCTGTGTTCCAAAACTCTTCAAAATCCTTTGGCATTTTGACGGTAGGTTTGATTTTATCAGGCTCAAATCCTGCGGTTCCGATACCCCGATATTCTTTTCCGTCTATGGTTGCAAAAACCTCACACCTGAGGAATCCGGGATTTTTCATAGTGAATTTTTCGATGGTTGCCTTTCCATCTTTCAGTTTCAAGGAGCCTTCTTTGATCGGTTCCATTTTTTCTTCTTTGACTACATAGCGGACATTTTCTACAGCTACAGGTCGGCCTGATTGGGTGACAGAAACAGAAAATTCCACGTTCTGACCTGTTTTATAGGTCCAATCTTCCCTGTCCGGGACGACAGAGATTTCGAGGAATTGCCTTGGGATCTGGGAAAAAGACTCAACAGAAATGCTAAAGCAAAGCAGAAGCAGCATCCCAAAATGGAAATGCAGGTTTGGTTTGAAAGTTGATTTTTGATTCATGGTCATTTTGGTTTGTCGCTTGAATATACTTTGAAATCTGCAATTATTATGAGCAATTAGAATCCTGTACCTTCCTTCTTTTTTTGAATCTCCGTTTACACATTTCATTCTAGGCTATTAAAAAGGAATGATTTACCTTATATTCAATTTCCATAATAACACTATCATCCACCAGCCAAACTCCCCCTTATGAAACGCATAATAAGCTACTTACCCCTTTTATTCCTCCTGCTTTCCTATGAAGCAATAGGACAGACAAAGTCCAACCTGACACTTTTGGACCTTTTTGATCTGGAATATGTCTCCGATCCGCAGATTTCACCGGATGGCAGCAAGATCATTTATGTCCGCAATTTCAAGGATGTCATGACTGACAGCGACCTGTCCAATCTCTGGATAGTCAATTTTGACGGAAGTCAAAACAGGCCGCTGACCCAAGGAAATCAGCGGGATTTTATGCCGAGATGGTCACATGACGGCAGCAAGATTGTATTCAAATCCAATATGCAGGATGAGAAAATGAAGCTTTATCTGATGTGGCTTGACACGAAAGAGACTGTGGCTTTGACCAATTCGGCAATTGCACCCGGAGAAGTGTCATGGTCCGGAGACGACAAACAACTGGCGTTTACCATGTTTGTCCCAAAAGAAAACAAGTCAACATTGCTTAAAATCCCTACAAAACCTGCGGGAGCAAAATGGAACGATGCACCGATTTATATTGATCAGATGAACTACAGGAGCGACGGAGCGGGCTACTTAAAAAGCGGGAACACACAGATTTTTACTTTGGGAATCGACGGCGGAAAACCTACCCAACTCACTTTTTCCGAATTGAACCATGGCAATCCAATTTGGTCCAAAGACGGAAAGTCGCTCATATTTTCTGCAAACCTCCACGAAAAGCACGAGCTCGAACCATTGAATTCCGAAGTTTACCAACTCACCCTTTCTGATGGAAAAATCACTCCTTTGACGAAAAGATTTGGTCCTGACTCTAATCCTGTATTGTCTCCCGACGGCAGCAAAATCGCCTATTTGGGATTTGACGACAGGTTTCAGGGATATCAGGTGACCAAACTCTATGTAATGAATGCCGACGGAACAGACTCCAAAATGCTTGGTGGGGATCTTGACCGAGATATTGAAAATATCATTTGGGAAGGAAACAGCAGGGGAATTTATTTCCAATATGGCGAACATGGAGATATCAAAATAGGCCATGTTGCACTTACGGGAAAAGTACGGACCATCACTGAGGGACTTGGTGGCTTGGATTTGGGCAGACCATATGTTGTGGGACAGTTTACAGTTTCTGCTAATCATCGCTTTGCCTATACTTTAGGGGGAACGGAGCATCCGGCTGATTTGGGTACTTGGGGAGATGGAAATACCAACAGGCTCACAAGGGTCAATGACGATTTATTTGCCTCAAGAAAAATAGGCAGTGTAGAAGAAATCTGGTGGGAATCGTCTTTTGACAAAAGGAAAGTACAGGGATGGATCATCACGCCTCCTGATTTCGATCCTGCGGAAAAATACCCGATGATCCTCGAAATCCATGGAGGACCATTCACCATGTATGGCAAATCATTCACATATGAATTGCAGGCGATGGCTGCTGCCGGCTATGTCGTCCTCTATACCAATCCTAGAGGTAGCACCGGATATGGAGAAGAATTTGGGAATCTCATCCACCACAATTACCCGAGCAACGATTATGATGACCTGATGTCCGGCGTGGATGCCGTGATTGCTAAAGGCTACATCGATACAAAAAATCTGTTTGTTACCGGAGGAAGTGGTGGAGGTGTACTTACTGCTTGGATCATAGGGAAAACAGACCGTTTCAAAGCTGCCGTAGTTGCCAAGCCTGTCATCAATTGGTACAGCCATGCCCTCTATGCTGATAATCCGGCGTTCTTTACCAAGTATTGGTTCCCGGGAAAACCTTGGGAAGAAACTGAAAATTATATGAAGCGGTCCCCGATCTCCTTGGTCGGCAATGTCAAAACCCCGACCATGTTGCTGACAGGCGAATCAGATTTCAGAACTCCGATAGGAGAATCTGAGCAATATTATGCCGCATTGAAGTTAGAAGAAGTCGAAACAGCTATGGTCAGAATCCCCAATGCTTCCCACGGATTGGTTGACAAGCCAAGTATGCTGATGAGTAAAGTGGCTGCGATATTGAGTTGGTTTGACCATTATAAGGAAAAGCCCTGATTTTGCCCTCTTGGCGTAGTTTGTAACTACGCCTTTTTATGATTTTGAATTTGTAATTCTACCTTTTCAACAAAAACTTAAAATTGTTTTGTAAAGCCAAAATTCCAATTGCAAATTGGAAGGATAAAAGGGTGGAATTACAAATTCCATCCAGTCCTAGCATTTGACGTTTGACTACAGCTAGGAGGGTCTTTAGCGTACGTTTTTATTTTTTTATGCGCATCCATTTACACTGAAGTCCCTAAATTCCTGTGTATCTAACACAAAACTTATCCGCCAATAATTACTACAACCATCTAAAACCATTAATTCAGTATCCATATCACATTCAACAGATTCTTTAAACAGATTTATATAAATCACTTTTTCTCCATTTTCATCTATATAGCCAAAATACTGTCTATTGTAATTTAAAAGGTTGTTCTCTAAATATTCACTGTTATTAAACTGATTTGGATGTTCTTTATTTATCTTGGCAATCTTGGTTTTTAGTAATTTTTCAATCTGAATTATGTCTTCTTTATCTGGAATAAATCTTGAAAAATCTTTTGGTATTGAATAAATAAGGCTACTGACAGTCATAATAATTCCATTTGAGGTTTTAGTTTTCACTAATCTTTCAGAACAGTCTACTTGAGCAATAGTGACTTGGCTAATGAAAAAGATTCCAATTATAAGTAGTGCTTTCATTTTATCTGTTTGGTACCGTTAATTTATGCCGCGTTGCTGTATTAAAAGCATATCACAGTCCAGCAGACAAAACGTTCTTTAAAATACAAGTTAACAAACCAACACGTCACAAGCAATGATGCAAATATTTTGTTGGCAGTTGATTAATTTTCAAGGTAATCAATCATTCCTTCCAATTCGCTTTTATCAGCGACCGTTATACTCCCCTGTCCGTTGGGGATAGAGACCTGTACGATTGGTACTGCCATTATTTTGTTCCCAATTACAAAGCATAATGGCTTTCCCACATTTCTCTCGGTCATTTCTTTAAATTTCAATATTCCTACATCATTAAGCCTGAAACCCAAAGAATAAATTATTTCGTGGTCGGATTCTTCGCGAAAAAATTTGTCAAAGTCCGCAAATGAAATGAATGTTGTCGTATCTAACTTAAATGATTCTTCACTGTTATAAAATTTATACTCTTTACCATTTTCAGCAAGTTCATACAATCCCCCAATTTTTGTAATATTAAATTCAATAACACCATTCTGTCTGCCACAACTTGTCAGAATAAACAAAAATGTCAATTTAATTAATGTAGTTCTGAATTTACTCATCTGTTCTAAAATTAAATTGCTGCCAAATTATTTATAAAAATACCAAAGCTATACTTACCTAGCCAAAACAGGAATTGCAATAGGCATAATTTATCCCCACTCAATTCTATCCTCAAATGTTTGACGGAAGTTAGGATCTTGACCTCTATAAAGTAAAGCCTTGATTTTCCCATCTAGATAAAATCAAATTTTCCCTGATCAGTTTTTTGATCGCAGGAATATTGGCATAGTCAATGTTCTTGCCTTCAAAAAACGCGGGGAGATCAGTCATGTGGGTAATCACCTGATCCAATTCTGCATCCTTAATCCCTGATTTCAACAGTTGCCTCCTGAGCTCGACCATCAGCGCCAAAAGGCTCCAATTCTGAAAATCCCCATTGAGGAAATCGCCCTTTTTCCCTGAAGATTTATCCAAACCCAAGGCGATTTCACGTACATCGTCTATACTCGCCGTGATTAGAATCTGGGAGTTTTCACCTTTTTTATCGCTAAGTTCATCGATAAAATATATCACCCGATTGAACTTGTAGCTGATCTCCAAATCCAGTTTTTCCACCAATTCGGTTTGGGATTTTTTGTCTTCTTTTTTCTCTTTATAATCATCATAGGCCACCACCCCACCGGAGAGAAAAACAGCAGACAATATCCAAAGGCCGAGTTTGCTGTTGAAAAAATAAATCACTTTCCCCCATCCAATCTTTTTGTCAGCTTCATTTTGAAGTTTTTCCCTGACTTCAAACCGGCAAGTTTCCCTTAATCTGATAAGCTCTTTTTCTTCTTCTGACAACATATTAAAATCAATTTTTTGGATTATTGATTTGAATTTATTGGAAAAAAAATTAGGCTTAAATGATTATTTGCCAATAATCCAACAATCCTTACCAATCAGGACAGAAAACCCTTTTTCAAAAAAAATCCCAATTCCGGCGAGAGTGAATCTTGTAGGAATTAGGATTGATAAAACAATTTATTTTTTAATGTAGTACGCTTTATGGTAACTATCCTAATAAAACTCGGGTTGAGGTTCAATTGCACAAGCTGTGGACTGTCGGCTATCGACTATGGTCGATTATCCGCAAGTCATAGGCTTGATTTGGATATACCGGGAAGAGCGGATAATCATATTACTTCTTCTTCATTCCTTTCGCCGTCCTGTCTTCATAGGCCGGAGCAGGAGTCATGGTAGATGGATGGGTAGGAATGAGTTTCAATACTTCCTGCACTACCCTTTCCATCTGCGGATCTCTACCCTGCATCATAAGATTTGGGTCATCCCACACGACGATATCCGGACTTACACCCTCTCCTTCCCAAAACCAATGTCCAGCATTGTCATAGAGTCTGGCATCCGGAACGGTGATTCCTCCACCGTCTATCAACTGATGTCCTGTAGCCGGACCAACCAAAATCCCGAGTGTATTTTCTCCTACAATCGGTCCTGCTTTCAACACCTTGAAAGCCCAAGGAAGTCCATCACCGCCGGAACCTGCCCAACCGTTGATCAACATACCCATCGGTCCGGTATTGGCTTTGATCGGGTTGGTATGGTCACGGCCATGTCTCCAATGCAGGTTGTAGACTACCGGTCTTTGGAGTAATTCCAAAAATCTGTCTGCCAACTGACCCCCACCGTTGAATCTTTCGTCGATGATAAATCCTTTTTTGTCCAATTGGCCATAATACATGCTGACCAATTCCCGCTGACCGTCACCGGAAGTATTGGACATGTAGACATAGCCAAGCTGTCCATCGGAAAGCTTCTCGACTAGTTTTCTGTTATTCTCCAGCCACTCTAGGTATCTGAGGTTTGACTCTTCGCCCGGAGAAAGACAGGTGATGACCACGTCTTTGCTTGATTCCGAATTGCCGTTTTTCTGCCCCACTGTCAAGGAAACAGTCTTTCCGCTCAAACCTTCAAATGCCGCATAAGGATCTTTGTTGGGATCGAGCTTGATGCCATTGACAGCAAGGATATAATCCCCTTCCTTCACCTCCACGCCTGACCTGTCAAAAGGCGACCTGACTTCGGTATTCCAGGCAGCGGGTTTTACAATCCTCTTTATTTTATATCGGTCTCCGTCTTTTGCCCACTCGATTCCAAGAAATCCCGTCATCAATGGCGTCACTGATTCTACATCACCGCCATTGGTATAGGTATGGCCTGCGGCAAGTTCTGCCTGCATGTTGGATTGGATATTGGTAATGTCCCAACGTGTTCTGGCATCTTTGATCAAAGCTCCATAACGCTTCCTCATATCCTCCCAATCCACACCCTGCATATTTGGATCGTAGAAGAAATCCCTGTATCGTCTCCAGGTATCATTGAAAATCTGATTCCATTCTTCCCTAGCCACCCAATTCATCACAAGACCAGTGGTAGGGATAGGCTTCTCTATTTTTTGTGCTGCATTTGCTGCAATGATTCCAAATTGTCCATTGCTGGAAATCAAAATGGATTTGCCGTCAGCAGAGACAACATAGTTGTTCACCTTATCCAAAATGGTTTTTTCCTCCCTCTCCTTGATATCATAATACATCAAGGTTGAGCCATTGTCTCCCGATCCGGTCCTAGGATACCGCATGAAAACCAATTTGTCGTCGATGGCTGTCATCTTTCCAAAATTCCCCGGCTTGACAGGAAGGATTACCACCCTAGACTCCAATCCATCAAAATCAATGGATACCTGAACGCCGTTGGCCTTCTTTTCTTCTGGTTTCTTTTCATCAGGCTTCTTGTCCGCGGCAATTGTAATGGTGTCATTTTTTGGAGCCAAAAGAGAAGCCACAGATTTGTTCAAGCTGATTGCCCCGATTTGGGTCGCGTTGGGATATACCCATGTGCCGTCACCCAAAGCTGAGTAAACAGGATCCATATTCCGGTTGGTCTGGAAAAAGAGGTATTTTCCGTCTTTACTAAATGTCGGAGAATCATCTGAGTAATACCCTGAAGTCGCCTGGGTCAATTTGTTTCCTTCTACATCATAGATGAAAATGGCGGTATTTGCATTTTCAAGACCAATCGGAAATGTCACATACTTAGAATCGGGCGACCAACTGATCGGGAACCCCGGAGCTCCACCATGTCCAATGACCCAATGGGTATTGCCTGCTTTTTTGATCTGACCGGAGGTAGCATCTACTATGGAGATATCGTGCTTTTCATCTATGAAAGCTAATTTTTTGCTATCAGGAGACCAATGCAAGGTGTATCCAAATCCTCCCTTTCGGTCGGTCAACTTTTTGGCTTCCTGATTTCCTTGGGTATTTTGAAGGTAAATTTCATATTCCCCTGATCGGTCACTCCAATAGGCAACAGATTTACCGTCTGGAGACCAAGCTGGGCTGTGGTCCAAAGCACCGCATGATTGGGTCATGTTGAGGGTGAAACCTTCCTTCGAAGGTACATTGAACAGCTCGCCTCTAGCCTGAAAAACAACCCTTTTGGCATCTGGTGAAACGGTCATATTGGCGATGTTTTTGCTCACATCTTTTTGCTGGGCCATTTCAACAGATAGGTCACTTACCACGTGAACATCTACTTTTTTGTAGTTTTTGGTAGCAAGGTCCATCAGATACAGGTCACCTCCCATTTCAAAAACCAATTCTTTTTCGCTAGCCGATAGGTAGGAAATATCAAAATCCTTGAAGGTTGTCAGCTGTGTCAAGGCTTTGGTCTTGGTATCATAAGACCAGATATTCAGCCTCATATCAGGATTATCATCCGAAAGAAAATAAACCGTGGTTCCCGACCAGGCCGGTTTTCCGTCAATAGCTATCCTGTTGGTAACATTTTCGACCTTTTTGGAAGTCATATCATAGATCAGGATATCTGAGTTGTTGCCACTGCGGATTCTTTTGAAAGGATAATTTTCAGTGATTTTGGTGATGTAGGCCAAATGTTTTCCGTCAGGTGAGAAACTCGCCAATTCTCCATAGGGCAAAGGCAACTTTTCCGGAAAGCCACCTTCTTTATTGACCAAGAAAAACTGGTTCAGCAGCCTTCTTCCGCCTAGTTCTCCGGTGGATGCAAACAGCAACTGCTTCCCATCAGGATGCCAGTCGATCATGCGATCAGGGAAAGACTTGTAGGTCACCCGTGTCGGAACACCTCCAGTAACCGGCATCATGAACACATCAAGATTACCATTATAGCTCGCTGAAAAGGCTATGGATTTCCCATCAGGGGAAAATCTCGGCCATGATTCTTCTCCGGGCGAACTCGTCAATTGGGTGGCCATGCCTCCCGCTTTGGGAACTGTCCAGATATCTCCGCCAAATACAAAAGCGATATGGGAATCCGAGACATCCATATACCGCATCAACTTCGCATTGATCTGGGCGAAGGATGGCAGGACAGTGCCAACGAAAAAAAGAAAGGTCAATAGTTTTTTCATAGTGGTTTGGGTTTTGGTATTTTTCAAAAGTTAGCGACTTTAAAGATATTTTTTGATAGCCATGGTTTGAAAATGGGAGATTATGGGACAGAAATGAAAAAAGGCCCTTACAAGGCCTTCATCCATTTTTCGACATCATCCATCCATCGGACTTCAGAAGTGGGATTGATCATACCGTATCCGTGACCGCCTTTTTCGAAGTAGGTATGGGCCACGGGAACATTATTCTGCTTCAATGCCGCTTCGAAAAGGTAGGAGTTCTCTATTTTGACAGGATCATCTTTCGCATGAACAAGGTAGGTTGGTGGCGTTTCGGCGGTGACTTGCTTGTCATTGGAATAGAGGTCGATCATCCCTTGGGGAGGTCTTTCACCGATCAGATTTTTGGACGAACCACTGTGGCCGACCTCTTTATCGAAAGTAATCACAGGGTATACCAAGACCATGAAATCCGGCCTCAGACTGGTTTTCTTTGGGTTTTCGATTACTTCCCTTTTGAAATGAGTACCTGCAGTGGAAGCCAAATGTCCGCCTGCTGAGAAGCCCATGATTCCAATCTGATCTGGTTTTATATTCCATTTGGCTGCATTTTCCCGGACCATTTGGATAGCACGCTGTGCATCCTGAAGCGGCCCGATGCTTTTGTCCTCCATGGCCAATCCATTTGGCAACCTGTATTTCAGCACAAAAGCAGCCACTCCCTTTTTGGCAAATTCCTTTGCCACATCATGGCCTTCATGCCCTGCCGCCAACAACCAATATCCGCCACCGGGACAAATGATGATGGCTTTGCCCGTTGCTGTTTCTTTGGACGGAAGATAAGCAGCCAGTGTGGGGACGGTTACTTTGCTGATAATCAAAATCCCATCAGGCCTTACTTCAGAAGTTTCAACATTGGGCACATCCTTGGAATTAGGAATCGGTCCCTCATATAGAGGCATTTCGGTTTGGGAGAAAAGCAAAGATGACATGAGACAAAAGCAAAAAAGAAAAAGGTATTTCATGAATTGATTTATTTTGGAAGACTTACAATTTATTTTGAAAATTTTAATAGCCTAAGCGGATATTTACCAAGGGAAATAATTCCACCAATCGAAATTCAAACACTTTCAATTGCCTAATACCACCCTCCTGTAAGATACCAAAGAAGGGCTACCTGAATCCTCAACTTCGAGGATAATGTGCAAGGTCTGATTTTCACCCAATTCAGGCATGACAAATTCAATGTCCATGGCATGCGGGTCGAATAATTCCAGGTTTCCTGTATAAGCGCCCGCTTCCTTGTAGATCCACCACTTGTACCTGATTTGGTCTCCGTCGGGATCTATGGTTCCTTTCGCGGAAAGTTTGACGGTTTTTCCCTTTTCAACTTTACCAAAAGCCAAAGCTTTTCCTTTGTTTCCATTCAGTACCACTACAGGATTGTGGTTGGCTTTTTTGAAATCATCGGCGATATTCCAGTCCATCCTTGCCGCAAAATCATGCTGATAAGCTTTTCTCCATCTCCAGATAGTCGCCTGATTGGAAGCTTCCTTTCGGCCATCGGCCAGGGTGATTTCATCTTGGGTATTGATGGAGGATGTCCAGATTTCATCCTTTTCTCCGTAAGATTGCCACCATTCATATCGCCCGGCCCATCCGCCGTATGTGGGGCTTTTGTACCAACCCAAACCGTTATTGATCAAACCAAAAAAAGAAGGGGTATCGCCTTCCATGATATAAATCACATCAAGGTAATTGGCTCCCAAAGGACCGTGGTTTTCCTTGATATTTGCATTCAACCATGGATTGTCGACCAACTCAAAATCTACCAAAGGGGCATTTTTGTACCAACGGTCGCCGGAAATCCCCGTCCAGGTTGCTTTGTAATATTCTCTCCAATTGTCTCCCGCACTTGCATCCACGATATAAAAGATTCCAGGAAAATTATGCCTGACCCAGATCCCAGCAAAGTCCTGATCAGAAATTCCATAAACCCTGAGCTTGGAAACAAATTTTGCAAGTTCAGCTTCAGATCTTGTATGCTGCACTTTCCAAAGTGCCTGTGCCAGACAATTTGCCCCGCCCCAGACAGAAACCCATAGTGGCCTTTCGTCTGCTTTGTCCACGGCTTTGACCAGCATTTCCGAACCCGGAGAATCCTTGCCCTCGCCCACTCCATCCATGCTATACAATGGGAGGTGCTGCGTTGTAACACTCAGAAGGTATTCCATTGTAGGAAATCCAGAAGCATGTTTGTCAAGATTTGATTTGACCTTTCCATAGTTGCGCACCAATTCTTCGATTTTGTCTTTCCGGATTCCGTTTCGCAAATGGGTAGAAGTGGTAGCCACTATTCCCTCGATGTCATATTCATTGGCATATACCAAAAGCCTAACCATAGATTGCTGGTCATCGGGTTCATTGGTGATGTCAGTCAGGACAAAAAGCCGCTGTTTGACGGGCTCTTCGAAGGAAAGTATTGTCTGTCCTTTTAATGCCTGATTAACAGTAAGTAAGACTATACAACAAATGAGGAATAAAGATCTATAGGGCATCGAAATTTCAGGTTTATTTGAAGTTTTTAAGTTAATAATAATTAGAATAAATCTCCTTTCTTCAAATTAAAAATGAAGTGAAAAAGGATTCATAAAAATTTTTTATCATCAGAATCCAAAATTTTAAAAACTAAACATGTTATCAAATCGGATTTTCAATTCCAATTCAATAGTTTTAGGTTTTCTGAAATAATGGGCCAGACTTTTGAATTCACTAGATTTTTTAAGAAAGGCCCTGAAACAGGAAAATGGAAATAAAACAGGAATAATCCCTATTGAAATGAAAATCATCAAAATCAAAAAGTCTTTTTTTGTCATACTTCCGCTAATAGGCTTTATCATGTCGGGAATCGAGGCAAAAGGTACGATACTCAATGACAGTATTCCTGAAAAATCAAGCGAATTTAAAAAAGGAATCCGCTTTTCCCCTTCAATGAACTTCTTTGACTACGGAGATTTGTCCTTTGGGCAGATAGCTTCGGACTATAAATTCGGAGCAGCTTTGGGAATGGTCTTTGACTGGAAAATGAGCGATTACCACAGGTTCAGACTTGAACCCTACATGGAATACCAAAACATCAACAACAATTCCATCAATCCTGATATCGAAGCCATCACTTCCTTTAGCAACCTGATCTTCGGTGTGGATGCGCTGCCCTTGGTATTGACTTATGGAGGAAAATACAAAGGAACAATTTCTGCCGGGGGTTTTGCCAAATATGTCCTAAACAGTTCACAAAGCACCACTCTTAATGGCAATTCGGTCAATAACTTCGAGGTAGAAATCAACAAACTCCAATATGGATTTTCCTTTGGGGCGGGAGCTTATTTGGGAAAAAGACTTGTAGAATTAAGGTTTTATCAATCTCTCAATGATTTTGTCAATAGTCCGGTTATTCCCAACAGTATCAATCAGGTTCAACTCATTCTAGTATACTAATGAAAAATGTCCTTTTAATTTTCGCTTTTTTGACGCTTCTGCTGTTCAATTCCTGTATGACTGACAGAGAAGCTGAAAATTCATTTTACCTCAATCAAATCAATAAAATTCAAGTGATCTCCTCCAAAACCATCTTTTTTACAGAAAACAGAGAGGAAGATTTCAACCTGACTGTTAGTTTTTTTGACCGGGATAACAGACCTTTTTTGAATAATATTGACGTGCCTTACGTGATTTATTTGGGGGACTCTGTGATCAAAGAACCTTCTCTTGACCTTTCCAAGCCAGGCAAATACAAGCTTAGGGTCATGTTTCCCACCCGTGAACTGACATTTAGCAATGAGGTTGAGATTGAAGTAGTGGAGGGAGATTATATCCAAGAACTGGTCTTGGATTTTTCCAACGAGACCAGAAATCAATTTACACTAGTCAACAACGAACCCTATGATTTCACCCTGAGGGCTTTTGGACCTGATGGGGAAATACCCGGAGTGGAAGAACAAATCAAAAGGAACCTTTCCTTACAGGTCGGAAATGTAAATACAAACCGATTGACTGGCATTCCAATCACTCAAATCGGGTTGATCGATGTGCAAGCCTCTGTTTTTGGTATTGATAGCAATATTCTAAAAATCAATTCCCGACAGGATGTTTCCTATCCAATCAAGGAATTTCAGGTGGTATTCCATGTTTTTTCGAATCTTTTCACCCCTAACCAATCTTCTTTTGAAAGTCAGATAAACAGTTCGAATATTGCTTTTAGCGGTGGCATAAGGAGTTCTTTCAGAAGGAATTTAAATGCAGTGGATGCCGGATTCAGGTTTAGATTGGCAGACAGAAATCCAGATGGCAGTCTGATGGAGACAAAAGGCGTCAACAGGATAATGACAAACAAGGTTTTTCTAGATGCCCAAGACCAAGAACTATTGCAATTAAAGTTTAACAGCCTTTGGGACCCTTCTCAATATATCAATGTTTTTATTGAGGATCTTTCTAGCCTTCAAGCCGCAGGATATGCTTATTTACCTTTTTTGACAAGTCCTGTAGTAGGTGGACTTAATCCAATTTTGGAAGAAGACACAGAGTTATTTTACCCTATAATGGTAGCATTGGACTACAGGTTATTCAATGGCCAATACAGGGACGACAATGTATTGGCGCATGAATTGGGTCATTATCTTGGGCTTTATCATACCTTTCAGGATTGTCAGACGGGTGATTTTTGTGATGATACCCAATCACATACCCTTCCTTCAAATCAATCAATACGGTTCAGTAACAACAGAACAAACTGTTCAAATGAACCTTATATCTCCACAAATTTCATGGATTACATCAGCGTAGTGGACAATTTCACTTTTGACCAAAAGGAACGAATGACAAAAGTGTATGAAAACGCACTCTTTATGCCCAAAGACTTCAATGCCCCGGATTCGAGAATAAAGCCATTTAAAAGAGGACAACTTGATCCAAGCATCAAGCCCATTATTTGTAACTTTTGATAGAATCAAGTCATCATAATTTGTAATTGAAAATCCGGTTTAACCTTCATTTCCGGTTGAAGAGTTTATATTCCATGGTTCTCTCTAAAACAGAAATGAATTAAAGGATTGGATTTCGAAGATTCTGCGATTGTGTCTATATTGGTATTCTATGGCAAGATTCTTCCGCAATATCCGTCAACAGCTTTTGGTCGAAAACAGGTTTACCCGATACCTCATTTACGCTATTGGCGAAATTTTTTTGGTTGTGGTGGGGATCATGATTGCAGTGTATTTCAATAACAAAAACACGGACAAAAAAACCAAATCCGAAACAGACAGGCTTGTTGCTGACCTTGAAAAAGGACTCAAAACCAATCAGTTTTTACTGGATAGATTTTCTGGCCGCTTTGATGCACAGGATTCCATGATGGGATTGCTGATAAATGGGGAGTTGACGGAAGAGAATTTTAGAAGAAACAGGATTTTGAATGACCTGATGGGAAACAGTACCCAATACGCCTGGCTTCAAGATGAAAATATCATCACCATCCTCCAAAAAGAAAGGGATTTTGATCCTACCTATAACCAACTCATCAAGCTGATAAAATCATACAAATCAAGACTCGATGACCTGGAAAAAACTGCCGAAGAATTGAATGAACTAGGCAATTGGAATGAAAAACTTATGGCTGATAATTTTGATTGGTATTCAGGTACAACAAAAGAAGACCGGGACAAAAAAGTCCAATATATTCTCCGGGATCCGTTCTACAAAAACCGCCTCAGTCTATTCCGGAAAAAATTCAAAAATCAGATTTCCAATATTACCTCTATGGTGGCTATCCGTGCAGCCATTATGGGAGAAATAAAGCGGCTAAATGAAGGACTCAATAATGCCCAGCTAGATGAATTTTTTAAGACATTAGGCATGCAGCCTTTCCCTCAATTAGACTGTTCTGAACTAAACAGAGAATGGGAGGACGACTTTTCAGGATTGATTTTTTTCCTTTTCTTCAATAGTACAGATGAATCAGTCACCATATACCGCCTCAGGGAAAATGTGGATGCCTGGGAATCGTTCAAAATCAATCCGGGAGAATATGAAATCTTTGGTCAGGTGCCTGGCCGAGGATTTATGATTGGTTCACCTGATTCCTGTCAGCAATTGTTCGTAGCCAAAAAAAGAGGATATCTATTGATTGAGTAGAAAAAGCCCAATCAAAACCACACATTGATCCAAAACCTAAACTCAATTATTTTTTAAGAATTTTGTGATATGCATGTTTGTTTCCATAACCTATACTCAACATATATACTCCTGAGGGTAGGTTAGAAATATTTATTCTATAACCTTCTGGATATTCCTCAAAGTTGACTGCGTGAACTCTACCCGAAATATCAATTAAATCAGCTGATTTTATAAAGCCACTGATCCCTTTTACAAAAATTTGGTTTTCAGCCGGGTTGGGATAAACGATCAATTCACCGCCAATTTCCATCTTTGCACTGTTTACAATAAGTGTAATTTCATCAGAGATTTCACTGGTACAACCATCGATGGTTACCTGTACAGAAAATACCCCAAAAGAGGTAACTTCCAAGCTCTCGCCTTTAGCACCTGAAATTGGTATCCCATCAAGGAACCATTGGTTACCTACAGGATAGCTTGAATTCAACATTACTGAACTGCTTCCTATACCGGACAGGTTGATAGTCGGTTTTGATGGGTTGATACAAAATTCTCTGCTGATCGATGCCGCAGGAAGGTACTGATCATTTCCATTTTGGCTTGCGATGATGGTGGCTTTACCCGGTTTTAATAGCGTAACTGTTTTTGCCTCTATACTCAAGTGATCATATACACTCTCAAAAGAAACTTCCAAACCGGAATCAGAAACAGCAGTCAATGCAAATGGGGCATCTCCCATGGTTTTGTCCTCAATCTGCCCAAATGTAATTGACTGTTCAAGTTGGACCTGTGCAATTTCACCCTGCCGGATATTATCAAAATACCAAGTATAATCAGCAGAACCATTGCCGACATTACCCAGATCAAAGATCACTACTATTTTTTTGTAGCTGATTGAAGGGTTGAATCCGCTCATATCAAAAGTAATATCAACCCACTTTTTTGATTCAGGAATCGTAACTTCTTTTTCGAATGCCTGCCCTCCATCAAACTCATTTTCAAATTTCAGTAACATTCGGGTATTGACCCTTGGTGCCCAGACAGAAACGGTAAAGTCAGTACCCTTGGAGAAATCAATGGCTGAAGTTTTGGTGAGAAAAGATCCTCCCCAAATTTGCCCTGGCTTCTTCACCATCTTTGCCACTTTAGGACTTTGGTTTCCATTCAAATCCGGATTGTTGATTACCGAAAGGTCACCGCCGTCAAAATTCGTAATCAGGCTATTCCAAGCATAATCTTCCTCAAATGTTATTGGAAAATCTATAACAGGCCCATCTCCTCCAGAACCTCCACCGCCGCCACTAGTACCCTGACAGGTACCCACCACATAAGAAATCCTTTGACCTGAATTATTTTTCTCACCCTGTGTGGGATGAGAATAAGTATAATAAAAATAGACTGTGCTGCCTTCAGCTGCATTCAATCTAAATGGCTCGTTAGGTTTTACCCCATATCCGGGGAAATTTCCATTGGCTGATGTTCCGTAATACAGGATCAAAACTTGATTACCCATTCCTGAGACAGTCGGGATAAATGTCAGAGTGGGATTACTCACATCGTCAGAAAATTCATACCTGAAATCGCCATTTTGGGAAATGCCACTACAGGATGGTGCTTCAGTAAAACGTATCGTTACCGGCGAAGAAGTTGCGGTATTTCCATCATTGTCTGTTGCGAGGGCAGTCAATGCATGTTGTCCGACATCACCCGACCAACTTACTTTCCAAGGCTCTGATGTGGCTAATCCGATACTGTTTTCTCCTGCAAAAAATTCTACCTGATCCACTGAACCATCAAGATCATTGGCAACTGCTACAATATCAATGGGACGTCCTTCAATAGACTCCTGATTATTGGATGGTGAACTGATTGCTACAACTGGCGGAATGTTGGCATCTTTGCTCACAATTACCAAAAGCTTGTCAGAATCATCATATTCCCCATTGCTTACCGTCAATTTAAAACTATAAATCCCCTCTGATAAACCTCCTATGACTGTACTTGCAGCATTTGGCTCGCTTATAGTAACCACACTAGGGCCATATTCCTGCTCCCAAAGGTAGGTCAATTCCCCTCCATCAGGATCCGAACCTAAGCCTGTCAAAGTAGTGCTTGCTTCCGGTAAAATCACAACAATATTGGATCCCGCCTCTGATATAGGCTGACTATAAGGCAACTCTGATTCATAAGTGAAGGTCATTTTCCCAAAGTTCAATTCTCCATTCCCAAAGGAAAGACGTAAAATATTTTCCCCTCCGACGAGTGGAATCCCCTCTACTGATTGAGTTTTCCATTTGTCCCAACCTCCTGTACTGCCAACAACAATATTATCTGTGATTTTTTTGCCATTTAATTCGAACCAAAATGGGCCTCCACCACTGGCATTGCCGGAAGCATAGCGTAATTCCATTTTGTACAATCCTGCTTTTTCCACATTCACAGTATATTCTACCCATTCCCCACTGACTATCCATCCTATGGTGGCACCTTCTCCTGTGATAAAGGCCGCATCTACACTTTCTTCTTTCCTGTAATCTCCCTCATTGTTGACCGAAACATCTGAATAGGAAATTCCCTGCCCTTTGCCTCCTTCAAAAACATCATAATTTCCCGCCTCGATAACTCCCGGAAATGCCCAAGCTGTTCCCAAATAAGGAACTTGGCCTCCAACAACCACAGAAACGATATTGGAGACTCCCAATTTTTCTCCTTCAAAAACCTTCGCATAAAAATCATGCACTCCCAATGGAAGTTGGGCGGCTTTAAGATTAAAAGGTTCTTCGGTCAGTTCTCCGATCTTTTCAGTCCCTCTAAAAAATTCAACTTTTGTTGGGGTGCCTTTTTCTATATTCAAACTCAGATCCACGCTGCCATTGACATAAGCTTGGTTAAAACTGACTGAAAGCTCACTTTCTATGTCCACATCATTATTGGTAACCATGGTGCGGGCCGGGGCCTCCAAGCTAGTGCCGTCCGAAAAAAGGACAGTGATGGCGCTTTTTTCATAGTTGTTGACCACATAGGTCCTCAATCCATCTTTGATAAAAACTGCTGCAGTAGGATAATTTGCAGTGACAGAAGCATCAACCCTTCCCAATGCATTCATAGCATGAAGCCAATAATAAGTTTGGGCATCGGAAACTCCGAATTTCAGGTTTCGGTTAGGATAACTGTCATATAGAGAAATGGCTTTCTGAGGATCTGTAAATGCCAGATATTCCCAAATGATGTCATGCCACAGGTTGTCATTTGCCTCATTTCTTATAATTCCTGTATTGGTTTCGATTTCTTTCCAAAGTTTGGTGGCATACTCAGGATGATGTCCAAGGTATAGCGAACCCCCATGAATAGGATACAATTCTATGCCATAAGATGCTGCGATATCGTTGGTCCAAAAAGTCCCGTTATCGTAGGAATTTCCCCATACCCTTGAAACCAAACTGTACTGCTGTGTAGGTCCAAAATTGCGCTCATGGATATCAAACCAATATTCCTCTATGGCAGTCTGCTCTGTGGTATAAAGATAAATCCCTAAATCCCTGATTTCTTTATTGCCTATGATGGCCCCCCAATGGATCAATGAAGAATTGAACTGCATACTTTCTGAAGTGGATTCCTGATCATTTCCCTGAGGAAAACTCGCAAATCCATTTGCCCAACAATGCCCTGCATAGGGACTGAAATTTCTGAGAAAGGGAAACATTTCATCATTTCTGTCGGGTGAAGCGGCATCTCTGACCAGGAGATTGACCATCTCACCCCAACCTTCAGCCCATCCCGGTTCGAACTGTTCTAAGAATGCTGCCGCATGGATAAAATAGCCCCAATGAAAATGGTGGTCATTCAGATTGGTATCCTGTCCATGTCCTGCCGGATAGCCAAGCATGGCAGACCAATCTTTGTTATAGTAAAATAAGAATGCCACCTGTCCGGAATTCGCTGTAAGCCAATCCTCCAATCTTTCTTTGATGGTCGCAATCATCTTGTCCCGAGATTCCAGATTACCCATCTCGTGGGCAATTCTAGCAGTCTGAATCAAACGGTTCATCATCTGTCCCTCATTGTAGGAATCAGTCCAGGTGCTCAGACCGTCATTTTCGAGCTGTTTTACTTTTTGGTCCAACTCCGCTACACTAAAGCCCTCACTGTAAGTGGCCTGATAGGGAAGAGTGGGTAGAATTCCGTAGTAGGTATTTTCCACACTAAAGGTGGTGCTTGCCATGGTTTTGATTTCTCCCCTGACAGAAGTATAGCTCAAAAGGTCAGGTCTCGGTGAATCCGGAGCCAAATTATCCCACTGATGAGGCAATAGTCCAATCAATGGAAGGGTCTCTTCACCTTCTTTGATATCAGTTTCGATAGTAAAATCAGTTCGGATAATGGAAGTTGATTCGTCAAAATTCCAGGAAGCAGTAGTATTGGCAGGGAAAACATAAGCGTATTTCCTATAAGAAAGTGCAGCTTGTGAAAGGTTGGTGGTGGTCAGCGGCAACATGGCCATGGACCAATAATCTTTCCCGTTCAATGTCGATGAAAAAACTTTGCCGCTTTGGGTCCATGTACTTCCTGAAGGTGCATAAAAAACAAAATCCGCTCCATTCCTGGCATTTTCAATCATCAACATTTCACCCGAAATAGTTGCATTCCCTAGGTTGACAGTTATCTGAAGGTTGTCGTCTGTTTCTTTATTGAAATACAAAAATGGCATGGCGATACCGGAGGTCACCTGCAAATGTTCGCCTCCATCATTCCAGTCTATGGTTACCGTCCAATCCGAATAATCAGCAACCGTTGCACGTTGGGCATTCAATCCTGCCAATCCGACCACAATGGGTTCTTGATCATCATAAACACCCCAAGGAATATAACTGACTACCAATCCTGCCGGCTTTGTTTTTAAAGCCATAGGATAATTGAAAAGGTTACTCACATGATTGCTTTGAAGCAATAAGGACCACCAATCGTTTGTCGGCACAGGTTTCCCGATTGCCTTCTCACTGAGTTGGGGTGTGCCGGGAGGAAATCCATTCCTTCCTGCTGCATCTGTACCGGGAAATGTTGTGGTGTAACTTCCATTTCCTACAGATACAAATTGTGCAGATAAATTTTGAGCTGAAATGAAAAATATTAGAATAAAAAGGCAAAAAAATATTTTGAAAGGATCGGCAGGCATAAACTTTGGTTTTTATTGGGTCAGGAGTGATTAATCAATTATGTAAACATATTCATACCCATAGCCCAAATCAAAAAATCCACTACATCATAAGTACTACATGCCTGAAATTAAAATACTACAAGGTCATCTTGACTTCCCAAAAAATAAGGATCAAAGTCAGCTGAAAATTCCATCCATTCAATTACCGTAATTCAATTTTGATTTGGGTTCTAATGATTATTTGATCCATCAATCTCCACCCAATCGTATTCCATTTAATTGACCAATTGAACCAAAGAATTGTCTTTTTTTCAATTCTTTTAAAAATTCACTTTTTTCAATTGGAGTTTCAAAGTATCTTTTGAAAGATGAAAAACCGGTGGCGTTTTTCTTTAAATACATAACCCTATGCAAAACCACTTCAAACAAAGCAGCAAAAAATTCCTTGGGATTTTTACATTCTCATCTATAGCCCTGTTATTGGTTTTTTCCATTTCTCATACAAATGCCCAAGACGGTAAAACCTGGTTGCAGTTTGAAGGAAAATCAGGTCCTGGCAAAGGAAAACACATCGTCCTTGTCAGCGGCGATGATGAATACCGATCAGAGGAAGGGATGCCCATGTTGGGCAAATTATTGGCTGAACATTATGGGTTTACCTGTACGGTCTTGTTCCCGATCGAACCCGAGACAGGCAACATTGTCCCTTCCTACCAAAACAACATCCCCGGCTTGGAACATTTGGCAAAAGCCGATCTGATGATCTTGCTTACCAGATTCCGAGAATTGCCGGATGAGCAGACCAAATATTTCAACGACTTCATCATGGCAGGCAAACCGATCATCGGAATGCGGACTTCAACGCATGCCTTCCACTATGAAAAGAACAAAAACAGTCCCTATACCAAGTTTGATTGGAGAAACAAAAGCGTAGGTTGGGAAGGTGGATTTGGGCAAAAAATTCTCGGAGAAACTTGGGTAGCCCACCATGGCGAACATGCCAAAGAAGGTGCCCGTGCATTAATCGACGGTCCTGCCCAACTTGCAGACCATCCTATCCTTCGTGGAGTCAATGATATTTGGGCGGCGTCAGATGTGTATACTGTCAAGAACCTGACCCAAGATGCGCAAGTGCTCGTCTATGGCCAACCCACCAAAGGCATGACTCCCGATACGCCTTTGATCTGGGAAAAATCTGTGATGCCTATGGCTTGGACCAAAGATTATCAAATAGAGGGCGGAAAAAAAGGAAAAGCATTCGCTACCACGATGGGCGCTTCGGTGGATTTGCAAAGCGACGACTTGAGGAGACTGATCGTGAATGCTGTTTTTTGGGGATTGGATATGTCAGATCAAATCACACCTGACCTGAACGTGTCCATCGTTGGTAAATACGAACCGACCATGTTTGGTTTTGGAACATTCAGAAAAGGAATGAAAGTGGAGGATTTTAAGTGAAAAAAGACAAGAGATATGAGACTTGAGATTTGAGACCCATACAACTAGAAATAGAAGATGAAACATTAAAAAAACAAAAATTCCAAAAGACTTATCCTTGTCATCTCGACGAAGGAGAGATCTTTTCTAAAAATTTACCTGATAGGAAAGTGTAAAAGCCCTTGACGGTAACCAAGTGGACGCTGCATCAATCCCTGATGAATAATAATTGTCATAGAATTCAATATGCTCATCAAATTGCCAAACAGGCCTTGTACTTAGCCTTGCTTCAGGATCAGCAGCGGAATACGAAGTGATGAAAAACAGGTTATTTGCGATCAGGGAAATTCTGCTTGACACTTTTTTATTTTTGATCAAAAAATCCAAATCCCTCGAAACTGACAAGTAATGCAGTGAAATAAATCCGGATTCTTCGATAAAGTAACTGCTGAACCTATTATAATCAGTCAGGCCCTGATCTTTAAGATTCTGAAATGAGCGGAGCGCATTTTGATTAAAAAACGTCACCCCACCATACATCAGGTTGGTTTCATTGGCATTGACATGCCCAAAAACTCCCCTGAAAAACGCATCCAAATGCCATTTTTTCCATTGCACCTGATGGTTCCAGCCCATCCACCATCGAGGAATTGTTTGACCTTGGGGCACATAATCAGTCCTCCAATCCTGTTGGTTATTGTCCTGTTTCAGGATCCATTGTCCAGTGTTGCGGTCTATTCCCAAATAATCAAGCGCCCGGCCTGTCCCGATTGGCTCGCCAGTCCTAAGGGTATTGTATTGGGTTAGTGGACCTCCTCCAGGAACTCTTGTTTCCCCCGTGTCGCTTCCTTCCAGGCTCGTGAATTCAGCATCCAAGTCTTTCCATTCAGATTTTATAAAAGTGGCATTGATACTGCTTTGGTAAAATACATTACCGATTTTTACTGCATTTAACCCGATAACCCACTCAGAACCTCTATTCCTTATCTCCCCAAAATTCTGATATGTAAACGGATAATAGGAATTCCAGTCAGTATAATCCCAATCATATGCCCGCATCAGATTGATAAAATCTGAAGACCTGCTGGTAAAAAACCTCAATTCCCCTGACAGCTTATTCTGGAAAAAGGAACCACTCCCGCCTATTTCCCATTGATGGGTGTCTTCCCATTTCATATCCGGATTGGCGAAGTGGGTGAAATTCACATAAGGCTCAATTTGCAATATGGTTTTGCTCAGTCCAGTCCGGTCCGGAATTAATCCGGTATGGGAATAGGATGTAAAAACCTGGAATTTTGGACTGAGGCGGTATTTCATATCCAGTCCAAAAAATTGCCCCCAACCTGCATTTTCACCCAAATTAGAAGAACTTTCCGGTTGGTAGAGGAAGTCAAAGTATAATCTTTCCTTCCAATTGGACTTCACAAAAAAACCCAAGGCATTTAAAGTATATTTACCGATTTGAGGAGTCATTGTCTGCTCCACGACTGTATTCTCGGGTTCATAGGGTCTATATAGATTGCTGCCGGATTGGTCATAGGAAATCTTTTGGGAGGTAAATCTTACACCGGGTTTGAATGTTAAGTCATTTGTTTGGATCAAATAATCGGATGAAAACTCCAAATAAGTTCTGTCATCCTTTCTTGTTTTATTCCTCTGAAAGGTTCCGGCATCACTGCTCAAACCAATAATTCCGTCAAAGTAGAATTGGCCTTTGATTGTCCCAACTTTGCCTAATCTTCCCCTTATTGTCCATTGGGGAAGTGGATTGGCAGTAATATTAGCCTGAAACATTTCCATTTTGGAAGCCAATGTATTTTGATCCGCATTCATTCTCAGCCAAGGATTTCCTCTAAAGCCTGTATAAGTACTGACTTGCTGATCCAAGGCTAAAGTAGGATTCATTCCCACCGCTGCCTGAAAAAAATCGGTATTGCCAATTTCGGAATCTCTGTCAACCACCAATGTCGAAACTCCTACTTTGACTTTGCTTTTCAAAAATGAATAATCAATAGCACCATAAACACTTAATTGTTTGAAGCCGGTTTCCTTTTGGATACCTTCCACATTACGGTTACTGAGGATAACTTTAGAATTTAAATAGCCCGTCCGGTAACCGAGTTTCAGACCGGTATTGGTTGACCAAGCCGTTTGTGTCAACCCTTCCAACCAATCCGTATCACTGTTTCCAAAAAATGTCCCCGGCGGCGCCTGATTCCTGTATTCCTGTGCATTCAGGTTGTCATAAGGTCTTTGGTAATTTTCCATACTGACATTTTGAAGAAAGGTTACCGAAAGCCCTTCCTTCCCATTACTTGAAATGGTAGCATCAAAAACTCCGGCTGCGGCTTGTAAACCCATTTCTGCCAACCGACTCCCTCTCCTGACCCCAATAGAATCGATCAAAAAAGGATCTACCATATGCCAAGCCAAACCGGGCATTCCGTCCAACATCGGCATCGGCTGCATTCTGTTCTTGAAAGTATGGTACCCACGGTAAATCATATCAAAGTTGCCATTGGGATTTGATCCCGGTCTTGAGACCAAGAGTCCCGGAATCTGACTTTGTATGGCCTGCGGCAAAGAAAGAATCAAGCCCTGATTGAATGGTTTTTGCTCGATCTTGAGGCTGTCAGATTCTTGGGCTTTAGCAAAAAAAGCCAACTGAAAAAAACTGATCGCGAAAATCAAAAACCGAAGCATTATTATTTGGTTTGGTTTGAAAATTGATATTAAATTTAAGTTTTTTAGTTGATTTATTTTTATACAGAAGTAACTTGAATTTCTTATTTTTAGCAAAACCCTATTAACCCATGAATAAAATCGGATTTAATGTTTTGGCTTGGTCGGCAGCGATGTCTGATGATCTCAAACCAATTTTGGACAGGCTGAAAAAAATTGGCTATGATGGTGCTGAGTTTTTTGTTGGTTCTGACGACATCCCTGCATACAAAAGAATCGGCGAGCACTGCAAAAATATTGGCTTGGAAGTCACCACGGTTTTTGTGCTCAGTCCGGAAGAAAACCTCGTCAGTCCGGATAACGATGTCCGCCAAAAGGGCCTTGAAAAAATCAAGTGGACCATCGACCGATCGCATGACTTGGGCTCGCAGGTGCTTTGTGGTCCTTTCCATTCTGCTTTTGCTACTTTTTCCAAAGCCGCCCCTCAGGATATCGAGTATGCGCGCAGCGCTGAAATCCTCCATCAGGCAGGAGATTATGCCGCACAGGCAGGAATCCTGCTGACACCTGAGGCGCTCAACAGGTTTGAATGCTACCTCTGCAATACCATGGAGCAGCTTTCGCACCTGCTGAAGATCGTCAACCACCCCAATGTCAAGGCGATGTTTGACACCCATCATGCCAATATGGAAGAGAAAAAACTGGGAGAAGCCATACACCGCATCGCACCTTACCTTGCCCACTTCCATATCAGTGAAAACGACCGTGGCACGCCGGGTTCCGGGCATGTGCCTTGGGATGAGACTTTTGCCGCTTTGGCTGCGATCAAGTACAAAGGTTGGCTTACTATCGAAGGATTCACAAGGAATGATCCTGACTTTGCCAATGCGATCGGGGTATGGAGGCAGTTTTCAGAACCTTGGGAAATGGCTGAAAGTGGGTATCGATTTATTAGGGAAATGGGAGAAAAGCATGGGCTGTAGGTATTTGTTATGCAATGACTAGACTTTGGTAATTTCACAATTACCCAAAAAAATATGGGAAGAATTCTGATTTTAACCATCGCTATTATTCTAAGCTTAGATCTCCTTGGTTTTTCTCAAGATGACCGGCCCAATATCATTTTCATCCTCACAGATGATCAAAGATGGGATGCTTTGGGATTTGCGGGAAACCAATTGATCCAAACCCCTGAAATGGACAGGCTTGCCTCAGAAGGGATATTTTTTGAAAATGCCTTTGTAACCACTCCTATCTGTGCAGCGAGTAGGGCCAGTATTTTGACAGGAACTTATGAAAGGACACATGGCTATACTTTTGGACAAGGTGAAATCAAGCAGCCATTTATTGATCAATCCTATCCTGCTATGATGAGAAATAGCGGTTACAACACCGGCTTTTTCGGAAAATTCGGTGTCAATTATTCCGGTTTTGAGGGGCTTTTTGATATTAGCGAGAATTATGACCGATTGGATCGCTACAAAGATAGAAGAGGTTATTTTTATAAAACCCTTGGTATGGATACAGTTCATTTGACCCGATATACAGGCCAAAAAGCCATTGAGTTTATCCGCCAAGCTCCCCAAGAAAAGCCATTTATGCTTTCTTTAAGTTTCAGTGCCCCGCATGCCCATGATCCGTCAGAGGAGCAATATTTTTGGGAGAAGGAATTTGATTCATTGTATGCATCACAATATTTTACCGAGCCTCCTTTAAGTGATCAGGAATATTTTGATGCGCTGCCTCCCTATGTTTGGGAAGGTGAAAACCGTAACCGCTGGTATTGGAGATTCGACACAAAGGAAAAATACCAAAGGAGTATGAAGGGATACTTTAGGATGATTTCTGAAATTGATCATGAAATAGGGTTGATAAGGGAAGAGTTATCAAAACAGGGAAAGGATAAAAATACAGTTATCATTTTTATGAGTGACAACGGCTATTTTTTGGGAGAGCGTCAACTGGCTGGAAAGTGGTTGATGTATGATAATTCCCTCCGGGTTCCGATGATCATTTATGATCCCAGATCCGTCCAAGGCCGAAAAGTAAAAGACCTGGTTTTGAATATTGATATAGCACCCACCATTTTTGACCTTGCCGGTCTTGATAAACCAAAATCTTGGCAAGGTCTAAGTTTAGTCGGGTTTTTAGAAGAAAACAGTCCTAATTTGGGTCGGGAGGATTTTATTTGTGAACACTTATGGCAGGTGGAAATTATACCGCCAAGTGAAGGCCTAAGGACCAAAGACTGGAAATATTTCCGTTACATCAATGATCCTCAGCATGAGGAATTATATGATTTGAAATCAGATCCCTTAGAAAAAAATAACCTTGCGTTGAATCCTACATTTAATGGCAGATTAATAGAAATGAGGAGAAAATTTGATAACAAAGAAAAGGAATTGAGAAATTAAACCTGGATAGATCCATTAGGATTCTTCAACCAATCCCCCACCCTCTCATTAAAATCCTCCAGGTTTTCCCAATGGAAAGCATGGCCACTTTTCTCATAGATATGCAATACCGAATAAGGAATTGCCGTAGCCACTTCCTTGGTCATCCATACAGGCGTAAAAATATCCTCTTCACCACCCAAGACTAAAACCGGGCAATTCACTCTTGCCAAATCCGAAAGTACATCATGAGCCACACAGGCCGCAGCCTGTCCTTCCAATCCGATCAGCGGTTGGGGATTCGGATCCAAAGCGGCATTTTTCCTGTCTTCCAAAAGTCCTGCGTTAAATTCCTGATTGTCCCATGATTGCTTGGAAAAAATCAACAACTGGATATACACGCTGAATTCTTCAGGTTTCAACCTTGCCTTGCAGTCCTTCATGTGTTGGAAAATCGCCTTGGCCGCATTGTCACAGCGTGCCCAAGGACACATCAGCACCATGGCCTTGACCCTTGCAGGAAAATGGATCGCCATCTGTTGGGCGATGATGCTGCCCATGGATACGCCGGCTACTTTGACCGCACCCAAACCCAAGTGATCCAACACGCCGATGCAATCCTGCGCCATCTGAAGGGAAGTATATGGACCTGCAGGTTTGTCGGATTTGCCGACTCCCCTGTTGTCCACGAGGATACAGCGAAAGGATTTTGCCCAATGGGCGACATGCTTTTCCCAGACGCTTCCCGGGGCAGTGATTCCCATGATCAAAAGCAGCGGCTCTCCCGAGCCTTTTTCCTCAAAGTAGATGTTGATTCCGTTGGTGGTGATGGTTGGCATTTTGAAAGAATGGTTATTGGTTATTGGTTATTTGGTACTGGTTGTAATGGTTCTAATTGTTCTAGTTGTTCTAATGGTTCCGGCATATAAGACTAAGGTAAGTGATAGTGCCTTTATCGATGGTTTCGGATTGCCATAATATTCAGAATGCGGTTTCCCGTCTTGAATCTTATGTTTTGTGTCTCGTCTCTCGCTTCTCGTCTCTCGCCTCTCTTTCCCTAAATCTCATGTCGCATGTCTCATGTCTCATATCTCATATCTCCCATCTACCTACCCCTTCAACCCCGGAACAAGCGTTTCCTGAATCCATTTCCCGTCGTGCAAAGTGACAAAGTCAGGATCTTCCAAGGCTTCTTTTCCCTCGTCTTCGCAGATGATCCAACCTTTATAGCCGATTTCCTTGAGCCATTGCGTGATCCCGATCAGGTCGACTTTTCCTTTTCCCATCAGTGCAAACTCCGGATTGCCATCCCAATCTTTGTAATGCACATGGTTGATGATGGATTGGTATTCTTTCATTTTGGCGAGGGGATCCATGCCGCCGTTAATGATGTGGCCGACATCGGGACACCAACCTGTGGCAGACAGGTCAAGTCCCTCTAGGATGACTTTGTAATCGTCTTCTGTCCTCGTGATGGAGGTATGGGGAGAATTTGGGTGGAAACTGCTTTCTACCCCCTTTTCTTTGGCCCTTCGGGAAACAGTGTTCACGATATCTGTCAGGCTTTTTCTCCGCTGCACAATGTCATGCCTGCCGGTTGGAATCTGAACTGTGCAAAGGACCGAGCCAGGAAAACGCTGCAGCAAATCGATCGCATTGTCTGCGACCTTCCGCTCTTCCTCAGTTTCTTCTTTACCGTTCCAGTCCAAAGCCAAGGCTACCGCAGCCAGTTCAATACCCTGTTCCTTGAGTTTTTCCTCCAACAAAACCGGATCAGACAATTTGCCCATCCAGGAAAAAATAGGTTGGATCCCGGTAAAACCTGCTTGGGAAATGATCTCGATCATATGTCCCAACTGGTCTTTGTAGGTTTCCCCGTTGTTGTTCATATACCAGGTATAGACCTCAGCACCGAATTTGAATGGTAGTTTTTGCATGATTTTATTTTTGGGGTTTTTAATTGTTATCGTTCTTAACTCGACATTGGCTTACCTTAACTTCCAATCAAAATTTAAATAATGTCCGTGAAGACACGGACATGGGCGGGGAGCAAAGTTTTGATTTAAATAACAGCATTAAATCATCACTTTCCCTTCAATTCCTCATCAGGGATTGCCATGGTATGGTTTGCCAAAAGTTTGTATTGACCCTTTTCTTTGACATAGGTCCGCATAAAGTGGTAGATGACCGGATTGGTTCCCTTGTCCACTACAGTATAACCACTCACAACAACGGTATTTCCCAAAACCACCACTTTATGGTCACGTGATTTCCTTCCCCTTGTATCGTTTGCCTGACCGGCCTGAATCCGCTTGGCCTTGGCCACAACCGCTTCTTTTCCATCAATCAAATTCGCATGGTTGTGAACCCAGATAAAATCCGCAGCCAACAAGTTCTCCAAAAAATCAACATCAGATTCCAAAAGTGCCTTTTCCCATCCTAGGTCTAGGTCAATAAGTTTTTGCTGTTCCTGAGTTTGAGCCAATGACGGGAAAACAAGAAAGCAGAGTAACATTATTGTGGCAATTTTTTTCATGGCGTTTGGGTATTGCTTATTGGGTTAATGGTTATTGTTGATGGGTTAGGGCATAACTGGTTATTTGGTTCACTGATTTCGGTATGGATCAATCTTCCCACGAGTTTCTTAAAAAGACCTTCGAGGTTCAAAAAAACCTCAAAGGTCTTTTCTATCGCTTCTTGCTTCTTTCCAATTGCACCTTCCAATCTTCCAAACTTTCTACTTCTCCATCGGGTGCTCTTTAAGTAATTCGGCTGGGGAATAGAAACCTTTCTTGTCAGCTACTTTTGCCCTGACTTCTTTAACCTGATCAGGCCTTATTGGCGGAGCTTCATTGCCAAATGAGTTTCTCACATAAGTCAAAACTGCAGCGATTTCATTGTCATTGAGCATGCCTTCGTAAGGTGTCATCGGAACCTGTCCAGGATATTCCCTACCCAACACAGTAATAGGCCCCATCAGTCCTTTCAACACAATCTTAATCAACCTTTCCTCACTGCCCAACACCCAAGGTGTACCCACAAGAGGTGGAAACAAAGAAGCAGAAAGTCCACGTCCGTCATTTTGGTGACAGGTACTGCAAAATCCGTCTCTCGCATAGATTTCTTTGCCCATGTTATACAGTTCGAGGTCACTGCCGGTCAATTTGGACTTGATGGTTTCCTCTTTTTTCTCTCTCACCGAGAGGCCATTGATATGGGCCACGGCTGCTTCATGGGCATGCACCGACCATTTGTCCAAAGGCATTTTTTCTGCTTCCGCCAATATTGGCAGTCCTTTTTCCCTTGGCAACCAAGATGCTGCCACTATCGCTTCCAAACGTACCCTGCTATTTTCATCTTTGACTGCCTGCATCAGTAAATTGGCCTGGTCATTTACCTGATGTCCTGAGTAGCGCAACACTCTTACCGCTGCTGTCCTTGCTCTGAAATCCTTAGCCTTTAGCAATTGCTTCAGTAATTTTTGGTCAACTTTATTCAATCCCCAACTTACCCAAAGCCCTTCCAAAAGGTAATGTTCGTAGTTAGGATCATTTTTGTCCAACTTTGAAACCCAATATTCAATCGCAGGGAGCACTTCTTTTGGATCTCTTCCTCTTAGTTCACGTCGGGTTCGATATCGTGTCCTGAATTCCGGCAGCTTCAGATTGTCAAGCAATTCGGGAATGGATGCGCCATAAACTTTCGCAGGTGTGACCAAAGGACGGGAAGGATAGGTAATCCTGTAAACCCTTCCATGGACGTGGTCACGGAGCGGGTCACGGGCATTGTGCTGCATGTGTCCGATCAGGACATTGTGCCAATCGATAAAATAAAGCGAACCGTCAGGTGCAAACTCCATATCTACTGGGCGGAAATTACGGTCAGATCCTTTCACAATGTCTTGTCTGAATTTGGTGATAAAACCTGTCCCTTCGTCCAAAACCTGATGCTGCTTCATCCCCAAAAATCCAATCGTATTGGCGATCAGCATGTCTCCCTGAACTTCATCGGGAAAATGACGGCTCGAAACGAACTCCAAACCCGAAGTCGGGCGGACTTTATGTTCTTCCTCGATCAGGTTTTCGGATTTGTGGGTAGCTTCACCATATCTCGGCAATACCGATCCTGGCATCATCCACCTCACATCAGGACCGGAAGTTTCGGCAAAGAAATTTTGCCCCCAATCGTCAAAAGCAATTCCCCAAGGATTGGGTATCGACAACTGCGCCGTACGCTCAAGATGGCTTCTGGCAGGATTGAATCTGTAAAATCCTCCGTTGGTCGCCCTGACTGGGCCATAGGAAGTTTCCACATTGGTATGCAAAAAGACCCCCTCAGCCATGTAAATAGCCCCGGAAGGATCCGCTGCAAAAGCCGAAATCACGTGGTGCGTATCATGGTCATCAAATCCACTCAAAAGTGTTTCAATCTTGTCGGCTCTGTCATCCCCATCTGTGTCAATCAGGATTTTGAGGTTGGTGCCCTGAGAGATATAAACCCCCTCAGGAGCAATCTCAAAACCCATTATCAGGTGCAATCCATCCGCAAAAATGATTTGCTTATCGGCTTTGCCGTCGTTATTGGTATCTTCTAAGATAATGAGCTTGTCATTTGGTCTTGCATCACCAGGCCTGTAATGCGGGTAACTCGGAACAGTGGCTACCCACAGTCTGCCTTTGTTGTCAAAGCTCATCTGCACAGGATTGGCCAAGTCAGGAAATTCAACTTCCGAAGCAAAAAGCTCGATTTTGTAACCTTCGGGAACAGTAAGTTTGTCCAAAGCATCCTGACCGTAGAGGTATTCTGTACTTCCGTTTTGTTCAGGGTTGTAATTGGTCTCGACGGGAGGTAATGTTCTGGTGTTTTTGTCCGCCGCAGCAAGGTCCATTTTCTCCCCTTTTGCTGCTTTCCAGATGGCCTCATCACGGATGGCAGTCATTTGACGGATTTTTTCCAATTCAGCAGGATAGTTGTCCGGGCCAAACGGAGCGTAGCGACGGCCAAAAACATGGACCCCATTGGGGATTTTGTAGTCATTGTGCCACATCCAGTTTTTCTCCATCACCATGTCATGGATCAACCCGCGGTACTCTTCAGCTTTGGGTGAATCCTCCCCAAACACAGCATTAGCAAGAAATACTCCGAATATTTTATATCCTTCTTCATTCAGCTGAGAACCGTCAATGGTCAAGGGCTCTGCACTCGAATCATACCAATCCTGAGAAGGTGCAAATGCATCGACAAACATGACCTTATTCCTTTTGGCAACCTCCCTCATCGCTTCAGTGTAAAGCGCCAGGTTTTCATTTTCTTTTTTGCCATTTGGCAAATCCCGGATATCCGAAAGGTCCTCAAAAGCAATGGGAGAAATGATGGCCAGTTTTGGAGCGGACTTACCGTTATATTGTTGTTTTAAAGTATGCATGATAAAAGCATCAAGCTCGCCTTTGAAATTATCAAGGCCATCAGGCCCTTGAAAAGATTCATTGTAACCAAAAAATGCCAGGACCACATCAGCCTGATGTCTGGTTAGCCACTCATCAGGTGATTCAAAATGACCCTCAGAACCTGAATTGTTGGCATATTCGGTCTGGAACTCTTCTGCTCCGGGAAATGCCCAAGGAGATTCCCTACCTGAATGAGGCCGGAACCCAGGCGTATCTCCCCCGTCTCCCATATTGCGGATGTATAGCAAGCTATCAGGATAGCGCACATGCATTTCTGTCTCAAACTGCCCATATTCCATCATCCGAGAGGCAAGGTTGTTTCCGATCAGGATAATGTGGGAGCCTTTGTTGAAATCAAGTGATTCAGATTTTTTGCATTGGTAAAAAATCGTAGACAATAACAAAATCAGGGTGATTGTCAGCAATCTTTTGATGCTGTTTTTGATTGGGTTTATCATATTGTGCTTTCCTTTAATATGTATTGCTCTTGAGGGTTCTCTAGTGCTTTGGTGGTTTTTTCAAATGTTAAAAGTTTTTTTTAATTCCCGCTTTTCTATCCTGTGTTGTCCTGTTTGAGGGAGGAACTCGATTGGTGAATTTCCCTTTAAGGTATAAACAGGGAATTCAAATAGCAAACGGGAATTGGCAGTCGGCAAAAAGCTATTTTGAATATTCTGCAGAAAAAGAGAAACGTGAAGGTACAGGATGGATTTTTATGTAAAAGAGAAGAAAATTAGGATTGCGATTTCTTAATCCATTCAATTGAGTTAAATTTTAAGATGATTTCAGAAGGCTTTTGGCTTTGGCAGTTTTTGGGGAGGCTCCATCCTATGGTGGTGCATTTTCCTATTGCCCTGTTGCTTTTTGGAGCTTTTTTGGAATTGTTCACCATCGGTAAATTCCAATCCAAATTACGTCCCGGAATCAACCTCATGGTTTTGGCAGGGGCTCTATCTGTCTTGATAGCTGCGGTTTTTGGTCTTTTGCTGGCCTCCAATGAAGCTGTGGAAGGTGAACTCTTAGATCTTCACCGATGGTTGGGAATTGGATCTGCGGTTTTTAGTATAGCTGTACTTTACTTTTTGAATCAGGTTGGGAAGAAAAAACAAACTGGAAAAATCAAAGCTTACCGGGCAGTGCTATTTATAGCCGCATTTGGAGTCGGATTTTCGGGACATTTTGGAGCATCCTTGACACATGGCGAGGATTTTTTGACAGAAACTTTCCCTTGGAAAAACAGCAATTCCTATAATTCCGGCAGTTTTGACTTGGCTGCTTACGAAAGCGGCGCATCGGGATTAAGTCCTGAAAAGGAAATGCAACTGATCGGAGAAGTCCGGACTGTCTTGGCGCATAACTGTTACAAATGCCACAGCGGCGCAAAGACCGAAGGCGAGCTGAGGTTGGATGAGAGGGAATTTGTTTTTCAAGGAGGAGAATCCGGAGCGGTTATTTCACCCGGAAATCCTGATGAAAGTGAGCTCTTCCGCAGGATCAACTTGCCAAAAAACCACAAGGATGTCATGCCTTCCAAAGGAAAGCATTTGAGCAGGGAGGAAATTGACCTGATTGGTTTTTGGATAGAAAAAGGAGCACCTTGGCCCGATGGCGCCGAGCAAAAAAGCGTTTATCGGGTAGCGGAATTGGCACCGAGAAAACCGGTACTCCCACCTCCATCTGCCGGACTTGAAAATCCCATCGACCTTTGGGTGAATGCTTATTTCAAAGAAAATGAGCTAAAATGGCAGGCTGCTGTGGATGACAGGACTTACCTCCGTAGGATTTACTTAGATGTGGTTGGATTGGTTCCGAGCCCTGAAGAATTGGAATTGTTTACCACGGATTCCAATCCTGACAAAAGAGCGGTTTGGCTTCGGAAGCTGCTGGACAGAAATGATGATTATGCCACTCATTGGCTTACATTTTGGAATGATGCCCTGCGAAACGACTACACCGGAACCGGATACATCACCAATGGCCGATACAATATCACTGATTGGCTCTACAAATCCCTGCAAAGCAACAAACCCTATAATGTTTTTGTCAAAGAATTATTGAATCCGACCGACGCTTCCAAAGGCTTTATCGAGGGAATCAGATGGAGAGGTACAGTCAATGCAAGCCAACGAACTGAGATGCAGGCCGCCCAAAATGTGGGTCAGGTGATCTTGGGACTCAACCTCAAATGCGCCTCATGCCACGACAGCTTTATCAGCGATTGGAAATTGGAAGAAGCCTATGCATTTGACAATATTTTTGCGGATTCCACTTTGGAAGTCAGCAGGTGCGAAAAACCTATCGGGAAATTGGCAAGTACCAGAATCCTTTGGGAAGAACTTGGCGAGATGGACAGCAGCGCCACCCGCTCAGAAAAATTGAGGCAGTTATCAGAATACCTCGTCCAACCGGCCAATGGTAGGATGTACCGTACCATCGTCAACCGGATCTGGAAACAGATGATGGGCCGCGGCATGGTCGAGCCCGTGGACGAAATTGACAATGAACCTTGGAGTCAGGATTTGTTGGATTGGCTCGCATCGGATTTTGTAGAAAAAAACTATGACCTGAAGGAATTGATCTACCTGATTGGCACTTCCAAAATCTACCAATCGCAATCATCCGGGGTGAAAAGTGCCGACCTTTTGGCTGCCTCCGATTTTACTTTCAACGGGATGGTGAGGCGGAGAATGACTGCCGAACAATTTTCTGATGCAGTCAGTCAGGTTTTCAGTCCTGTTTTTGAAGAAAAAGACCTCAAATACAATCCAAGTCAACTTCTTACAGAACAAAGTTCCAATACCCACTTTACCCGGGCTTCCCTTGTAGCCAACAACAGCTTTCTCACCGCTTTGGGAAGACCAAACCGGGAAATTGTCTCTACCAATCGTGACTCACAGGCGAGTTTGTTACAGGCTTTGGAATTGACCAATGGCGAGCGGCTCAACACTGTTTTGCAAAAAGGAGCAGCGCAGTGGAAAGAAAAATACAAAGAGGGACCAATCATTATTGAAGAGGTTTACAACAAAGCTTTGCTCCGAAAACCAAGCAAAAAAGAAAGTGAAATCGCCTTAGCGGCTTTAGGCAACTCTCCGGATGTGGGTCAGATACAGGATTTCTTTTGGGCAGTAATCCTGCTCCCTGAATTTCAGCTTATTTATTAAAAGGAAACGATGAGAAACGACCTGAACAGAAGGGATTTTTTGAAAAAAACCAGCGCCGCCGCCATCGCTGCCATGGCTGCCGGGGCTCCTTTTGCAGGTTTGATATCCTCTTGTAATTCAAAAATCTCCATTCCTGCTACAGCGGACACAGTCATTTTGCTCTTTATGGCGGGAGGAATGGCCCACACCGAAACCTTCGATCCCAAAAAATATACGCCTTTCCGAAAAGGCATGCAATCAAGTGAAGTGCTGAGTACTTTCCCTTCAGTGCCAACTGTTTTGGACGGCATCCATTTTTCCGAAGGACTGGAATCCATCGGAAAAATCATGGACAAAGGAACCCTGATCCGCTCCTATGTTGCAGCAGACCTTGGCCACATCCTCCATACCCGCCACCAATACCATTGGCATACTTGCTACGAACCACCACAGTCGGTGGTCGTGCCCCATCTCGGATCGTGGATTGCCAAAGAGTTGGGTCCACTCAATCCTGTCATACCACCTTTTATCAATATCGGTCAAAGATTTACTGTCGGTGAAGGAGAAGAGCTGAAGGCATTTCACAGTGCGGGATTTCTTGGAAGTGAGTTTGGACCTTTTCTGATTCCTGATCCAACATCAGGTCTGGAAAGTGTAAGACCGCCGGTGGGAATGTCTACCAAAAGGTTTGAGTCTAGAAACCAACTCTATGAAAACCTGATCAAGGAAAGTGCCATGGGGGAATTTGGCAGTGATTACCAAAAGGAATCCCTCAAAAGATCCATGGAACAGGCTTATATGCTGTTGAATTCGCCCGAGGCCAAGGCTTTTGACCTGACTCAGGAACCTAAGGAAAGCTACGACAGATACAATACAGGGAAGTTTGGATTGGGATGCCTTTTGGCAAAAAGACTGGTCGATCAGGGAGCAAGATTTATCAGTGTGACGACGGAATACGAACCTTTTTTCGGTTGGGATACCCATGACAATGGCCATACCCGATTGAAAGACATGAAGAAAATGATCGATGCACCAATAGCCCAATTGATCAAAGACCTGGATGAAAGCGGCAGGCTGGAACGAACAATGGTCATCGTCGCGAGTGAATTCAGCAGGGATATGCTTACTGAAGGCAGACCTGACCTGAAAGTCTTGGATCAGGTAGAAGTTCCGGAAATCATCGAAGACATGAAAAATTATGGCATGCACCGGCATTTTACCGATGGATGCTCGGTATTGATGTTTGGAGGAGGAATCAAAAGAGGTCATGTTTTTGGCAAAACTGCCGATGAGCGCCCCTGCAAAACCATAGAAAATCCCATCAAAATAAATGACCTCCACCAGACAATTTACCATGCATTAGGCATTGCTCCTGACACGAATTATATCATTGAGCAGCGGCCTTTCTATACCACGCCGGACGGACACGGAAAAGCGGAAATGCAATTGCTGAAGGGATGAGCTCTTAAACCAACTTGAAAAATTATATCCATAAGCGGTTTCAATGAAAAATCTATTTGAGTTAACTTGAAATGAAATTTCAATTACCATAAATCCCAATGAAATAAACCATCAACCGAACAATTTCAATCCCAAAAAAATATGTCCTACACCAAATTAACCTTAAAATTCCTCAGCCTTTTTTTAATCACGGGAATTCTCTTTTCCTGTGGCAAAGGAACAGAAGAAGAAAGTAAACCCCTCCACCCAAAAGTTGCCAAATTAAAGCTTCCTGAAGGTTTCAAAGCCGAGCACATCTACAGTCCGGGTGAAAACGAACAGGGATCTTGGGTTGGGATGACATTCGATGACAAAGGCCGAATGGTCGTCACAGACCAATACGGGTCTCTGTACCGTCTGGAAATTCCTGCAATTGGATCTGACTCTTTGGCTCCAAAAGTAGAAAAACTGAAAATCGGTACCGGACCTGAGGACAAGATCGGGATGGGTTTTGCACAGGGCGTACTCTTTGCTTTCAATAGCCTCTATGTCACCGTCAATCATAATGCGAATGAGACATTTGACAAAGGAACCGGTCTTTACAGACTTCAGGATCTGGATGGGGACGACCAATATGAGCAGATTACCTTGATTAAATCGCTTCAGGGCGAACCCGGAGAACATGGTCCGCACAGCATGATTTTGTCTCCCGACAAGAAGTCTATTTTTATTGTGGCTGGAAACCATGTAGATGTGCCTGAAATGAATGCCTACAGAATTCCAAGGGTTTGGAATGAAGACAATGTATTTCCCGTGATCAAAGATCCCCGTGGACATGCCAACAGCCGCATGGCTCCCGGAGGATGGATTGCGCAAATCGATCCTGAAGGAAAAAATTGGGAGCTTTTTAGCGTAGGTTTCAGAAATGCTTATGACATTTCTTTCAATGAAGCCGGAGAATTGTTTACCTATGATTCGGACATGGAATGGGACTTTGGGATGCCATGGTACCGACCCACACGAATCTGCCATGTGACGAGTGGAAGTGAGTTTGGCTGGAGAACAGGCAACCAAAAATGGTCTCCCAATTATCCTGACAACCTTCCGGCAACTTTGAATATCGGACAAGGATCCCCCACGAACGTGATGTTTGGAACGGGTGCAAAATTTCCTGAGAAATACCAAAAAGCGCTGTATGCTTTTGATTGGAGTTTTGGGATCATATACGCTGTTAGCCTTACCCCATCCGGTGCTACTTATTCGGCCACAGCCGAGGAATTTATTTCTGGTTCGCCACTTCCCTTGACAGATGGAGAGATCGGTCCCGATGGAGCAATGTATTTTATGACAGGAGGGCGAAGGTTGGAATCAGATTTATATCGAGTATACTATGCCGGTGATGAAGATACCGAAGTAAGCAGCGCATCAACTGAAGTTCCTGAGGCCATTCAAACCCGAAGAAAACTGGAAGAATTCCATACCGGCGGGCCAAAAGCAGGTGCGGTGGATTTTGTATGGCCTTATCTCAAGGATGAAGACAGGTTTATCCAATATGCTGCAAGGGTCGCTTTGGAACACCAGCCAATCAATGATTGGAAAGACAAGGCTTTGGCTGAAAAAGATCCAAAAATTCTGACCCAAGCCATGATTGCCATGGCAAGACATGCTGACAAATCGCAGCAGCCACAGATGCTTCAGGCAATAATGGGTGTAGATTATGGAAGTCTGAGCAATATGGATAAGCAAAACCTGATCCGTGCCTTTGAACTGACGCTCTTCAGACAAGGTGTCCCTGCCGGAGATTTAAAGTCTCAGCTAGTGGCTTACCTGAATCCTAATTTCCCTTCAAATGACAATCACCTAGACAGGGCTTTGAGTAAAGTCTTGGTCTACATCGATGCACCTGATGCCGTTTCAAAAAGCATTACTCTGTTAAAAACAGCCAAAGACGATGCGGATTATCAGAAGACATTTACTTCTTCTTCGGATCTGATTTTGAGAAATCCCCAATACGGATTGGATATCGCCGAGATGCTTTCGAGTGTCCCTCCTGCACAACAATCCTATTTGGCTACAGTATTGGGAAATGCCAAAGTCGGTTGGACACCGGAATTGCGAGAAGAATATTTCACCTGGATCCACGATGCCTTCCAATACAAGGGAGGCGTAAGTTATGTTGGATTCGTGGACAGGGCCAGAAAAATGGCTTTGACACATGTGCCAAAATCTGATTTCGAGAAATACAATGAAATGTCTGGGGCTTCCCTGCTTACTGGAAGTGGCAATGACCTTATCGTCAGTGATGTACAGCCTGTCGGCCCGGGAAGAAGATGGACTGTAGAGGAAGCATTGCCGCTGATGGCGGATCTCAAAGGAAGGGATTTGGTAAAAGGAAAAGCCATGTACGCCGCTACTTTATGTCAATCCTGCCACACGATGAAGGGTGAAGGAGGAATAATCGGACCCGATTTAACCCAGTTGGGCACGAGGTTTTCAGCAAAAGACATTCTAGATGCGACCATCAATCCAAACAATACCATCTCCGATCAATATGCTGCCACCATTTTCTATATGGCTGATGGAAGCTCGGTTTTAGGGAAATTGACAAATGAGGATGCGGATAAATATTTCATTTCCCAAAACCCATTCGCTCCGGATATACTCAGGGAGATACCAAAAAAAGATGTCAAGAGTAAAAAACTTTCTGAGATTTCGATCATGATGCCGGGAATGATCAACAGGCTCAATGAGGAAGAGTTGAAAGACTTGATGGCTTACCTGATCTCTGGTGGAAATTCTGAGCATGAAGTGTATAAATAACAAGAGATATTTTCCATAATTAATTTAAAAACCAAATGAAAAAGTCAGCCTTTTGGCAAAATACTTTTCCAGTGATGACCCTTGTTTTTATTGGGTTGGCAGGATGCAACAATCCCGGACACAATACCGAAATGAAAAGTGGGGAAACCGGACATGTCACCCCGACAGTGATTCATGAGTCTGAAACCATAGAATTTATTCCAATTTTCGATGGTAAAACTCTAACAAACTGGGAAGGGGATTCAACATATTGGCGTGTAGAGGACGGTAATATTGTAGGTGAAATTACGCCCGAGACCATTCTTGACGCAAATTCATTTTTGATCTGGCAAGGCGGAGAACCTGCGGATTTTGAACTCAAACTTGAAGTCAATATCACCAAGGACGGCAATTCTGGGATCAATTACCGGAGTGAGAGATTCACAGAACTTCCTTTTGCATTGCGCGGCTATCAGGCGGATATTGATGGTAAAAATGCCTATACAGGTCAAAACTACGAAGAAAGAAAGCGTACCACTTTGGCATATATCGGGCAAAAAACCACCATCGATCCCCAAACTCCTGCAGGAGAATTGCGGGCTAACATTGAGAGAAATGCCTGGAAAGGCCTTCGCGTTACTGAAGAATTGGGAGATGCGGATTCCCTGAGGAAATTGATCAAAAGCGAAGATTGGAATGCTATCCACCTTGTGGTGCAAGGCAATGTGATGAAGCACTATGTCAATGGCGTGCTGATCAGTGAAGTGGTGGATGAAGACACTGTCAACAGAAGTATGAAAGGGTTATTGGGAATTCAGGTCCATGTCGGTCCTCCGATGCAGGTCAAATTCCGGAATATCCAACTGAAGGAGCTTTAGAGTCTCCTATTTGACAGCAATAAAAAAGTCCAACATGAAAAAAACATGTTGGACTTTTTGTTTCAAATATTGCTGATTTAAATATCCGAATAGTCAGTCGGGTAAAGCAACCGGGTATCATTTTTTGAAACCGTATTTTGATATTCCTCCATCACCTTCATCCTGTCCCAATCAGGATCTGTCCCAAAGGCTTTCCAATGCGCATCCCTTGATTCCATATTGGTAAATGTGGTCATGTACATCAGATTGGGCATTTGGGCACCGGCCAAGGTTTCGGCAAAAAATACAGGATTGAAATCCAATTTTAGAAAAATATCAATTTCTCCCTCATTGAACATTTTTACTTTCTGTCTGTACAATCTTTCGGTCGCAGCCTCATAACTTCTCAATTCATATATTCTGTCTTTTTTCGGCCCTTCTACATTTGATTCTGTGAATCTTGGTGTGCTGGAAAAAGCCTGCATCAAAGAAGTTTCTATCCTTTTGTAAGGAGGGTTATTATGCGGTGCATTGATATAGTCTTTTCCCGCGGCTAGGTATGCGGCATCCTTATCCAATTTGGATTGAAGGCCCACATATTGCTTCAAGGACTTATACGGAATCCATACATATATTTTTTTACCGGCATCGGTTTGGGTCGCAATCGGTTTGAAAACACCGACTTTTTCTATTCCATTTCTATGCAAAGCGGGCAGCAGGGCATTTTGCAGGTAATTGTCAATCTGGGTTTCCTGATTTTTGCTTTCTATGTGATATATCTTCAATTCGTAATAGTCCCTTTTACTGCTTTGGGCAGAAAGATCCAGAACAAGAAAAAAGCAAATGATCCCAAAGAGAACCGGAAGTGATGTGTTGATTTTCATGGTTTTTTTAGGTTTAAAGCTTTTTCAATGTACTGAAATCCCCATTTGGATTGGGAAGAAATTGATAACGAGCATGAGAATTTTATAAATGGATAAAAATTTACAAAATGTCTTATGTACTTTTTGGTTCATCATATCTGTAGGTTAAAATACACCGGAATAACTATTGGAATATTCTGAAAATCCGGAGTTTTTATGCCCGGAAAAAGTTAAACTTGGCTTTTTTGAAAGTTTTAAATGGTTAATTTTAAGGGAGATAAATTTCATGCCTGACAGAACAGGATACCGACATAGATTTCAGATGATAAATTGAAATTTGAATATTTAACCGGATTTATGAGTGATTTGAACGAGCTGAAGCAGTCCAATTGGAAAGACAAGATCTCCAACCCCATGCAGTTGGGAGGGATTGAAACATCCGTTTTGGATAATGGATTGGGCAAGGGAGTTCGGATCGCCTGGATCAATACCGGAACAGGCCTGAGATACAAAGTGGTACTCGACCGAGGAATGGACATTGCCGATGCCTTCTTCAATGCACACAGCCTGGCTTGGATCAGCCATGCAGGAGTCACTTCTCCCCAACCTTTTTCAAATAAAGGGATAGATTGGCTGAGGACATTTGGAGGAGGATTGTTGACCACATGTGGGCTTTCACATGTTGGCGGTCCCGAATCCGATGAATTTGGAAATAGAGGATTACATGGAAATGCAAGTAATATCCCCGCAGAAATCACATCCATCATTCAACCTGATCCACTTAATGGAAACATGGAAATGAGCATTACCGGCATCATACGGGAGACAACTTGCTTTGGTCCTTCATTAGAGATGAAAAGAACCATTTCGGGAATATTGGGCGAGCCTGTGATCAAGGTCAAGGATGAAATCACCAACCTTGGCAATACGCCTGCACCTCACATGTTGCTCTATCATTTGAATTGTGGTTGGCCGCTGATAGATGAAGGAACAGAAATCGTCTGGGAAGGAAAATGGAATTCCATGGACAACGATCCGAACAACAGGATTTTCAACCCAAAAAACAACTTCAAAAAATGCCCAGCTCCAATGGATGCCCATGCGGGATTTGGCGAAGATGTAGCCTTTATTGATCCCAAAGCCGATAAAAACGGGAAAAGCACCTGCGGATTTGTCAATCAAAAACTTGGAATCGGTTTATCTCTTACCTTCAACAAGAACCAGCTTCCTTGGCTGATCAATTGGCAGCATTGGGGAAAAGGTGAATATGTTACAGCCTTAGAACCTGCCACCAATCCTCCTATCGGGCAAAGTGGGGCAAGAAAAAACGGGACCTTGATCCTTTTGGAACCCAAAGAAAAAAGAATCTATGACTTGGAAATCAGAATTATTTCTTCAAAAGAGGGAATTGAAAAACTAATCTAATTAATCAATAACCTCTTTTTTCAATATCCATTAATATCAAATATCAATTAATATCATATAGAAATATATTAAGCTTATTTATCAATTAATATCATATAGAAATATATTAAGCTTATTTATCAATCAACACAACCCAATAACCAATAACAACCATGAGTTTGGCAAAAAAAGCATTAGAACAAGGAGAAGGAATCTTGAGACTGACCCCAACATGGGTGCCGCGTTCTTTTTGTGTTCCGGGAAGGCGCATCAAACTCCATCCTGACGATTATTATGCACTTGGGGGAGCCCGGGGAGGAATTGACGAGCGTTGGTTTTCTTCGACCACTCCAGCACAAAACGGCCCCTTAACAAGTAAAAATGAAGGTCTCAGCCATATCGCTTTGGAAGACGGTGGCAAAACCGAGCTTTTCTTATTGAAAGATGCCATAGCCGATATCGGGGCCCAAATCATTGGTGAGAGGTTATGGGACAAATACAAATCATGGCCGATGTATTCCAAGTTTTTTGACAATATGGGCCCTCTTCCTCACCATATCCATCCGAGTGATGAATTCGGTGCGCTGACAGGACAAAACGGCAAGCCCGAAGCTTACTATTTCCCTCCACAGGTGAATAACCACGGCGGGGATTTTCCCTATACATTCTTCGGAATTGCCCCGGGGACATCCAAGGAAACCATCCTTGAATGTTTGAAAAACTTCAACAAGGGCGACAACAAGATCACCAATTATTCGCAGGCATTCAGGCTACAACCCGGAACAGGTTGGGATGTTCCTCCCGGAATGCTGCACGCTCCCGGAAGCCTTTGTACTTACGAACCACAAAAAGCTTCAGATATTTTTGCCATGTACCAGTCTTTGGTCAATGAGGCAATCATTCCGGATGAACTCCTATGGAATGCCACGCCAAAAGACCGGATTGGAGATTATGAGCTGCTTTTGGAGATGATAGATTGGGATTTGAATGTCAATCCAAACCTGATGGACAACCACTACATGGAACCAAAGCCCGTGGATGATGCTGAGAAAATGCATGCTGCAGGATACCATGAGACTTGGATTTGCTATCGCTCTCACGATTACAGTGCCAAAGAACTGACCGTCTTCCCGGGTCAGACCGTAACCATCACCGACAATGCCGCTTACGGCATGATCATGATGCAGGGCCATGGGAAAATGGGGGTTTGGGATATCGAAACACCAGCCTTGATCCGATTTGGACAGTTGACCCATGACGAATATTTCGTCAGCGAAAAGGCCGCTATGGCCGGAGTTAAAATCACAAATCATTCAAAAACCGATCCCATTGTCATGCTGAAGCATTTCGGTCCTGACAATCCTGATTTGAAAGTTTGACTTTTGGAGTACCAAGTATAGTGTACCAAGCTTCTTAGAAAGGAACTAGAGCAATGAGGAAAGTAAAACTCGGATTCCAAGATCAGTTAAGCAGTTAACCAAATAACCAATAACCTACTAACCGAATAACCATAATCCATTCAATAACCATTAACAAATAACCAAAATAACCATGTCCCAAAATAACTATCCAAAACTACACAATGCGACTTGGCCGGGTATTGTGGGGAAAGGCCCCGACTCAGAGCCAATCATTTCATTTGATGACATGCTGCAATACACCGCCGCCGCAGAAGTCAATGGGGTAAAGTTTGACGGTATTGATATCGGGCTTTTTGATCCACATATCGATCTGGATATGTCCGATGACGGTATCAAGATATTGGCAGAAAAAGTCCAGAAACTCAATCTGAACATCGGAAGCCTTGTAGCCCCAATATGGGGTGGACCCGCTATGGGAAGTAAGGAAGACCGGGCACTGTTTGTGGAAATGGTGCGAAAATCATGTGTTTTTGGTCAAAAACTCAAAGAACTTGGCGTGAGGCCTTATGGAATAGTAAGGATTGATTCTGCCAGCAGTGTTGAAAGCTGGGCCAAAGATCCGGTCAACAATACCAAACTGATTGCACAGACATTCAGAGAAGCCTGTGATGTGGCTGCGGATTTTGGAGAAAAACTCGCTGCCGAAGGTGAAATCTGTTGGGGAGGCATGCACAGTTGGAGAGCAATGGTGGATACTCTTGACCAGACCAATAGGCCAAACATCGGATTTCAGGCAGATATGTCGCATACTTTCCTTTACATGTTGGGTTACAACAGCCCTGATGACAGGATTCTTCCAATAAACTTTGATTGGAATGACAGAGAGACATTGGACGAGGCATTCAAAAAATTGACAAAAGCACTCCGACCTTGGACCATTGATTTCCATGTGGCACAAAATGACGGGACAGTTTTCGGTTCAGGTTCGCATGACAAAACCGGAAGACATTGCCTTGCAACCGATCCAAATGGAAAGCTTGACATTGTAAGAGACGCAGGCTATTGGTTGAGAAATGCAGATGGAAAACTCACCAAAGCCTTCCAGCATATTTGTTGGGATGGCTGTATGTTTCCCAATGCCGTGATGGGCAAGCAGCAGACTTGGAACGATATCCTTGCCAAAATGATCGAAGTGCGCAATGCACACGGATGGGTTGGGTAAGGAGGAAGTGGGAAGTTCGAAGTGGGAAGTATTAAGGAGGATTTGAAATTCTTTCCAACTTTTGAGCCTTGAAACTTTTAAACTTTCTAACCCTTTGAATCTTCCAATTTTGAAATTTTCAGATAATAAACCAGAATAACACATGAGCAAAAAACATATAAGAATCGGACTCATAGGAACGGGCTTGATGGGAAGAATACACACCAACGCCTACAAACGAATCCCTGACTTTTTTCCAGAATTTGAATTTCAACCTGTTCTTCAGGCTGTATGCGCAAGGAGGGAAGACAAAGTCAAAGCTTTTGCTGAACAATGGGGCTATGTCTCCTACGAAACAGATTGGAAGAAACTGATTGCGAGAACCGACATCGATGCGGTAGATATTTGTACACCTAATGCTTTTCATGCCGAAATAGCCATTGCGGCAGCTGCTGCAGGAAAGATGATCCTTTGTGAAAAACCGCTTTCCAAAACTTTGGAGGAAGGCGAAAAAATGGTCAAAGCCGTGGAAAAGGCAGGTATTGCAAACACTGTTTGGTATAATTATAGAAAAGTCCCGGCCGTGACTTTGGCCAAGCAAATCGTCGACTCGGGAAAACTGGGAAAAATATTCCATTACCGCGCCAATTTCCTTCAGGACTGGACAATCAATCCCGAACTGCCCCAAGGTGGAGATGGGTTATGGAGACTTGATGTGGATGCTGCAGGTTCGGGGGTGACTGGAGACCTTTTGGCGCATTGCATCGATACGGCCATGTGGCTTAACGGAGGCATCAAAGATGTGTCAGCCATGACCGAAACTTTCGTCAAGGAAAGGGTTCATCAGGGAAGCGGACAGGTTCAGAAAGTAGGCATTGACGATGCCTGTATTTTTCATTGCCACTTTGACAATGGTTCTTTGGGATTGTTCGAAGCCACCCGGTATGCAAGGGGGCACAAAGCCCTTTATACCTTCGAGATCAACGGGGAACATGCTTCGATCAGGTGGGATTTACACGACATGAACTGGCTGGAATATTTTGACCATAAAGATGATCCTCATGTCAGGGGATGGAGAAAAATCCACATTACTGAAGGAGAACAACCTTACATGAAGAGGTGGTGGATTCCCGGAACTAGCATCGGGTATGAGCATTCATTTATCCATCATGCAGCAGATTTTTTCCAAAGTTTAGAAACCGGTAAACCCTGTTCGCCGACTTTCAAAGATGCCTACGAAACCCAAAAAGTTTGTCAGGCAGTCCTTGACTCTGCAGCCTCAAAAAGCTGGAAAGATACAGGTGTAGATTGGACAGAGAGGTGAAGTTAAAGGCAATAAAAAAACCTCCATAAAGGAGGTTTTTTGTTTTTGAATTGTAATGAGGGAGTAATCAAAAAGCTCCTTTGAAGCCTTCCATTTTTTGGTCCACCTGAGTGTCAACCATAAATGACAATCTTACTTTTTCCCACGCCATAGTCACCTTGGCCACTTTGTTGTTTTCTGCAGAGATGGCGTAAGAAAGTCTTTCCTGAGAATCCGCTGTCATTACGGGAGTTACTTTGATAGCAACTGCATCATCTTTTGCCATTGCTTCCTCGTCGATTTTGCCGTCTTTCATGTAGGTAAAAACTGAATTGGCTTTACCGTTAAGGTGAACAGTCCACTCGCCAGAAGCCATTGGTGTGATGAAAATGGAATATTTTCCGGCACGCAGATTTTTACCTCCAACGCTTACTCCTGTGCTAAATTCAATGATGGTTGTAGCATTGGCACCTGCTCTCCAGGTTACTCCATACTTTTCCAACTCTCCAAAAATCTTCCTTCCTTTTACAGCTGGAGAGGAATAGTCAATGCTGATTTTTGTAAAACCAACATTTTGAGATACAAATGCCGCGGGGCTGGCTGAAGGAGACTGTAATTGGGCATGAGACTGCACTGAAGCTGCCAAAAACAACATCAAGGTTAATGCAAAGAAATAGATTCTGGTGTTTTTCATAATTTTTTGATTTGGATTTTTGGATTTTGAACGGTGAAGATACGATAAGGAATTCAAGTTAATTTAATGGTTTCTAAAAATCCATAATCTTTTTTAATGATTGCTATAATATTTTTTCGATAATGCTTGCATTCCCAAAATACAAATACTAGATTTTCCAATAATAATACTATTTTTTATACCCAAAATAACTTAGTTATGTCAGTCACAAAATCGCTAAATAACCAATCAGCGACAGGATCTTCGCAATCAATCAATGATTATTGGATAAAAAAGCTTGGAGGGATCGAAGAATTACAGCTACCAAAGTATCCTTCAAAATCTTTAACAAAAGGAAAAAACACACTAAGCTTCTTTTTAGATAAGGCTATCCTCGATACTATTAATGCCCACTTTACAGGAAATACCCTCTCGTCATCTTTGGTCCTGTTCGCAGCCCTGAAAGTTTTACTTTATAGATACAGTAGCCAAGATGATTTTTGCATTGGTACCACCGTCAAAATATCGGGTCTTCTAAACCCAAACGGGGAGAATTTACAAAAAGATTTTTTGGATATCCTTCCCATTCGCTCCAAAATAGATGGCAGCATGCAATTTGGGGAGTTTGTCCAAAAATCAGGGGCCGATTTAGCTGAAGCCAGTTCCTACAATCATATCTCTCTTGATCAATTAATTTCTGCTTTAGGAATAAAGAACGAAAAAGATTTAAGCATACTTTTTCCAGTTATCTTTGACTATCATAAGACTTTTGATCTAGATTCCCCTAGCCTTTCATCCCAAATAAACCTTGAAAAGTTCAATTCGCCTTTATGGTTCAGAGTTGTAGAAAATGGAGATACAATTGAGGCGACCATCACCTTTGACACTGGATTTTATTGCCTCGAAGCAATTCAGAGGATGGCCTCCCATTTTCTTACACTTCTTCAATCTATTCATTCCAATTCTTTCTTAAATCTCGGTTTCTTAAATATTCTTCCCGATGAGGAAAGAACCTACCTGCTAGAGACTTTAAATACCACTGAGACGGCATACCCAGACGACAAGACCGTCGTGGATTTATTTGAGGAACAGGTAAATAAAACCCCGGATGCAGTTGCATTAAAGTTCAAGGGTACGGAGTTAAGTTACAAGGAGCTAAATGAATGGTCCAACAAGCTTGCTCATTATCTGATTTCAAAATACAAATTAGAGAATAAGGACTTAGTAGGAATTAAACTTGAGCGCAGTGAAAGGATGATTATAAGCGTTCTGGCAGTATTAAAAACCGGAGCCGCCTATGTTCCGATTGATTTGGACTATCCTGAAGATCGGATTGCCTTTATGGAACAAGATAGTGGTTGTAAGGTAATATTAGATGAAGAAGAATGGGTCACATTTGATTCACAAAGCGACTTATACTCTGTAGAAAAATCTAATGTTGCGATAGGGCCAAAGGATGCGATGTATGTGATTTATACTTCAGGATCAACAGGAAATCCAAAGGGTTGTGTGTTGAACTATGAAGGAGTAACAAACTACCTTAATTGGACCTTGGAATACAGTAGAGATATTAGTTATAGTGAAGTAGATTTTTTCAGTAGTTTATCTTTTGATTTTACTGTTACTCCTTTGTTTGGAGCATTGACACAGGGAAAGACTTTGCGCATATATAATCAGTCGGAAGATTTATTAAGTCAACTGAAGCAAATAGTATTAAATCCCGCGAGTGGATGGATTAAATTAACCCCTGCCCATATTAACCTTATAGAACCACAAACACTAGAAGATGCAAGAGCCAAGGTTTTTGTGTTGGGAGGTGAGGCATTGACAACGGAGCAGATAAGACACTTACGGAACAATGTCGGTTGCAGGATATACAATGAATACGGTCCAACAGAGGCAACTGTCGGGTGTATTGTAAATGAAGTAAGCGATAACAATGAGACCTACATTGGCAGACCTATACAAAACACCCAGACCTATCTTTTAGACGCTAACCAACAATTGGTACCATTTGGGAGTGTAGGAGAAATTTGTATAGGAGGCATAGGCCTAGCTAGAGGTTACTTAAACAGAGAAGAACTTACCCAAAAGAAGTTTATCGAGAACCCATATAAACCAGGAGAGCGATTATATAGAACCGGTGATATTGGTAAATGGCGTGAAGACGGTAATTTGGAGTATTTGGGTAGAATGGATGACCAAGTAAAGATTAGGGGGTACAGGATAGAATTGGGTGAGATTGAACAGGCATTGGCGAGTTACACAAAAGCAGGACAGAGTGTAGTCATCGCCAAAGCGTTAAAAAATTCTATCGACAAAGAGCTGATAGCATATATCACCGGAGAGGCTACAGCCGAGGACCTGAAGGCCTACTTAATAAAGAAGCTGCCTCAGTACATGGTACCAAATTATTATGTGAAGTTGGAGAATATTCCGTTAACCATAAATGGCAAGATAGACAGAAAGGCACTTCCCGAGTTCGGTGCAGGGGATTTGGGGTCTTCCCAATATACCAAACCGGAGTCAGATCTCGAAAAAGAGCTTGCCGCTCTCTGGCAAAAACTCCTCGGCATAGAAAGGGTGGGCATCCACGATGATTTCTTTGCTCTCGGTGGGAATTCCCTGCTCGCTATGCGGACCGTCGCCACCATCAGGAAAGAATGGGGCACTGAAATCAGAATACGCGAATTCTTCTCTGCTCCCACTGTAACCGGCCTTGCCCAGGTCATTCTTTCACATGGAGGTAGTATTTTCCACCCCGTTCTGCTTCCTGCGGAAAGGCCAGAATCAATCCCGCTTTCCTATAACCAGCAGAGTCTCTGGTTTATCCACCAGCTCGAAGGCAGCATCCAGTACCACATCCCACTGATCTTCAACATCTCAGGAAAACTTAATATTCCTGCCCTGGAAGAAGCGTTCAAAACCATTGTCAACCGCCACGAGGCACTCCGGACCGTAATCAGGGAAAAATATGGGACCGATTGCCAGACCCTTTTGGCCAAAGACCTATGGAAGCTGGAAAGAATAGAACTGCAGGACCCGAAACTCCTAAAAAATGAAATTACGAGACTGATCAGGATACCTTTTGACCTCGTCAACGACCATATGATGAGGGCCTGTCTCATCACCAAAGCCCAAGGGGATTATTATCTGGTGATCACCATGCACCACATTGCTTCCGACGGATGGTCTTCCAACATCCTGAGAAAAGAACTCATGGATTCCTATTATGCCATCGTCAACGGAACCCAACCTTCTCTCCCGCCTCTTCCCGTTCAATACGTTGACTATGCACTCTGGCAAAGAAATTTCCTCAACAGTGATTCCATCCGCAACAAAATCGACTATTGGAAGACCAAACTCCAAAACGTCGCACCACTTCAGTTGCCTACCGATTTTGTAAGGCCTACCGAAATCAACAGAGAAGGGGGAACAGTTCGGTTTTTTATTAAAAAAGAAATAATTACCGACCTGAATAGGATAGGATTAAAACTCAATGCTACCCTATTCATGACGCTTTTTTCGGCATTCAAGGCGTTGATGTACAGGTATTCCTGTCAAGAAGATCTGTGTATTGGAACCCCTGTCGCGGGAAGAGAATATCAGGAGCTTGAAAACCTTATCGGATTTTTTGTCAATAGTATTCCCCTTAGAAGCCATGTAGATAGTAAAATGAAATACGATGAGTTGCTCATGCAGGTTCAATCCAATACGATCGATGCGTTTGACAACAGCGAAATTCCTTTTGAGCAAATCGTGGAATCCCTCGAAATCAAGAGGGATATGACCAGAAACCCTGTATTTCAGGTGTTTTTTGCCCTCCAAAATTTACCCGAAAATCAAGGTTCTGCAGGAAATCTATTGTGGTCTGAAGAAATTCAGGATAAGTTTTCATCAAGGTTTGACCTAAGTTTTGACCTTACTGAGGTCAATGGGAATGTAGAAGGAGTAATAGAATTCAGCAAAATTCTGTTCAGGCAAGAGACTGTTGAAAGAATGGCCGGACATTATGCCCGCCTTTTGGAATCTATAATAGAAAACCCGACCAATACCATCGGAAGATTTGAAATTCTGGGAGATATTGAAAAATCCCATATCCTCCAAAACCTCAATGATACTGATTCTCCATTACCTGAGGATAAAACTATTTTGGATTTATTTGCAGGCCAAGTTCAAAACCAACCAAATGGAATTGCAGTTGAATTTGATGGAAAACAACTTTCTTACAGGCAATTGGATCTCCAATCAAACCAGCTAGCCCATTTTTTAATCAAAAACGGACTCAAATCCGAAAGCCCTGTGCCGATCTGCATTGACCGCTCCCTGGAGATGGTAATAGGCATTTTTGGAATCCTCAAATCCGGTGGTGCCTATGTTCCGATCGATCCTGCCTTACCCAAAGACAGAATTGATTATATGGTTGAAGATACCAAAGCCGATTTTGTAATCTGTTCTTCAAAAACAGTCCAGAATTTCGGTGATAAGATAAGAACTATCATCATGGACCAAGAAATGGAGGCGATTCTAAGCATGCCATCTGACGAAATTTCGGCTTTGCCATCCTCGGAAAACCTTGCATATATCATCTACACCTCAGGTTCTACGGGAAGACCCAAAGGGGTTATGATCGAACACCGAAACCTCATCAACTTCTTGGTCAGTATGACTAAAAATGTTGAATTTGACAAATCATCAAGCATCCTTTCAGTCACTACCTACAGTTTTGATATCTTTTACCTAGAACTTTTTCTTCCTCTTGTAAGCGGTGGAAGGGTATTTTTGGTAAGCAGGGAAGTTGCCATGGACGGATTCAGTCTATCCAAAAAACTGGAAGAAGTCCGTCCTACCCATATGCAGGCAACGCCATCCGGTTGGCAAATGTTACTGAACTCAGGTTGGACTAATCCCGGTAACATCAAAATGCTGGTCGGAGGAGAAGCCCTTGGAGAGGAATTAAAAAATACCCTTGTGCGATTGGGAACCCTTTGGAACATGTATGGGCCAACGGAAACAACCATCTGGTCAACATTCAAAAAAATGGAGGTGGGAGAAAAAATAAGCATCGGAAAGCCCATCGACAACACCTCAATTTATATATTGACGGCAGACGGAAGCCTTAACCCCGAGGGAGTACCCGGGGAACTCTGTATTGGGGGAAAAGGAGTCGGAAGGGGTTACCTCAACAGGCCCGAACTTTCCTCCCAAAAATTCCTTCCTGATCCGTTCGGCAACGAAGCCCGTGAAAGGATGTACCGCACAGGTGACCTCGCAAGGTGGCTTCCCGACGGAAACATCGAATACCTCGGCAGGATGGACGACCAAGTCAAAATCAGGGGATACCGCATCGAACTAGGCGAAATCGAATCTGTTCTGCTCCTCCACCCTGGGGTGAGACAGGCAGTGGTCGTGGCACGGGAAAACGGAAATGGTGACAAAAGGCTCGTGGGGTATGTGGTCTCCGACGGGGATTTCGACAAAGAATCAGCAGGTGCCTTCCTCCGGTCAAAACTTCCTGAATACATGGTCCCTGCCCTCTGGCTTCAGCTGGAAAAACTCCCACTCACCTTTAGCGGAAAAATCGACAGAAAGGCACTTCCCGAGGTCGGTGCCGAGAACTTGGGGACTGCCCAGTATACTGAACCCAGAACAGATTCCGAAAAACAGCTTGCCGCTCTCTGGCAAAAAATCCTCGGCCTTGAAAGGGTAGGTATCCATGATGACTTCTTTGCCTTGGGAGGACATTCCCTGCTTGCGATGCGTACCGTCGCCGCCATCAGAAAAGAAATGGGTGCTGAAATCAGCATCCGCGAATTCTTCTCCGATCCCACTGTTGCCGGTCTTGCCAAGGTCATTTCCTTGAAAGGAATGAATATTTCCCATCCTGTTCTGCTGCCTGCAGAAAGGCCCGAAGCCATCCCCCTTTCCTATAACCAGCAGAGTCTCTGGTTTATCCACCTGCTGGAAGGCAGCATCCAGTACCACATCCCCCTGATCTTCAACATCAGAGGAGAACTCAATATCCCTGCCCTCGAAGATGCATTCAAAACCATTGTCAACCGCCACGAGGCACTCCGGACGGTGATCAGGGAAAAGGATGGCAACGATTGTCAGTACGTGCTCGGAAAAGATCTTTGGAAGCTTGAAAGACGGGATTTGCCTGATCCGGGACTCCTTAACACTGAAGTTACAAGACTGATCAGGATACCCTTCGACCTCACCAGTGACCATATGATGAGGGCCTGCATCATCACTTTAGCCCCCAACGAATATTGTTTGGTAATTACACTGCACCATATAGCGTCTGATGGATGGTCCGCAAACATCCTGAGAAAAGAACTATCGAAATGCTATCAAGCCATTACCAAAGGAAGGCCCATAACGCTGCCTCCACTTCCACTGCAGTATATTGACTTTGCTATTTGGCAAAAAAACTTCCTTAGAAGTGATTCATTCCAAATCAAAATCGACTATTGGAAAAACAAACTCAAAAACGTAACCCCTCTACAGCTTCCTACAGATTTTGTGAGGCCTGCGATGCATAGCAATAATGGCAATAACTTCCGCTTTTCGATAGATAGTGTTTTGGTGTCCCAACTCAAAGAATTAGGAAAAAATCACCAATCCACACTGTTTATGACTTTACTTGCCGCATTTAAAACCTTACTATACAGGTATAGCGGTCAGGAGGATATCTGCGTCGGAACACCTATTGCAGGAAGAGAAAGTCACGAAATAGAAGATTTAACAGGGCTTTTTGTAAACACTTTGGCGCTAAGAACTAGTATAGGTGGAAATATGGCCTTTTCTGATGTCCTCAAAGATATCCGAAACACCACCCTTGAGGCTTTTGAAAACCAAAAAGTCCCCTTTGAAATGGTCGTAGAAGCACTTGGACAGGAAAGAGACTTAAGCCGAAATCCTGTTTTTCAGGTTTTATTTGTTTTACAGAATGTTCCACAAAATGAGGTTTACTTGGAAGATGCTGTAGTTTCAGAAAAGCCTTATGAGCATTTCACCTCAAAATTTGACATGACTATTGACCTTACGGAGATTGAATCCGGCATAGAAGGGATATTAGAATACAATACAGACCTTTACAAACATGAAACGATTGCGCATTTGGCGGGTCATTATACTCATTTATTAAAATCAATTCTTGAAAACCCAAATGAGGAAGTTGGAAATTTAAAAATCCTTTCTACAGCAGAAGAAAAAGAATTAATTGAATCTTTTAATTCCAAAACCCAAGATCTTCCCTCTCAAATAACAATTCTGGATATGTTTGAGGAGCAAGTTGAAAAAACTCCTGAAGCCATTGCGGTAGAATTTGAAGGCAAGAAACTCACTTACAGCGAATTGAATAAGAGGTCCAACCAGCTTGCCAACTATCTCCTAAAGAAAAATATCCAACCTGAAAGTCTGGTCCCTATCTGTCTTGACCGTTCTTTTGAAATGATCATCGGCATATTGGGGATTTTGAAAGCGGGTGGGGCATATGTACCTGTTGACCCAACTTACCCAAATGAAAGAATTGAGTATGTCTTTACTGATACTCAGGCAAACATTATTATCACGACGTCTGACTTAAAAACAAGGCTTCAAAACCGGGGAGAATTAATCATTCTTGATGAGGAATGGCCAGAAATTGAAAAGATGTCTGAAGAGATGGCCCCTTTGGATATCCGTAATAACCAATTGGCATATATCATTTATACCTCAGGATCTACGGGAAAACCAAAAGGTGTAATGATCGAGCATGGAGGTTTGATGACATCCACATTGGCTAGAAAATCATACTATAATGAAAGCGGAGCTGTTTTATTGATACCTTCATTCGCATTTGATTCCTCAGTTGCGGTAATCTTTGGAACCCTCACCACAGGTGGTAAACTGATTCTTTGCAAAAGCGAACTGATAAAGGATCCTCACCATATCAAAGGACTGCTTCACGATACTGAAACCATCCTTTGCGTCCCTTCCTATTATAGGTTCTTGTTGGAGGAAGACCTATTGGCAAAAGCCAAACTTTCCAATGTCATTGTCGCAGGAGAAGCTCTAGATGAATCATTGGTAAAACTTCATTTTGAAAAATCAGGGAATGCTTCTCTTTACAATGAATATGGGCCTACCGAATCCACTGTTTGGGCTTCTGTTGCAAAAATTCATACACCTTCTGAAAAAGTGACCATTGGAAAACCAATAGATTACTTGAAAATACACATTATCAGCAAGGACAATCAATTAAATCCGATCAATGTACCCGGGGAATTGTGTATTTCCGGACATGGTCTTGCGAGAGGATATTTGAACAATCCGGAATTGACTATGGAAAAGTTCGTCAAATGTCCTTTTGGTAATCTGGAGGAAGAAAAGATGTATAGGACTGGAGATCTTGCCCGATGGCTACCTGATGGAAATATTGAATATTTGGGAAGGATAGATGACCAAGTCAAAATCAGGGGATACCGCATCGAGCTCGGAGAAATTGAATCCACAATTAACAGTCTTGAAGGGGTAAAAGAATCAGCAGTGATAGTTCGGGAAGATGTGCCCGGACAAAAACAACTGGTAGGATATGTTGTATGCCAAGAACCTCTTCAAACAATAGACGGAAAGAACTTGGTTTTCCAAATAAAGGAAAGATTACATGAGGTATTGCCCAATTATATGGTGCCCGGAAACATCGTTCTTTTGGATCATCTTCCGTTAACAGCCAACAATAAAATTGATAAAAAAAATCTTCCAAAACCTTTAGAAAATACCTCCGAAAAAACAGCGCCAACAACAAGTCTGGAAAAGACAATATCAAAAATTTGGTGTGGCGCTCTCAAAAAGGAGACGATAGGTATTGAGGCAGATTTTTTTGAATTGGGAGGAAATTCCCTCCTTGCTGTAAAAGTAATGACAGCCCTTGAAATAGAGCTAGGTTCAAAAATCGCCATCAACCAATTATTCAAACATCCGAATATCAAAGAGCTAGCAAAAGCAATTGAAAATTTCGGTCAAAATCAGTCGGGTTGGAATTCCCTCGTCCCAATAAAACCTTCAGGCAAAAAACCTCCTTTGTATATTGTCCACGGTGTAGGATCGACAGTTTCAATTTATTACAGCCTGGCAAAATATATTGAAGACGACCAGCCCATTTATGGATTTCAGCCAAAAGGCTTGGATGGGATAGCGGTCCCAAATCAATCCCTGAAAGAAATGGCTTCTTACTACATTTCCCTGATGATCGATCAGAATCCACACGGACCTTACAATATTTCAGGCTATTCCTTTGGTGGATATGTGGCCTACGAAATGGCCAAGCAGCTTCGTTCAATGGGAAAACAAGTCGGAAAGCTCATTTTGTTTGACACCTCTGCTTACGAATCCGACGAGAAACTTTCAACCTTTGATAAAATTAAACTCAGGTCAAAAATTATTCTCAATGAGATAAACTTTGTCCTGAATGAACCACAGGGGTATTTTGAAAAAAAATTAAGGTCTTTTCAAAGAAAAAGAGATAAACTTCTTGTCAAAATGAAACTGAAACCCGACCCAAAATTTTTGGTGGACTCCACAAGTGTTCTGAAAAGGGTAGCAAAGAATAATGCTGATATCCTAAATAAATATAAGATAGGTCCTTACAATGGCCCCCTCCATTTGTTCCGGGCAAAAACCCAGGGTTTTTATGTCAAAGAACCAAGGTATTACGGTTGGGTTCCTTTTGTGGAAAAGGTAAATGTTGTCAATGTTTCCGGCCATCACGATAATATTTTCCACAAACCTGCGATTTTAAAGGAGATGGCTGAAAAAATCCAAAAAGTCCTTGATGAAAAACCCGGTTCATGATTTTCAATAAATCAATCAATTGGCAGGAAACAAATCCAAATTGGGAAAAATTCAAGGAGGGAATTCTCTTGGATGAAATCCATGTAATCCGGATCAGGATTTCTCAGAATTTGGATTGGATCCTTTCCAAAAAAGATTTGCTTTCCCAAAATGAAACAGAAAAATCAGAAAGATTTGCGAGAGAACAGGACAAATACAGTTTTCTTGCCAGCTCGTTTATGAAAAAAATTCTTTGCAGCTATTATATCGGGTGTGAACCCAAATCGGTGGAATTTGAGGTGAATGAATTCAACAAACCCAAAATCAGAAATCAAGAAAACATCCATTTCAATACCTCGCATTCAGGAGATTGGCTCGTTTTTGCCTTTTCGGGCCATCCCTGTGGCATTGATATAGAAAGAATCAATCATGGTTTTGATTATTCCTCAATTTTGGAAATGTCTTTTCATCCTGATGAAATTGATTTTATCCAAAAATCAAATCAACCGGTCAATCAATTCTTCAAAATATGGACTATCAAAGAATCCATTTTAAAAGCCGAGGGAACAGGATTGATGGATAACCTCTATGAATTGAATACACTCCAAGATTTTGCTAAATTGCCGGACAACACCGATCCTTGGTATACCAAAAGCTTGTTGATCGAAGAAGATTATTGGTGCAGCCTGTGCTTTAAAAACGCTTCTCCAAAAATTAAATACTTTGAAATCTAAAATTCTGCCATACCCTTTTCTTTTAAAATTTAACCAATCCCTATGAAACCCTATCATTCCCTGAAGCTGTTCTTGGTTTTCTTTGTTTGCCTTTTCATTTCCAATATACAAGCCCAACAAGGTGATATCAAATGGTCAAATGATGGCACGGCGTATTTCAGTGTCGAACAAAATGAAATCGTCCAATACACACTTCCTGCAAATGACAGAAAAATACTGGTCAGCAAACAACAACTGACTCCAAAAGGAAAAAGTGAGCCGCTTAAAATTGAACTTTATGCTTTTTCGGATGACTATAAAAAACTGCTCATTTTCACCAACTCCAAACAAGTATGGAGGATCAATACTAAGGGGGATTATTGGGTTTTGGACCTGACAGACAACAGCCTAAATCAATTGGGAAAATCAAGGCCTGAATCTTCGCTCATGTTTGCTAAAATTTCTCCTGACGGTACCAAAGCAGCCTATGTCAGCGAATACAACATCTACTTGGAAGATCTAGCCACTCAGAGCATCACCCCACTTACCAAAGACGGAAACAGAAAGTTTATCAACGGAACTTTTGATTGGGTATATGAGGAAGAATTTGCCTGCCGTGACGGTTTCCGTTGGAGTCCTGACAGCAAGTCGATCGCATTTTGGCAATTAGATGCAGAAGGAACAAGGGATTACTACATGATCAACAATACTGATTCGGTGTATTCAAGGATCATTCCTGTGGAGTATCCAAAAGTCGGCGAAAGTCCTTCAGCGGCAAGGATTGGTGTCATTGACATTGCAACATCCAATACTAGATGGATGGAAATCGAGGGTGATCCTAGACAACATTATCTCGTGAGGTTAGAATTCATCCCAGGTACAAATGAGTTTTTGGTTCAACAACTTAACCGTAAACAAAACGAAAGCAAAATCCTGAGGGTGGATGCGGCTACCGGAAAAACAAAACTTATCCATTCAGAAAAAGATCCTGCTTGGGTAGAAGTGATGGTTCCGGGGGAAAATACTTACGATATCGATTTCAAGCATCCCATGCATTGGCTTACCGGTGGCAAAGAATTCCTTTGGTCAAGTGAAAAAGGAGGATGGAGACAATTGTACAGGATCAGTACTGATGGGACCAAAGAGCTTTTAGTCACGCCAGGAAACTATGATGCCATTTCATTAAAAGGCTATGATGAAAAAAGCGGATTGGTATATTTCATTGCCTCACCCGAAAATGCTACCCAAAAATATCTTTACCGTACCAGATTGGATGGCAAAGGAAAATTGGAAAGGGTTTCTCCCGTAGGATTTGAGGGAACGCACAGCTACAACCTTTCTCCCAATGCCAGATTTGCACAACATCGTTTTTCCAACCACTACACAAAACCTTTGGCTGAAATGGTGAGTCTGCCAAAGCATCAGGCTTTGAATGAAAAGGAAAGCATCGCAGCTAACTTAGCTGCTGCGCAAGTGGAAAAGACAACAGAGTTTTTCAAAATCACAACCGAAGAAGGCGTCGAAATGGACGGTTGGATGGTAAAGCCCGTAAACTTTGACCCATCAAAAAAATATCCTGTTCTATTCTATGTCTATACCGAACCTTGGGGAGCGACAGTTGCAGATGCTTATGGTGCTACCAGAAATAGGTATTACAAAGGTGACATGCGCCAAGACGGATATATCTACATCTCCTTGGACAACCGGGGCACGCCTGCGCCAAAAGGGAGCGCCTGGAGAAAATCAATCTACCGCAAAATCGGCGACATCAATATCCGTGATCAGGCTTTGGGTGCCAAAGAAATCCTGAAGTGGTCATTTGTGGATCCCGAAAGAATCGCAGTTTGGGGCTGGAGTGGCGGGGGTTCAGCTACACTCAACCTGATGTTTCAATACCCTGAAATCTACAAGACAGGTATTTCCGGCGCAGCAGTAGCTAACCAACTGACTTATGATAATATCTATCAGGAAAGATATATGGGATTGCCTCAGGAAAATTTGGAAGACTTTGTTAACGGTTCTCCGCTATCCCATGCCAAAAACCTACAAGGTAATCTGCTTTATATCCATGGTACAGCTGATGACAATGTGCATTACCAAAACGCCGACATGCTCATTAATGAACTGATCAAGCATAACAAACAATTCCAGGTTATGCCCTATCCCAACAGGTCTCACGGAATCTCAGGTGGAGATGCTGCTTACCTTCACTTATCGACACTGTATACCAATTATTTGAAACAATATTGCCCTCCGGGGGGAAGGTAAAATGGTTTATTTAACAGATTAAAACTCATATGATTTAAATCATCTTTTTGAAACCGTATACCCAACTCTGGATTAAAATTTTCTATTCGGTCATTTCACTTTATCGTGAAATGACCGAAAATTGAGCCAAATAAAGGATTTTTTAAGATCCTATAAATTTTGCCTACAAAAATAGGATCTGAAAATGTCAGGCAATTTAAAGATTGCATTAACCCTTCAAAATCGATCTCGCCCATATTTTCAAAAAAACCATTAACTTTAAAATGCTGATTTATTTGACCCAAATAACAGTCTAGACCATGGACAAAATAATAGATTTAGATAAAGCCAAAGCCTTTCTTTTTGAACTGTTAAAACAAGAATCCGATCCAAAATCCATTGAATGGCTCTTGCTTCAAAAGGAAAAAATCCAGCATGAATCTTCTTATCTGAAGTTTTATATGGCCTTTGGTCAGGCTTCGAGGTATTTCAAAAAATACCTTTTACAGCCTTCGGAAAGTCAAAAAACCGAGGCAAATACTTTGCTTCAAGGTTTCCGTCCCGATACTTGGGACCAACTGCAGACAGCAAGAACTTACCTTTTGCTTCACTTTGAAGAAAGAGACCCGACCTCTTGGGTGACGGCGATGAATAAACTGTTTGAAACCGGCGACATGCACGAACAGCAGTCCCTTTATGCCGCCATTCCTTTGATGCCTTTCCAAAAAGAAATGAGGGACCGTGCCATCGAAGGTCTTAGAACCAACATCAGTTCTATCTTTGATGCCATTGCTCTGAACAATCCATATCCTGCTGCCAATTTTGATGAAAGGGCTTGGAATCAGATGGTGATTAAATCTATTTTCCTACTCCGTCCTTTATACCAAATCGAAGGAGCAGATGAAAGGGCCAATCCTCAACTTGCCAATATCCTGATAGATTTTGCTCATGAAAGATGGGCTGCAGGGCGTAAAGTGATGCCTGAGCTTTGGCGTTTTGTCGGGCCTTTTATCAATGAAGAATACATAAAAGACATAGAGGTAGTGTTACAGACCGGAGACCTGCTTCAGGAAAAGGCCGCGCTTTTGGCTTGCAGCAAAAGCAGCTTTGACAAAGCGAGAAATCTGCTCGATGAAAACCATGTCATCAAGGAAGCAATCGAAACTGGTGGAATTACCTGGGAATCCATCGGAAAGGAATTTCAGGAAACGCTGCCGAAATAGGCTTCAAGTAAATATTCCTAACAGGTTTTGAAGTTAAATTGACCTGCAGTAGACTATGGACTGCTGACAGTGGACCTTTTAAAAAAAATTATATAGTCAACCCACATAAAAATATCACACAATGGAAATGTTTATAGATCCCCATATTCATGTTGTTTCCAGGACTACTGATGACTACGAAGCCATGCGCAAAGCAGGTATCGTGGCGATCATCGAACCGGCTTTTTGGTTGGGTCAGCCACGAACTGAGGTGGGAAGCTTCAAAGATTATTTCAGCACCTTGGTTGGTTGGGAGCGGTTCCGCGCCAAGCAATTCGGTATCGTCCATTATTGTACGATGGGACTAAACTCCAAGGAAGCCAATAATGTGCCTTTGGCCGAAGAAGTAATGGAATTGTTGCCTTTGTATGTAGGCAAAGAAGGCGTCGTGGCCATTGGTGAGATCGGCTATGATGACCAAACGGAAGCTGAGGACCGTTTTTACCGCCTTCAACTTGAACTGGCCAAGGAAGTGAACCTCCCTGTTTTGATCCATACCCCACATAGAGATAAGAAAAAAGGAACTTGCCGCAGCATGGATGTCAGTGAGGAACATGGCCTTCCACCAAGCATGGTCATCGTCGACCACAACAATGAAGAAACAGTCAAAGAGGTTTTGGACAGGGGTTATTGGGCAGCATTTACTATCTATCCCCATACCAAAATGGGAAGTGAGCGGATGGCCGAGATAGTAAAGCACTATGGTCCCGAAAGGATTATTGTAGACAGTGCCGCGGATTGGGGTATCAGTGACCCTTTGGCGGTTCCAAAAACAGCCGCTTTGATGCGTAAAATGGGAATTCCTGAAGAACATATCCGTATGACTTGCTACCAAAACGCCCTGACAGCCTACTCCCAAAGTGGACAGATGGATGAGATGGATTGGCTCAAACCCGAACCAATTGATCAAAGAGAAAGGCAATTTGGCAACTCAGTTCTCAGAGGCGGACAGACCCCAAGAGTCGAAGGATCTGACATTGTGGAGAATTAAGCATGTCTAAAATCAAAGCCTACCTTCAACTCACCCGCCCCGCAAACATTATCACAGCCATTGCTGATATTTGGGCAGGCTTCGCCATCGCAGGCGGAGCCTTGGTTATTTTTGCTGACGAGACCAAATTGATAAACTCACCCGTTTTCCAAAACCTTCTTTGGCTGACACTTTCCACCATCGGATTGTATGGCGGCGGTGTGGCATTCAATGATGTGTTCGATGCTGAATTGGATGCAAAAGAAAGACCTGAAAGACCGATTCCCAGCGGAAGAGTTTCCAAAGGAAAAGCTGCTTTGATGGCTTTTCTGTTGCTTATGATGGGAATTATTGCCGCTTGGAATGTCAGTACTCTCAGCGCATTGATTGCTTTGACTGTCGCTGTTTTGGCGGTGTTGTATGATTATTGGGGCAAGCACCAGTTTATTTTTGGCCCGATCAATATGGGACTTTGCCGTGCCGGAAACCTGCTTTTGGGAATCAGCGCCTTCCCCGTCATGCTTCAGAGCTATTGGTATCTGGGATTTATACCGCTGATTTTTGTGGCAGCAATCACCATGATCAGTCGTGGGGAAGTCCATGGTAAAAACAGAAGAGCCCTGAAAGGTGGTTTTTTGATGTACATTTTCATCATACTTTCTATTGCTGTTTTAAGTATTCTGGAAGGAAATCGTTTTCTTCATGTCATTCCATTCATCGCACTTTTTGCTTACATGATATTCCCTCCTTTGATCAAGGCTATCCGTGAACAAATCCCCCAACTGATAGGAAAGGCTGTCAAGGCAGGTGTAATTTCTCTGATTATCCTCAATGCTTCCCTTGCAGCTGCATTTGCCGGATGGCAATTTGGTATAATTGTATTATTGTTATTGCCCATTTCAATTTACCTTGCCAAAAAATTCGCCGTCACTTGAAATTTTTTGCAATCATATTCAGTTGCAGATTAAGAAAACAAAAAGGCCATATTTGAGATTGAATAGAGACTTTGATAATTTAAGTTTATAAAAATGGAAAAGATTATTGAACAGACCTTCACCGTGCCGTTTCGGTATCAGGTTTGTTTTTTGGAAGGAATTTTTAATGTCAATAACCCAATGCTTGCTGATTTTCTGGACAACGGAAAAAAAGCAAAAGCCTTTTTTGTGGTGGACAGCGGTGTATCAGATGCTTTTCCAAATCTCCTCAACGATATCACGGAATACGCAAAAGCATACGAAAACAAGTTTTTGTTAAACTCAGAACCTTTGGTAGTCCCCGGTGGGGAAATATCCAAAAACGATGAACCCATTTTCAAGAAAATCGTGGATGCCACAAGCATTTACGGAATTGACAGACATTCCTATATCGTGGGAATCGGGGGCGGAGCAGTGTTGGATATGGTGGGTTTTGCGGCGGCTATTTCCCACAGGGGAATCAGACATATTCGGATCCCGACTACCGTACTATCTCAAAATGACTCAGGTGTAGGCGTCAAAAACGGCATCAATTCCTACGGAAAGAAAAATTACCTCGGTACTTTTGCACCTCCATATGCGGTGATCAATGATTTTAATTTCCTTATAACATTGGATGACAGGGATTGGAGATCGGGAATTTCAGAGGCTATCAAAGTCGCTCTGATCAAAGATTTGAGCTTTTTTGAGTGGTTGGAAAAACATGCCGATCAGCTTGCCAAAAGGGTGATGGAACCAATGCAGGAACTGATCATCAAATGCGCCCAAATGCACATGAACCATATCGCGGGCAAAGATCCTTTCGAAACGGGTTCGGCAAGACCTTTGGATTTTGGACATTGGGCAGCCCATAAACTGGAGCACCTTACCCACTATCAGGTAAGACATGGTGAAGCCGTCGCAATTGGAATTGCTTTAGACAGTACCTATTCTTATCTCAAAGGAATGATCAGCCAAGCCGATCTGATGCGGATCATCAACCTGATCAAAACCTTGGGTTTTGAAATCTACCATCCGGAATTGTCGGGTCAGGCATTGCTGAAAGGCTTGGAGGAGTTCAGAGAGCATCTTGGAGGAGAACTCACCATTACTTTGTTGGAATCTATGGGCAAAGGGGTTGAAGTCCACCAAATGGACAATGAACTGATTCTGAAGTCCATTGATCAGCTTAAATTGTTTCACCAAGAAAATCTTGTTGCCCGTTCCTGATTTTTGGGTTTAATTTGATTCATCCCTTAAACTCATGTATAAAAACGGTCACCATTTAACCTATTGTACCAATATCCATCCTGGAGAAAGCTGGGAGGCAACTTTTCAAAACCTCAAAGAATTTATCCCTAGGATAAAAGCTGAGTTTTCTCCCAATGCGCCTTTTGGAATCGGACTCCGGTCATCCCACGAGGCTAGCCTGGAATTGGCAAAAACCGAAAACCTGGAGGAATTCAAAGCTTGGTTAGCAGCAAACGACTGTTATGTTTTTACCTTCAATGGATTTCCATACGGAGGTTTTCACAATCAGGTAGTAAAGGACGAAGTCCATCAACCAGATTGGACGACTCGTGAGAGATGGGCTTACACAGACCGACTTTTCGATATCCTTGCAGCGCTCATTCCCGAAGGCATGGATGGCGGCATATCCACTTCTCCCCTATCATACAGATTTTGGCACAAAACCAAAGAGCAGTTGGATGCCGCCATACATACTTCAGCTTTGCACCTTGCCAAAATCGCTGAAAAGCTATATTTAATCCATAAAAATTCAGGCAAACTCCTCCACCTTGACATCGAACCGGAACCAGACGGAATCTTAGAAAATACACAGGAAGTGCTAAATTTCTATCAAAATTGGTTGATCCCTGTTGGTGGAAAATACCTGACAGAGAAACTTGGAATCTCTTCCCAAGAAGCGGAATCCTGTCTCAAAGAACATATTCGGATCTGCTATGACGTCTGTCATTTTGCGGTAGTTTATGAAAAACCTTCTGAAATATTTCAGGCATTCCGATCAGCAGGAATCAAAATCGGTAAAATCCAGATCAGTGCGGCCTTGAAGGTAAATATCCCCAAGGACCAATCTGCAAGGAAAGAACTCGAATTCCTGCTTAGCCCATTTGCAGAGTCAACGTACCTCCACCAAGTCGTAGCCCGATACTCAGACAGCAGCTTGGTTTCTTTCAATGATTTGCCGGAGGCCATGCAGACTTTGTATAGTACGAATGCAGAGGAATGGAGAATCCATTACCATGTCCCTGTTTTCCTAGCGGACTATGGAAAAATCTCCTCCACACAACAAGACATCCTTGATGTTTTGAATTACATCGACAATGACCCTGTCTGCAATCACCTCGAAGTGGAAACATACACTTGGGAAGTGTTGCCGGAAAGCATCAACCTTGATTTGGGTGGATCGATCATCCGGGAACTGCAGTGGGTCATACAAAACAGCAGCAATCCATGAAAAAAACAGTAGTCATAGATATCGTCGCTTTGTCCGGTCGTGTGATCGGCGAGCATACCCCATTTTTAAGAGATTGGATCGCAAATGGTCAAAGCGCCACCATCGAGCCGGTTTTGCCTGCCGTAACTTGTTCGGCTCAATCCGTCTACCTGACAGGAAAATGGCCTTCCGAAAACGGCATCGTCGGCAACGGTTGGTATTTCAGGGACGAATGCGAAATCAAGTTTTGGAGGCAATCAAACCACTTGGTTCAATCCGAAAAAATCTGGGATGTGGCTAAAAAAATCAATCCTGATTTCACCGTTTCCAATATGTTTTGGTGGTACAACATGTACTCCAATGCGGATTATCAGGTTACTCCAAGACCGCTTTATCCGGCCAACGGCTTAAAATTACCGGATTGCCACAGCCATCCTATGGATCTGAGGGACAAGTTACAAACCGAATTGGGACAATTTCCGCTTTTTTCCTTTTGGGGACCCAATGCAAATATTACTTCAACCAAATGGATTGCGGACGCTTCCAAAAAAGTGGACGAATGGCACAATCCTACACTGACGCTGATTTATTTGCCACATTTGGATTATAAGCTGCAACAGTGCGGCATTGATTTTTCAAAAATCGGAAAAGAACTGACTGAGATAGATGAAATTGCCAAAGACCTGATCGGGTACTATGAAAAGCAGGGTGCCAAGGTGATTTTGCTCTCCGAATACGGCATCACATCAGTCCATCACCCGATCCACATAAACAGGATTTTAAGAGAAAAAGGCTACATCGCTGTCAAAAATGAATTGGGATTGGAGACTTTGGACGCCGGAACATCTAAGGCTTTTGCCGTTTCTGATCACCAATTAGCACATATTTATGTCAAAGACAAAAAGGATATTCCGGCAGTCAAATCTTTGTTAGAAAGTATTCCAGGTATAGAATCGGTCTTGGATGAGGCAGGCAAAAAAGCCTTTCACCTTGACCATGAAAGATCAGGGGAATTGGTGGCAGTCGCTGACAAAGATTCCTGGTTTACCTATTATTTTTGGTTGGATGATGCCAAAGCACCGGACTACGCACGCTGTGTGGACATCCACCGCAAACCTGGATATGATCCTGTGGAAATGTTTGCCGACCCAAAAATCAAAATGCTGAAAGCCACTGTCGGCCTCAAAATCCTGAAGAAAAAACTTGGTTTTCGGTACCTGATGGACATCATTCCTTTGGATGCTACTTTGGTCAAAGGTTCCCATGGTGCCATTCCCAAGGACAGCTTAGACCACCCTGTATTTATCAGCCAAGATCCGTCATTGAATTCCAAAGAAAAACTCTCTCCGATCGAAATCCAGGATTTGATTTTGAAATCTGTTTTTGGCAATTGAGAAATTTGAGAAATTAACCGCAATGAGCGCAAAGGTTTCGCAAAGTGCGCCGCACCTTCATTTCACCGCCATTGTCAGTGTCTCCACTGACAATGTTGTAAAGTGAACTTTCGAAAATTCAGTGAAGACACTGACTTGGGCAGTTGGGATAACATTTGCATCTAAACTCCAAAAAACTACAACCCCGTCGCCCTCGTATTCTCTCCCCTAATTTGGATCAGTTGCTTTCGGATTTCATGTTGTCTGTAAAAGGAAATGGGTTCCAAAGCCCCGCCTGATTGCAGCCGGGCTTCTTTCAATAATGGCCTCACGTCTGTCAGGAAGGCTTTTTGCAGGATTTCCTGCGCCATCACCACATCGCCATTAAGTTGGTAATCTGTAAGTTTCGCCCGATCCACCAATAAGGATTTGGCATAGGCAATCTTGATCGCCTCCAAAGCCTGTATCAGGTCTTCCAAGGGATCTTTGGTATTGTGGCTCGCATCGATCATCCAAGAGATACTTTCCCATGCTTGACAGCCATCTTCTGTTCCGGCGACCAATTCCAGGAAAATCAGAAACAACTGATAAGGTTTGATACTGCCTGTCGTCAGGTCATCATCCCCAAACTTGGAATCATTAAAATGGAATCCCGCCAACTGATTTTGTCCCAATAAAATCCCCACAATCTGCTCAATATTGGTATTGGGAAGGTGATGTCCAAGATCTACAAGGACTTTGGCGCGGTCTCCCAACTGCTTGCACAGCAAATGCGAAGTGCCCCAATCCGGAATCACCGTACTGTAAAAATTCGGTTCGTAAGGTTTGTACTCCAGCAGCAGTTTCCAGTCTTCAGGTATGGCCGCATAGATTTTTTGGAGGGATTCAAAAGTATTGTCCAAAGCCCTTCGGAAACTTTGCTGACCGGGGAAGTTGCTTCCATCGGCCAACCAAACTGTCAGTCCTTTGCTACCCAACTTTTCCCCAACTTCAATCACTTGTTTGTTATGGGCAACTGCCTGTTCTCTGACCTTTGGGTCATTGTGACTCAGCGAACCGAATTTGTAACTTTTCTCCTGCCCATAATCCTGAAAGGTGTTGGAATTGACCGCATCAAAACCGATGTTGTGGCTTTTGGCAAGCTGCATGATTGCGGCATAATCCGATGGGATGTCCCAAGGAATGTGCAGGGAAACAGTATCTGTACTTTTGGTGAGTTTGGCCAACAGGCCGATGTCTTCGATTTTTTCTTCCAAAGACCTCGGTTCACCGCCGATTCCAAATCTTCCAAATCTCGTTCCTCCGGCACCCAAGGCCCAACTTGGCACCGCAATCTGAAAACTGCGGATTTTCGAAAGTATTTTCTCCACAGAAATTCCCTCATGTTCCAATTGCGAAGCCAAAGCATAAAAAGACTTCTGATGAAGGGCTACATATTTGGAATTCGATTCCTGTATATTTTCAGTTGTCAGCCACATTGTCTTTGTCCGTTTTACTGTTAATCCAAAAAGGCGAAGTCCCAAACCACAAAACCATCCCGACCGCCATCAGGGTCGTATTGGTCTGAATGTCAATTTTACCCAAAAATACCAATACCGATGGGATAATGGACAAGGCCAAACCGATGTAAGAAATGATGATCAATAGGATTTTCATACGAGCGCCTCCTTTCCTTTTGAGTATAATGTTTTGGATAAAATCAAAAATGTGAATACGGCGATAAACCATCCGGGTAAACCAAGGAAGAAAATGTCGATTCCGAATCCAAGATTCATTCCCAGACAGATTCCCAAAGTAATCAGCCAGGTAAAGAAAGTGGCACTTGAAAAGGAGATGTTCCGATTATACGCCATTTCCTGTGTAATCCCAAACCTTGGAGAAAGGTAAAAATCCGCAAATATCACCGCTCCCATCGGCATCAATACCAAGCCATACAAGGCTACAAAGTCCAAGAGCTTCATCACCAAAGCCGGAAAGCACGCGGCAATGCTTGTCACCGCGCCGACCCAAGCGGTCACTTTCCAGGTTTTCATTTTTGGGAAAACACCCTGCAAAGCCAGTCCTGCACGGTAGATCGTAGGATTGGCTGTGGACCAACCTGCAACTACCACACATACTGCCCCCGCCACGCCAGCAGCACCATAGGCTATCGGTCCGGGGGCAAATTCAGTGGAGAAATTGCTGCTTTGAAGAAATGCTGCGTACAATATTCCCGAAGAAATCCATGCAATGAAATGCCCGATAAACATCCCTGAAAATGAAAGAAATCCATATTTCCAGGATTTTGCATAGCGGAGAATCGTCAGGTCAGACATTCCGATGTGCATTGCCATATTGCAAAACCAGGCAAAGAACAGCACATGCCAAAAGGAAAATTTGGTCACTCCCTCCAAAGGAATACCCGTCCAGATCACTTTATTGGCAACAGCCCAAAACTCTGAAAAACGCGTAACTCCAAGTTCCGGCAAAATCGCCAAAGCCGCAGCCATAAATATCAAAATCATCCAAGGTGCCGCCACATTCGCAAATCTTGCCACCTGATTATATCCCTTGATTGCCACTAAGGTGGTCACAAATCCAATTACCAATACCGCCAAAACCCATCCCACCGAAGTTGGAAGCCAGGAAGTCAATGTCGGCATGGTCAGGTTAAAAGGAATGCCAACTGCTGTCGCTGATACTGCGATCATTGATCCCGCCAAGAAGCAAAACATCAGCGCATTGACCACATTGTAGATCGACACCATCTTGTACCCACAGATCCGCTCCAATTGGTAATACAGCGTCATTCTTTTGGAAGTCGCAATCGGCGCCGTCATCAACCCCCAACTCAATACTGCCAAGATATTTCCCAAAATCAATCCTGCAAAAAAATCAAAAACACCGACGCCGTGCGCAACAAAGAGCGGCCCGATGACAAATTCCGTTCCGGCCGTATGTTCTCCGGCATACATTCCTAAGAAACTCCGCCAACCTTTCTGCGCGGAAGCGGGAACAGATTCGCGCTCGTATTCATTCACTGACGGGCCAGTATTTTGGGTTTGTGGGCTCATAAGATCGGGTTAATCTAGTAAGTAAAAGAATAAAAATCCAGCTGCTATCCTGCACTGTCCGCACCAAACAAAAATGAAAAAATTTGAATAATTTGAATTTAAATTGCCTCCTTTTCTTGCCATATTGGGAGATATTAAATGGTTTTGCCTCACACTTACAGAAGTTATTTCAATTAATGAAGATTTATCTAACAGATCAGAAATATAAGTTCAAAAAACATCTTGACTTTTTGAGGACCAAGAAAGTTATGGACTATGATAAAACTATACTGAGGGAGAAAATCACGACAATTAAAATCAATACAGCCAAAAATATTGACCAACTTAACCTTGACATCCTGTTCGATTATAAAATATTTCCGGACAGAATTATGACTTTTAAGAACGAGTGGACAGACGAGAATAGAAAAATGAGAATTGGTGACACAATTGCACAACAAGTTTACATTCCACCGACAAAGATATTTTCACAAAAAATAATTTTTGGAGTAAGAATTAACGAAATCATTGACCAACCAAACAGAAAAGGATTCAGTTACGAAACACTTGAAGGACATGTTGAAAAAGGGATTTCGACTTTTACAGTTGAGCAACTTGACAATAAACTTATCTTTAAAATTCAGACCTATTCGACTCCAGGAAATATTTTGACCAAATTACTTGGGCCAATATTTTCTATACCTTATCAGACATTTTGCACCAAGACAGCTTTAAACAACATAAAAAAACAATTAGAAACTCAATGAACCGGACTAAAGAAAAAGAAGGATGCGGAAATAAAAGCACTTACAAGAAATGGGAGGTTCATTGGCTAAATGAAGCTATTTGCTTTGTCTTAAGTTTTAGGGCAGAAAACAGTTTAGTCTCTGAAATCGCGATACCTCAAATCCTAATTACTTGTTGAAACCCTTTTCACTTGGTTAATCTTATTGCTTACGGAAACTTTATGGAAGCCTATCTGATCTTTGATATCGGAAAAACCAACAAGAAAGCGATCCTCTACAACCCGGACTTTGAGATCCTCGAAGAGTCGAGCATGCACGTGGCAGAGATCCAAGACGATAACGGTTTCCCCTGCGATGACTTGATGAAGGTCAGCAATTGGGTTTTGGAGGTAACTGAAAATTTTCTGACGGATCCAAAATACCAGGTCATTGGAATCAACTTTTCAGCTTATGGCGCAAGTTTGGTTCATGTGGATGAAGCTGGAAAGGTCTGTACCCCATTTTACAATTACCTGAAACCTGTTCCTGAATCCCTTTGGGAAAAGTTCTTGGCGGAAGAAGAAAATCTCCTCCAAAAAACCGCAAGTCCGGCTTTAAAGATGCTCAACAGTGGATTCCAGCTTTATTGGCTGAAGCATGAAAAACCGGAACTCTTCAAAAATATCCGTTCCAGCTTCCACCTTCCCCAATACTTTTCTTTTCTATTGACCGGAGAAAAATGGAATGACTATACTGGAGTGGGTTGTCACACTTGTTTTTGGGATTTTGAGAAAAAGGATTTTGCCCAATGGGTAAAGAAAACCCGGATTGAAAAAATCCTGCCTCCATTTCCCACCGAAACAGGAGTTGACAAAAATCTCTTTGGCCAACATGTGAAAATAGGTTTTGGGATGCATGACAGTTCGGCGGCTTTGCTTCCCTATATCCGCTTGATGGACCGGCCTTTTATCCTGATTTCAACAGGAACATGGAGCATTTCCCTGAATCCATTTGATCAGCAAACTTTGACAGCCGAAGAATTGGAAAGTGACTGTCTAAGTTTTTTGCAGCCTGATGGAAGGAAAGTGAAAGGAGCACGGATTTTCCTTGGAAAGGAATATGAAGTGCAGGTCAACAGGATTGCATCCCATTTTGGAGAAAATATCGAAAGGCTACAAACACTGGAGTTTTCCCAAAAACGGATCATTTCCCTTTTCGCAGCAAACAAAAAAGACGTGTTCAGTCCTATCAGCTTCCAAGGTTCAGGACCAAAAGTCAAATGGGAAGGACGTGAAAATCCTTTGGATGAATTTACAAATGCCGAAGAAGCCTGCCTGCAACTGATGCTCGATCTGGCCAAATGGCAGCAATGCAGTACGGACCTGGTTTTGGGTAAAAGCAACGTCACGGATATCATCCTCACGGGAGGATTTACCAAGAACAAAACCTTTTTGGCTTTCCTACAACTCCTTTATCCAAACAAAAAAATCTACCTCAGCAGTCAGCCAAGGGCATCTGCATTGGGGGCTTTGCTCGCTCTGGACCAAAGCAAACTGAAACAGGACATTCTCCGGATCAAGGAATTTGAAACCGGCTTATAGCCCCATTCATCCTACCTTTGACATAATTTCCAAGATAGTACAGGACACATTAACAGCACCAAACCATCAATTTTAACCTATCAAAATTGAAACAAAAATGGGAAACAACAGCAAGAAATTTGAGCACGTCAGCTACCTCTGGGATGATGCCAAAGCAGACCAACTGAAGCACGATGAAGTGGCCATGCTTATCTACAGGTCCAATATTTTGGGCGCTGACCTGAGAATCACCAACTATGGCGGCGGAAATACAAGTTGCAAGACCATTGAAAAAGACCCGCTGACCGGCAATGACGTCCCTGTGATGTGGGTGAAAGGTTCCGGAGGAGATATCGGAACTTTGACCAAAAGCGGCTTGGCTGGCTTGTACCTCGACAGACTGCATTCCCTGAAAAAAATATACAGAGGCTTGGAATTCGAAGATGAAATGGTGGAGCTTTTCAACCACTGCATCTACGACCTGAATTCCAAAGCGCCTTCCATTGATACGCCTCTGCATTCCTTTTTGCCATTTACCCATATTGACCATTTGCATCCGGATGCGCTGATAGCTATCGCGGCCGCGAAGGATGGTGAGAAAATCATTCAGGACTTATTTGGCGGAAGCATCGCTTGGGTTCCCTGGCAAAGACCGGGTTTTGACCTTGGCCTGAAACTCGAAGAAGCCATCACAAAAAACCCAAACCTCCGGGGAATTGTCCTCGGTCAGCATGGACTTTTTACCTGGGGTGAAACAAGCTACGAATCCTATATCAACAGCCTTGAAGTCATCGAAACCTGTAGCAAATACCTCCACGCAAATTATGGAAAAGGCAGGCCGGTTTTTGGTGGAACCAAGACCACAACTTCCTTGGACGAAACCCAAAGAAGGGACCAGGCTGCCAAACTTGCTCCTACACTCCGTGGTCTCTGTTCTTCGGAAGGCTTGATGGTCGGACATTTTACCGATGCCCCTGCTGTGATGGAATTCATCAACAGCGAAGATGTCGAACCACTTGCGGCGATGGGTACAAGTTGCCCAGATCATTTTCTCCGTACCAAAATCTGCCCCTTGGTTTTGAATTTGGCACCGGAGGAAGACCTGACTGACAAAAGCCTGCTTGAAAAACTGAACAGCCAATTTGAAGGATATAGGGCCAATTATGCCAAATACTATCATGACCACAAGCATCCAAACAGTCCTGCCATTCGGGATGCCAATCCTGTAGTCATCATATGGCCGGGAATCGGGATGTTTACTTTTGCTAAAAACAAGCAGACCGCACGTGTCGCGGCGGAGTTTTATATCAATGCCATCAACGTCATGAAAGGGGCTGAGGCAATTTCGACTTATGTGTCGCTGCCTTTGCAGGAAGCTTTCAATATTGAATATTGGTTGCTCGAGGAAGCCAAACTCCAAAGGATGCCTGCCGAAAAACCTCTGTCAAGAAAAGTGGCTTTGGTCACCGGAAGTGCAGGAGGAATCGGAAAAGCCATTGCCGAAAAATATGCGAAAGAAGGTGCCTGTGTCGTTTTGACTGACATTGACAGCACCAAACTGGCTGCTTCTGTGGCTGAGTTTGAGAAGAAATTTACCAAAGACAATGTGATCGGGGTGTACCTTGATGTGACCAAACCTGAAACCTTGAAAGCATGCACCCGGGAAATCTGCCTCAACTATGGAGGTTTGGATATTGTGGTAAACAATGCAGGCATCAGCATCAGCCGTTCATTGGAAGAGCATTCTTTGGAGGAGTGGGACAGGTTATACGACATCTTGGTCAAAGGCCAATTCATCGTCTCCCAAATGGCCTTTGATGTGCTGAAAAAACAAAACAAAGGTGGCGATATCATCAACATTGTCAGCAAAAACGGTTTGGTGGCCGGTCCAAAAAACGCCGGTTATGGTTCTGCCAAAGCCGCCCAACTCCACCTCACCAGATTGATGGCAGCCGAATTGGGTGATTACAAAATCCGTGTCAACTCCATCAATCCCGATGCCGTGATCGAAAATTCATCGATTTGGCAAAGTGGATGGGCGGAAGACAGGTCAAAAGCCTATGGCGTACCTTTGGAAGATTTACCCAAATTCTATGCAAGCAGGACCTTGTTGAAAGAAGAAGTGAGGACAGAGGATATCGCCATGGCGGCTTTTGTCTTTGTGAGTGGCATGCTCAACAAAACCACCGGAAATATGCTAAATGTGGATGGTGGATTCGCAGCCTCTTTTCCCAGGTAATATGGTTTACTCTTTATTTTGTTCCTAGCCAATAATCCATTATTCTGCTTCAAACGGGACGGATGACCGATGTGCCGGTCATAGGATAGTTAGGACTAGATTTAAATTTATCATCCTATTAGGTATCAATGGAATTCAAATGGGATTGAGGGTTGTGTCCGAAACAATATCTATCAATATCCAATATCAATAAATATCTTAAGAGAGAATCCGCAGATCTCTTTCAAAGTCAAACCAAAATAACCCCAAAATGACGATGTTCGACAAAATGGACAAAATCAACAACGGGTCCAAAACCCCGAAGTACCAGCAGGTAGTCAACCTGATCTTGGAAGATATCGAAAGCGGCAGGTTGAAAATCGGAGAGCGGATCTCTTCGATCAACGAGATGAGCTTTGATTTCTTGCTTTCGAGGGATACAGTCGAAAAAGCCTACAACGAACTCAAAGACCGGGGCATCATTACTTCGGTCAAAGGGAAAGGCTTTTATGTGAGTTCGACCAATACTTCCAACAAACTCAAAGTCCTGTTGCTTTTCAACAAGCTCAGTTCCTACAAAAAAATCATCTACTATTCGGTCTTGGAAACCCTTGGCGATAAAGCCACGGTCGACATCCATGTCCATCATTACAACAAGTCGATGGTGCAGGAACTGCTCGAAAGGAATATGGGAAAGTACCATTACTATGTGCTAGCGCCGCATTTTTATGATGAAGATTCCCACCTGATGGATTCTTATGACATTGCCAGGCAGTTTCCCGAAAACAAACTGCTGATCATGGACCGTGCGGTCAAAGGCCACGAAAATGAATTTCCGGGTGTGTATCAGGATTTTGAAAAGGATATTTTCCATGCCTTGGAAGACGGGATCGAGCATTTGAAAAAATACCAAAAACTCAAACTCGTCTATCCGCGGGGACTGATGTATCCGCCGGAGATTGTGGATGGATTTAAGAAATTCTGCTTCTACTACAATTTTGATAATATAATCCTTGACGGTATCGACGCCGAACCCCTGTACGAAGGCGATGTTTATATCACTTTGGCGGAAACGGATCTGGTAAATGTCGTGAAGAAAAGCAGGGAACAAGGTTTGGAATTGGGAAAAGCAGTGGGATTGATTTCTTATAATGACACGCCGCTAAAAGAGATTTTGGCGGATGGCATCACAACGATCTCCACTGATTTTGAGCATATGGGAAAAAGGATTGCAGAACTGATTTTGGGGAAAACCACCGAAAAGGTTTCCAAAAATCCATTTAAAATGACAGTGAGGAAGACGTTGTGAGGTTGAAATCAGATTTTTTCTCCCAAGCATTCGAACTCAAAAAATCAAATGCTTTAACAAATAATTGTTTGATTCAACCACCTTATAAATCCCATACCTGATAAAGTCCTCCTCCACATCCGGATTGATCAATTGGATCAAAAGCCTGTTGCCAGGTAAAGCCATGGTTACTTTTCCATTTGTCGGCAGCGGAATGTCTCCGCTCACTTGTTTGGTCCCATCAAACAAAATGAGACTGTGGTACGCTGGATCTTGAAAATGATGGTATGTGCGGTCCTCTGCTATCTTCTTCTCATAGGTTCCATAAGGTATTTCGCGGATATAATCCAAAACAAACATTCCTTCATCAAGGAGAAATAATTTGTGGTTTTTTGCACCCAAAGAAGTCCTTCCATAACCTTGGAAATCACTCTCTGTAATCAGACTCTTGTTGAGCATATTGAACTCACCATGGTTAATCTTTATTCTTGACTCCAACTTCCGGGAAGTCAAATCATAAATAGTGATTTCATTGTCCAAATTCGTTGTCAAAAAAAGCTTCTTTTTCTTTGGGTCAATTTTGTAAATAATTGAATGAAGATTATTTATTGTCGATTTATCGAATTTCTTATTCATGGACCTATCTAGGGCGGGGGACATTTTGTACAACTCCTCTTTCTCTACCTCATAAATTTCAATCAAATCAGAACTGTTTTCCCTATCAGGCCTGGTAGAATTTGTACCTGAGGGAGTTGTGATAAATGACAAACTTGATTGGGATTGATTTTGATAGAAATAGGCAAAAAATTCCATTCTCCCATAAATATGCATTTTTGTACCCGACAGATAGCGGATCTTGTTTTTGACATTTAACTTTTGGTCATATAGAAAAAGCTGATAAGGAGTCTGAAGCCAAATGTCACCTTCTTCTGTAAATGCCATGGCATTAAATGCAGCCGAGGATTGATTAGGTCCTTCCCCTACCAAAACTTTATTGATGACAAAATCTCCTTGTTCGTCTATCAGGACTATCCTCGTCCCTTTAGAATCGGAAATATATCCCAAGTAAAGCTTGCTCTCAGGATGATAATCAACGATCACGACCGGCAGCAAGGAGTTGATTTTAAATTCCTCCACTTTCTCTAATTGGTATTGGGAAAATGAATCTTTTGGCAAAAAGAGCATTGATAAAGAAAAAACAAATGCCAGCGATAGTTTTTGAGTTATTGTGGCCATGGTCTTGAGTAAATAAATGGTTGAAAAGTGTTTGGATAAGGTGTATTACGATCTAAAATAAGTTTAGGTTGTTTTGCAAAATATTCGTTTTCTCATTTCTTAGATATTCCCAAAAAATCATTCCTCCCTTTTCAGCCCAACCCTGAACAGCCTGAAATAATCTTTTTCCTCTTCCTCATCCGGTTTTCCCATCATCCAGAGTTCTCCGTTGCGAATCAGCATACTTCTGGGTTCCAAGCCATCCGGAACAAAATCATTGATCACATTTCCAAGTGAGTCTAGGATAGCAATTCTTTTTGGATATTTTTCCATCATCTTTTCTCTAAAAATCGATGCTTCTACTGGAGATTTGTTTTCAAAATTGGTTTCAGTATCTGTTTCATTATACCCCTGAAAATAGGCGACTACAAATACTCCATCGATCTTTTTGATATTGTCAATCCTACCTGAGGAAAAAAGCATACTTATAAACCTGAAATCGTTTGGATCTTCTGTTCCTTTAGAATAATTGTAATCAGGAAGATTAATTGGAATGGAGGATTTTAAAGAATAAGGCTCTTTAGCTTCATAAACATGAATTACAGGCTCTAAACCAAATGCTACATAAATATGCTCTTTATCAACGGTAAAAACAGGAAACCATGTGGGAGAAAAGAAATAGTTGCCATTTAAAAAAACACTGTTCTCCGGAAACCCGATGATTGCATTTCTTTTTCCACCTAAGGGATCAATTACTGATAACAATTTGAGGTCTTTATATTGATGGACTTCCGAAGGCCTCGGTTCAAAATTAAGGTAAAGGAGCTTATCTGTTAAATTTTCAATACCAAATCCCATGGCAGTCATACGTTCGTTGGGAACCTGAAAATCATCGTATTTTACCAAAGACAATAACTTCCCATCAAAATCATAAGTAAAAAAACCTTTATAGCCATACACCAAAAAAGAACCAGATCCGGTAATTTTAATTGTGCTCATTAAAGCCCCATACGTATCAGGCATGTCACCGAACTTGGAAAAAGATGAAAGAATGTTTCCCTCAAAGTCAGCGATAAAGATATCTTCAGAAAATTCTTTATGATCCATAAACAGAACCGTTCCGGATTTTGGATCAATATCATGAACAGTGGGATTGCCTAGGTAATCAATCTGGATACTATCTAACTTTTCAAAAGAGATTGACTTTTGAACTGTAGCGGTTTCATCAACTTCAGAATCTTGATTTTTGGAATTGCAGGAAAAAAGTAAAATGAACAAAATAAAAGAGACCGGATACCGCATAGGATTAATTTTTTTAAACCTGAAACAAATCATCACACTTATTTTCTGGAAAAGGGTGACTATTAAACCTAAAAAATAAATTCTACACATCAAAATGAAATTATCCACCTAATCAAGATTCAGGAAAATAATCTTAAGATTTAGGAAACCCGGATTCAAAAAATATAGATGTCACGCCTAACAAATTGAGCGCAAATTAAAAAAACCACACAAAGCTATTGGCAGAAATTGTAGAATGTAATCGAAATTTTAGGCCTAATATTTAGATCGTAATCGAAAAATTAGGCGTATTTTTTCGATAAGGGGAAAAGGAAATCCCATTTTCACACCATTCTTATATCCCAAAACCCGACACTACAGGATATTTTATTAATCAGACTTTTTGTAATTGAGAAAATAAAATTCTAAACTCAGTTCCCAGGATTGTTTTAAAAGATATTGGTGGATACTTATGGATATTTTTGGATATTGTGGAGGTAGGAATTAATGACAGATTTCAATTAAAGCTGAGAGCAAGACGCTAGTATCCACAAATATCCAGTATCAAAAAATATCTTTCCAAAATACCCGAATTCGCCACACAATGAATTTTAATAAAAATATAGGCCTCTTCATCCCCTGCTACGTCGATCAGTTTTATCCCAAGGTTGCAATTGCGACTTTGGAATTGCTGGAGAAATTGGGTTGTCAAGTGACTTATCCAATGGGTCAGACCTGTTGCGGGCAACCCATGGCCAATGCGGGGTATGAGAGGGATACAATTGCCACGACCAAGCATTTTATAAGGATTTTCAAAGATTTTGATTATGTCGTGGCCCCATCAGGTAGCTGTGTCCTGCACGTCAAAGAACATGCGCCTGCCATCGCAGGAATGGAAAAAGAACAAGCTGAGCTTCATGACAAGATTTTTGAACTGACAGAGTTTTTGACTGATATCTTGAAAATCGAGAATATCAAAGGAAGCTTTCCCCACAGGGTTGGATACCATGCTTCCTGTCATGGGCAAAGAGGTTTGAGGCTTTCGGCTTCAAGTGAATTACACCAAACCCCTTTCAACAAAGCGAAGCAATTGATGGTTAATCTGGAAGGATTGGAATGGGTTGAATTGGAAAGGAAAGATGAATGCTGTGGTTTTGGAGGCACATTTGCGGTAAGCGAAGAAGCCCTTTCCATCCAAATGGGCAAGGATAGGTTGGCCGACCACCAAGCACAACATGTTGAAATCCTTACGGGAGGAGACATGTCCTGCATCATGCATTTGCAGGGAATCGCCAAGCGAAACGGCAATCCCATCCAGTTTAAGCATATCTCCGAAATCCTAAACGAAGCCATCTCATGAGCCATCCCATACAGGCAGCGGAATTTTTGCAGGATCAGGCCAAGTCCAAATGGCATGATGAGACCCTGTGGTTTGTCCGGGACAAGCGGGATAAAATCAGCAAATCCGTCCCTGAATGGGAAAACCTCAGGGACCTTGCCTCCCAGATCAAAGACAATGTATTGGCCAATCTGGGCAGTTATCTGGAGGAATTTGAAAAAAATGCAAAAGCCAACAACATCCATGTCCACTGGGCAAAAGATGCAGAAGAACATAACCGGATTATTCTTGGGATTCTGAAGGAAAAACGCTGCAAAGCCATCGTCAAAAGCAAATCCATCCTGACAGAAGAATGTCACTTGAATCCCTATCTGGAAAAAAATGGAATCGAAGTCGTGGATACGGACCTTGGCGAGCGCATCGTACAGTTCCTTAATCAGGCCCCAAGTCATATAGTCTTGCCGGCAATCCATCTGAAGAAAAGGGATATTTCTGAAATTTTTCACGAAAAACTCCATACCGAAAAAGGAAACGAAGATCCGGATTACCTCACCCACGCGGCAAGAATCCATTTGAGGGAAAAATTCCTTTCCGCAAAAGTAGCGATCACTGGGGTGAATTTCGGAGTTGCGGAAACGGGAGAGTTTGTGGTCTGCACCAATGAAGGCAATGCCGACATGGGTGTCCACCTCGCAGATGTGCACATCGCCTGTATGGGAATAGAAAAAATCATCCCGAAGCGGGCCCATTTGGGGGTTTTCCTCCGTCTGCTCGCAAGATCGGCGACAGGACAAAGCGTCACCAATTACACTTCCCATTTTAGAAGTCCATCTCCGGGAAAAGAAATCCATATCGTTTTGGTGGACAATGGCCGGACTGCACAATTGGCAAGACCAAAATTCAAAAATTCACTCAAATGTATCCGATGTGGGGCTTGTATGAATACCTGTCCGATTTATAGGAGAAGCGGTGGTTTCAGCTATGAAAGCACTGTTCCCGGTCCGATTGGATCGATATTGTCTCCGGGCATAGATTTACAAAAACACAGTTCATTGCCATTTGCCTCCACCCTTTGCGGCAGCTGCACCGATGTCTGTCCTGTGAAGATCAATATCCACGAGCAACTCTATGAGTGGCGGCAGGAAATCACCAAAGCACAGCCTGACAGGGCTAAAAGTCTGGCGATGAAGATTGCCAATGGGGTTTTTTCGGTTCCTTTCGCCTATAACCTCAGCGGAAATTTGATGCGTGGGGCTTTGAAAATCCTGCCTGACAGCATCACCTATTCAGGTCTGAATACCTGGGGAAAGCAACGGGACTTGCCTGAGTTGCCAAAAGAGTCATTCAAAGACTGGTACAAAAAGAACCGCAAATGAGCAGCAGGGATCTGATATTGTCCAAAATCAAGGCAGTTCCTTTGGAAGCAAAGGACCTTCCAACTATCCCTGAATTCGAATTTGAGGGTGATTTGAAAGCCAGGTTTATAGCTTCCATCCAAGCCAACAAAGGTGAAGTGATATCAAAAGAGGAGTTTTTAAGCTTGTTGGATTCTAAGGTTTTCGAAAAAGTCTATTCCCGTATTGAAGATTTTTCTTCCTTCACCAATATCAGAATCACTGAAGATGCACATCACCTCGATGACCTGAATCTAGCCATTATCAGGGGACAATTCGGAGTAGCAGAAAACGGTGCAATATGGTTGGAGGATCAGGATATGGGTTTGCGGGCACTGCCCTTCATCACAGAGCATTTGGTGATTGTGTTGGATTCTGCCCATTTGGTCGCCAACATGCATCATGCTTATGACAGGATCGGCTTACAGGAATCCGGTTTTGGGCTATTTATCGCTGGCCCTTCCAAGACTGCCGACATAGAGCAATCTTTGGTAATTGGAGCCCACGGGGCAAAGAGTCTGAGGGTGGTGTTGGTTTAACCTTTGAGGTTTCCAAAACCTCGAAGGTGTGACAAAATCCGGTCAAGATTTTAGCTGGACTTTTACTTTGAATTTAAACAGAATGAAAACAGAACAGCGCACATTTGCCTTCAAGATGTCTATCCGTCCCGGCATGGAAGAAGAATACAGGCGGAGACATGATGAAATATGGCCCGAACTGAAAAAACTACTCGAGGATTCGGGAATTTCTGAATATTTCATTTTTTTGGACAGAGAAACCTCCACCCTATTTGCCTTTCAAAGAATAACAGGAAAGGGCAATTCCCAAGAACTTGGTAACCATCCTGTCGTACAAAAATGGTGGAAATACATGGCCGATATCTCTATTTCAAATCCAGACAATTCCCCTGTAAGTATTCCTTTGGAGGAAATGTTCAGGTTGTGATTTCTTTTCATTGAGAATCCCTCAGTTTGATATATCCCTCCAATGCGCTCACATAATGGTCAAATGCTACCTTTCCGTTTTCGGTGATTTTGCATGTGGTCAGTGGAAAATTATCCCTGAAAGACTTACCCACCTCTATGTAACCCGCGTCCTTGAGTTTGGATAGCTGTACACTCAGGTTGCCGGCTGTAGATTTGGTTTTTTCTTTGATAAAATTAAACTCTGCTTCCTCCACAGACATCAGCAATGACACGATCGCCAACCTCAATTGACTATGGAGAAGGGGATCCAAATCTTTGAACATAAAATTATTTTTTTAAACTCCCCATCAAATGGGCAGGCAATATATAACTCACAACAATAGCGACCATTAAGAGCAACAACTGATATTGAAAAGGTTGAAAAAAAGCCATTACCCCACAGATCATGCTTGCCAAGGCTCCCCAAACGAGGTATTTATATTGCAAAGTAACTCCAGTGGTATAACCGGCCAATCCATACAACAACATAAAAAATGGATACGTGGAATCCCATCCGATTCTAAAAGAACCGATCAACAAGGCAATAATTGCGAAAAACATTCCTGTCCAAATCCCTGCCATTACCCTGCCTGTAAATGTTGGTCCGGTGGATGCTGTCTTTCTTTTGTTTATAAAAACAAAATGTGCAACGGAAACCAACGGCATTGCCATCCAAACCAAAGAAGGGTTTTGAAATCCAATTACAAATTCCAATAAATAATGAATCAGTGCGCATCCAAGTACCGAATACCCCCAAAGGAGATATATAAACCTGTCCGAATAGATTTTGTATTTGGTGGATTCGATCATCGTCCGGATCAACTGAATACTTTCAGCCTCATCCCACTTTTCGGTATTTTCCATTTTCGATATATTATTTTTTATCTAAAAGCATGTTGAAACTCGGATACCACGTTTTCCCATTGGGAGAAAATTCCCCTTTCTCTGACCACTGACCTTTTTCATTTAAAGTAATGAAATACCGAACTTTTCCCTGCGGAACATCAAAACCCCATTCCCAATTTTTGTCATCTTGCACGGTTACATAGGCTTTCGTCTTTTGTCCTGAAGCCAGCCAGCTCATCATTTCATATTCCTGTTTGGCTTCATCAAAAGTAATGATCGCAAAGGCATTGAATTCAAGTTTGCCTTCATTATATCCCTTTCCTTCGACAGAAAGTATTTTCCCTCCCAATTTCAACTCTACATTTTCATGTTGATCCAATTGCATGGTCTGACCCGGTCCGGTGGTTACACTAGCTTTTCCCTCCCATTTTCCCTCTATAAATGAAAGTTTCTTTATGGCTTCCTGAGAGGAAACCTGTCCATATACAGACAATGAAGCCAAAACCATTATGGTGATAAAAACCCCTATTTTCATGGTGTAAGTGTTTATTTGAATTTCAAATATAAAGTAGTTTATAATATAAACCAAATTTGATTCAAATTTCTACAAAAAACTTTTCCAAGCCCTCCATTTTAATTCCTAAATTGTAGACAAAACCCACCATACCATGAAAAATTTCCCAAAATACTTCTTCATTTTCTGGTCGATTGTATTCTTGCTTTTTGCCTATTGGCAAGTCAACGACCCCGATCCTCAAATATGGGTATCCGTCTATTTACTTGCAGCTATATTTTGCGGACTTGCCGTAATGGGAAAACATCCTTTGATTCCTTTGGGAATAATTATTGTAGCCAGTATCATCGGAGCGGTTTATTTCTATCCGACTTCGGTATCCGAGTGGGTCAATTATGAACTAGAAAACAAAGACCTGACCATGAAAACGCAGGAATCCGAAGAAGCTAGGGAAACATTTGGCTTGCTTATCATTGCCGCGATTCTTTCCGTATCAGCCTATTTTGGCTGGAAAAACAAAATCTAAAATTACAGTCCAATTAAATTATAATTCCTTATGAAAAAGTTTTCAATTATTATTTTGGTCCTTTGCGGCCTGATTCCCAATCTGATCCATGCTCAGGATACCCGGTATTTTGAAATGAGGACTTACACTGCACATGAAGGAAAAAGACCCGATCTGATCAAAAGATTTCAAGACCATACCCTAAAATTGTTTGAAAAAAACGGAATTGAAAACATTGCCTATTTCATTCCTACGGACGAAACCAATAACACCTTAACCTTCATTCTTGCCTATCCCAACAAAGAATCAAGGGATTTATTCTGGAATAAATTTGCCAACAGTCCCGAGTGGCAAGCCGCTGCGAAGGCCTCAGAAGCAAATGGTCCTTTGGTAGCGAAAGTTGAACAGGTATTTATGGAAAATGCACCTGACCTGACACCGGAAATCATCCGCGATGATTACCAAGGAGAAAGGGTTTTTGAATTGAGGACGTATACCATGATGCCAGGAAAAGTGGACGCAATCCATGCGAGATTCAGGGATTATACACGTGAATTGTTCCAAAAACACGGCATGATCAATGTGATGTATTGGTACACTGTCGAAAAAGATCCTGCTGTACAGACCAAATTGGTTTATCTTTTGGCACACAAGAATGAAAAAGCTGGCAAAGCATCCTTCGAAAAATTCGGAAAAGATCCTTCTTGGATTGTGGTCCGAGATGCTTCAGAGCAAAACGGAAAAATAGTCGAAAAGATAACCTCGGTATACCTTAAGCCTCTCCCTTTTTCGCCTTTGAAGTAAAGGAACATTTATTTGCTATTTTTCATTTTCAAATAAGAAAGCCCCAAGAAAATCTGTCGATTTTGTTGGGGCTTTACTTTTGACTTTAATCAATCGTGCTAATTAATGCAAACAAAGTCAGAGGCTTACTTGGCCTTGAATTCCGCAGATACCAAAATCGCTGTTGGTTCTCCTGCCGCCGCCGGTCTTGTTACAAAATAAATATCGTGCTTTTTGCCATCCGTGATTGGTTCAATGGTGATGTTTGCCATTCCCCCTGCGCGTCCTCCGGGACCACCTGGATAAGTCATCAACTTGGTTTCGCCGATTTTCTTACCTGAAGGTGAATCCAATCTGACTTCAATGACAAAACCTTCATTACTAGGTTCCTGACCACCTCCCAATACCTGTATAGAGCCTATATCAGTAAGGTCAATTCCTTCGAAAGCAAAAGATGCTTCTTTGTCAGGAATCATCATCAAGGTCATTCCGCCAAACGACATGGTTGAGAAATCGACGAGGTTTCTTGCCTGATCCATTCCCATCTTCGGATTTCGGAGGGTTACTGCACTGTTTCCTGTCAAAGGTTTGACTCCTTCTGCTCCTCTGTCCGTAAAACTTCCTGAAAGGACAAACACCCCATTGTCACTCAGGGCCTTACTAACCGTTGGGTCTACCGATCCAGATGCCGGTAGTGAAGGCTTTTCGACAGCATCTCTTCTTCCAAGTGAAAGGATATAGGCAACTACTTTTTTGGCATCATCATTCTTCAGGTTCGGGTTTGCAGGCATTACCGTTTCACCCCAAACACCGCCTCCTCCTTTTTGGATTTTATTCACAAGGTAAGTTGTTGCGGCTTCAGGGTTTCTTCTGTATTTCCGCGCCACATCCACATAAGCAGGGCCGATGGAAGCTTCGTCTTCTTTGTGACAAGTCATACAAGTCAATGAACTTATTAAGCTCTTTCCTGTCATGGCTTCAGTCATGATCAGATGACCTTTGCCTGCTTCTGCCTGATCCAATCCTGAAATATAGTCTGCGGAGACATACAGGGTAGAAAGGTCATTACCTGCCGCTACATCATCAGGATCTGATACTGAAACATTGTATACTACTTTCTTACCAGGAAAATAGAATGTCTGATTCCCTTTGAGTTCAATGTTTACGATCGGGGCAACATTTCCTGCATAAACAGAAGCTATCGTACTTTTTGCACTCAAATTGCTAGGATCGATGGCCGAAACCTGTACATCATAATCACCGACTGCAGTGAAAGTATGTGTCAATTTTGGTTCTGTGGTATTGACTGTTTCTCCGTTTCCAAGATCCCAAACAAAATTCAAGGGGTCGTTTTCGGGGTCATTGGCTTCTACAGTAAATGTTGCCGTGAAGGGAATTGAACCGGATTTTTTATCTACGGAAATTGATTGGACGACAGGGGTTCTGTTTCCTGCATTGAAATCAATTCTGGATAGTCCCGAATCCGCATTTTTGGTAAACCACCCATTTCCATATTCCAACACATAGAATTTACCATCCGGGCCGACTTCCATATCGATCAGGGCATTGAATTTGGTTTTGGACATAAAGGGCTCCATTTTGTCAAAGTCACCGTTTGGCAACATAGTCACCACTTTGATCCAACCCCTTACCCAATCATACATAAAGAACTTCCCATCATAGTAGGAAGGATATTTTGTATCTGCAGGATACATGTCCGAGTAATAGACAGGACCTGCCATGGCATTTCTGCCGCCTGTACCGAGCTGTGGAAACTCAGCAGAAACTCCATATGGATACCATATAAATGCAGGCGACATCGGCGCTACCACTTTCACCCCGGTATTGTTTTTGGAGTTGTTGGCTGGCTTCTCAGGATCGAAAGCCGCACCAGGAGTTCCTGTAGTGTAGTCAAATTCTCGGTAAGGGTAATTATTGCCAACAAAATACGGCCAACCAAAATTACCCGCTTTTCTTGCCTGATTGACTTCGTCATAGCCTCTTGGACCTCTTGTATCCAAGCTGTCATTGGCTGCATCAGGACCTACTTCTCCCCAATAGAGGAATCCTGTTTTTTGATCCACGGAAATTCTATAAGGGTTTCTGTTTCCCTGAACATATATTTCAGGTCTTGTACCTTCAGTTCCTTTTGGATATAAATTGCCTTCCGGAATCTCGTAGCTGCCATCTTCGTTTACTTTGATCCTCAAAATCTTTCCTCTCAAGTCATTGGCATTTCCTGAGCTTCTTCTAGCATCAAATTGCTCAAAACCATCTCTGTTGTCCAAAGGTGCAAAGCCTCTGTTGACAAATTTGCTGTCTCTTTGGTCAAACGGCGTGGAGTTGTCTCCTGTCGAAAGGTAAAGCAATCCATCTTTGTCGAAAGCGATAGAACCACCGGTATGACAGCAAATTTCCCTTTGGGAATACAATTCCAAAATGATTTTTTCAGAAGCCAAATCCAGCTTGTCATTTTCAAATTTGAACCTTGAAAGCCTGTTGACTTCCTTGCCCGTTGGGCTGTAATACATGAAAATAAAATTGTTTTCCGCGAAATTCGGATCTTTCTGAATACCCATCAAACCTTCCTCAGCATTGACACCAGGCGTACTTGTTTTCCAATACACATCCAGCTTGGCAATCTCTCGGACTGTGGAATCACCGTTTTTGTACAGCATGACCTCACCTCTTCTTTGTGCTATCAAGATGTCAAGATTGGGCAAAATGGTCATTTCGGTAGGTTCGGTAAATTCACCGACTACAAGGTTGATCTTTTCAAATCTGTTTTCCTCAGGAACTCTTTGGGTCTTTGCTTTGGAATAATCCAACTCTTTGTTTTCCCCGATAGCATATTTGATTCCTTCAAGAACATGTTTTAGGAAAAGTTCTTCAGTATAAGATTCTTTGGTGTGGCCCCCTGCTGTATAGAATGCCCTTCCACCATCAAATTCATGGTACCAAGCCATTGGATGGAATCCCATCGGTTTAGTCTGCAAGTAGCTTGATTCATCTATGTCCATCAAAACATTGACGTCGGGGTTCAGCTTTTTGAAATGGTACCATTCGTCCCTTCTGTTCCAAATCTCCGGTAAAAAACGGGTAGTTGGATGGTTTCTATCTGTAACATTCAATTTACCATCCTGAACATTTGGATGTGGGTCACCTATGCCGGGGTGATAAGAAAAATTAGCGCCTGCAAGTCTACTATACCATCCCCATTCGTATTCGGTATCCGCTGCTGCGTGGATACCTACATACCCACCACCTGCTTGGATATATCTCTCAAAATCTGCCTCTTGGTAATGATTGAGTACATCACCAGTAGTACTCAACCAAATGACTGCTGAATATTTTTTCAGATTTTCTTCCGTAAACATCTCCGCATTGGTCGTAGTGTCCACGTCAAAATCGTTTTCTGCTCCGAGTTTTTGGATGGCAGCTACCCCATCCACAATGGATTCATGATAGAATCCGGCCGTTTTACTAAATACTAAGACTTTTGGTTTTCCGCTCCTTTTATTACAGGACGCAAATACCACCAAGACCGTCATCAGAAGAAATAAACTTCTTTTCAAGGAATCAAAGGTTAACATAGGTTATTGTTTTTTGGGAAATATAAAGAGATTCTCAATGTGCTTGCGGTTGAATCATTTAAGTGGGCATTTAGCCGTAAGATTGGTCGATTTCTTTGAACCAAAAGCAAATATTAATTAATTAAATTGACCTGCAAAAATTTCATTATGTATTTTTTACATTTTGAAATACATTTGGATATAAATACGCTGACCATGAAACAAATAACCAAAAAAACCATCCCTATGTTTGCGATAGCAGCCATGTTGATGTCCTGCGAAAAAAATGTGGTGGAAGAAACCCCATTAGATGGAAATATCACCATCCTCACCCAATCAAAAGGTGCAAAACTCGGTTATTCAAAATCTTCGGGTGTCAATATTCTTGATGAAAAAGGGTTGAAATTCAAGGACCTGAACAAGAACGGAGAACTTGACAAATACGAAGACTGGAGGCTTTCCTTTAAGGATAGGGCAACTGACTTGGCCACCAAATTGTCAGTCGAACAGATTGCAGGACTGATGCTTTACAGTTCTCACCAAGCCATCCCTGCTGCACCCGTGGGATTTGGTGCAGGTACATACGAAGGAAAACCACTTTCTGAAAGCGGTATGCCATCTTCCTCGCTTTCAGACCAACAAAAGAAGTTTTTGACTGAAGACAATCTCAGGCATGTATTGATCACAGGGGTAGAAAGCCCTGAAGTAGCTGCCCAATGGAACAACAATGCCCAAGCTTATGTCGAAGGTTTGGGTTTCGGAATCCCGACCAATAACAGTTCAGACCCAAGACACAGCCCAATCGCGAGTACGGAATACAACGCTGGCGCAGGAGGCAATATCTCCATGTGGCCTGAAGCCCTAGGATTGGCAGCGACTTTTGATCCGGCTTTGGTGCAAAGGTTTGGAGAAGTTGCTTCCATAGAATACCGGGCTTTGGGATTGACGACAGCACTTTCTCCGCAGATAGACCTTGGTACCGAACCAAGGTGGAACAGATTGAAAGGGACTTTCGGAGAGGATTCAAGACTATCGGCGGACATGGCACGGGGATATGTAGACGGATTTCAGTCTTCTGCACCTGAATATGAAATCTCCGGAGGTTGGGGCTTTCAAAGTGTCAATGCCATGGTCAAACACTGGCCAAGTGGCGGACCTGAAGAAGGAGGAAGAGACGGACATTTTGCTTACGGAAAGTTTGCGGTGTATCCCGGGAACAACTTCGAAGAACATTTGGTACCCTTCACAGAAGGCGCATTTAAGCTGAGCGGAAAAACCAAATCTGCTTCAGCAGTCATGCCTTACTATACCATTTCTTATGGGCAGGACAGCAAAAACGGAGAAAATGTAGCCAATGCCTACAGCGAATATCTCATTACCGATTTGTTGAGAGGAAAATATGGATATGAAGGCGTCGTCTGCACCGATTGGGGAGTGACAGGCAATGAAAGAGACAATGTGGAAGTCTTCGCAGGAAAACCATGGGGCATGGAAACCGCCAGCATTGCCGAAAGACATTACCGGGTAATCATGGCAGGTGCCGATCAGTTTGGCGGCAACAATGACATCAAACCTGTCTTGGAAGCCTACCAGTTAGGCGTTAAAGAACATGGTGAAGAATGGATGAGAGCAAGATTTGAAAAGTCAGCGGTGAGGCTGTTGAGGAATATTTTCCAGACAGGCTTATTTGAAAATCCTTACCTCGAAATCGCCCATACCAGGGAAACTGTCGGTAATCCGGCATTTATGGAAGAAGGATTTCAGGCGCAAGTCAAGTCCGTGGTCATGTTGAAGAATAAAGAAAATGTCCTTCCCATCGCCAAAAACAGCAAGGTCTATATCCCTAAAAAATTTATTCCTTCAACTACCAATTGGTGGGGAATCAAATCGGAAGAACAATGGGTAGATGCAGTGAACCTTGAAATCGCCAAAAAATACTTTCAGGTTACCGAAAATCCCGAGGAAGCAGATTTTGCATTGGTCTTTGTCAGCAACCCTGAATCAGGAACGGGATATGACCCTGCAGACAGAATGAATGGAGGCAATGGCTATGTGCCCATCAGTCTCCAATATGGCACTTACACAGCTGCTACTGCCCGAGAACAAAGCCTTGCGGCAGGAGATCCGGTACTCGCTCCACAGGTTACCAACAGGTCTTATAAAAACAAAACCATCACAGCTTCCAATCTGAAGGACCTTCAAAACATCATGGATACCAAAAAAGTCATAAACGGAAAACCTGTTATAACCATTATTTCGGCCTCTAACCCAATGGTTTTTTCAGAATTTGAAAAAGAGGTTCAGGGAATCGTGTTGCACTTCAATGTTCAGGATCAGGCAATTTTAGATATTTTATCAGGAGCTGCAGAACCAAGCGGATTATTACCGGTACAGATGCCTGCCAATATGGAAACGGTAGAAAGCCAATTTGAAGATGTAGCCCATGATATGGATTGCCATGTAGATGAGGCAGGCAATACCTATGATTTCGCTTTTGGATTAAATTGGAAAGGAGTAATCAAAGACTCAAGAACAGAAAAGTATCAGAAAAAATAAATAGCCCTAAGCACGTAAATCAAGACCCACAGTCAAAAGACTCATAGTCTTCTTTGAATATGGACCACAATTTACCGTCCTCATCACGGTAGGTTATGGTCCCTGTTCTTGTATTCTGCCTGATGTCCTGACTCATTTCGATGGTGGTACCATCCTTAAGAAGGACAGTACATGTTCCTGAGATTTCTTCGATATCGGATATACAACCTGCCAATCCCAGGATAAGGATGGATGTAAAAAAGATTTTTTTCATGGGTGAAGATTTAACAATAAAGGCCAAAATTACAATTTTGTAGCAAAACGCAAGGAGGATTGAATTATTCTTTCTTATATCATTTTTGGAGGTAAAGGACTGAAAGAAAAAAGGCCGACAATTACCGGCCTTTTTTCGTAATCTATTCACTTACTTTTTATTAACTTTTATCAAGGCATTAAAGCTGCCACTCCTGGCAATACCTTGCCTTCCATGTGTTCTAACAAAGCACCTCCACCGGTAGACACATAAGATACTTTGTCACCAAAACCAAATTTGTTGACAGCCGCGGCCGAATCACCGCCACCGATCAAAGAAAATGCGCCGGCCTCTGTGGCGTCTGCGATAGCTTGGGCTACAGACACGGTTCCATTTAGGAAACTACTCATTTCAAAAACCCCCATTGGGCCGTTCCAGAGAATGGTTTTGGAGTTTTTGATGACATCTCCGAACAATTTCCTTGTTTCCGGTCCGATATCCAATCCCATCCAATTGTCAGGAATTTCTCCGGCTTTGGCCAGACCCTGTTCGACATCATTGGCAAAAGCCTTAGAAGTAACCGTATCCAATGGAAGGATGATTTTCACTCCTTTTTGCTCTGCCTTTTTCATCAACTCCAACACATAGTCCAACTTGTCAGGCTCACAGAGAGAGTCTCCGATATTTCCACCCTTTGCTTTGGAAAAAGTATAGGACATTCCGCCGCCGATGATTAAGTTGTCGACTTTGTCCAATAACCTTTCGATGATCAAAATTTTATCAGAAATCTTTGCGCCGCCCATGATGGCTGTATAAGGTCGCTCAGGATTTTCAAGAACTTTGTCAGAATTGTCAAGTTCTGAAATCATCAGGTAACCGGCGGCTTTGGTATTGAAAAATTTGGCAATCACAGCCGTGGAAGCATGTGCACGGTGAGCGGTGCCAAAGGCATCATTCACATACACATCACCCAATTTTGAAAGCTTTTCTGCAAAAGCTTCATCTCCTTTTTCTTCTTCTTTGTAAAACCTGAGATTTTCAAGCAAAAGCACTTCCCCTGGTTTCAAGCCTGCAGCAAGGTTTTTGGCTTCCTCTCCGATACAGTCAGGAGCAAATTTCACCGATTGTCCCAATAATTTTTGGAGATTGCTGATGACATGTTTTAGGGAATATTTATCCACAGGACCATCTTTTGGCCTGCCAAGATGCGACATCAGGATCACTGAACCGCCGTCTTTCAATATTTTTTCGATCGTGGGAATGGCCGCACTGATTCGCGTATCGTCTGTTACATTTTGATGCTCATCCAAAGGGACATTAAAATCTACCCTGACAAGGGCTCTCTTACCCTTAAAATCAAGATTGTCCACACTTTTGATTCTGTTGTTCATGTTTATTGTTGTTTAAAAGGTTTTGAAGATTAAAGAAAGTGGGAAGTAGGAAGTTAGAAGTAAGAAGTTGGAAGTAATTTTGGTTTTTTGACCTTTCATCGAATGAAGAAAATAATTCTGACACTGAAAACTGATCCACTGACACAGGTTTTTTACTGAACACTGCCAACCGTAAACTGAATACTGTAAAACTGCCCACTGAAACCTGCCTACTGAACAGCCGCTCTCCGCAGTCTGTCGTTGATCGCCCTACCCAATCCTTCTTCAGGCAAAAGCTCTGATAAAATTACGGAAACATCCATGGTATCCAAAGCCCGCATGGCAGCAAATAGATTTTTTGCTGCTTCATTCAAATCCTTTGTTTGGCTCAATTGGATTTGTTTGGATTGATCTAGGGATATAAATTTTTGATAGAAAGATAAAATCGCGAATGGAATTCCCCTTGTGGAATATTCCAAAACAAGATCTTCTAATTTACCAAGAATAAATGGTTTTGTTGGGGAATAATGGCTCTTGAGCATTCCCGGTGACTTTGGATTGGAGCTCGAATGTGTCATTACTCTCACTTCGCCCACCACTTCACGGATGGCATTCAGGTCCAACCCTCCCAAACGGTAGACAGTCACTTCACCTTCTTCCAATCCCACGATTGTACTTTCCAGTCCGACTTCACAGTCTCCTCCGTCAAGGATATAAGCTATTTTGTCACCCAATTGGTCATTGACATGGCTTGCTTTGGTAGGACTGATGTAGCCAAAGGGATTGGCACTCGGCGCTGCCAAAGGAAAATCCAATTCTGACAATAGCTCATTGGTCAGTGGATGACTCGGCACTCTTACTGCCACGGTATCCAACCCGCTTGTAACCAAGTCAGGTACAATTTCCTTTTTTGGCAGAAGCAAAGTCAGTGGCCCCGGCCAAAATTTTGATGCCAACAGATCCAAAGGAAAAGGGATTTCTTTGACAAAATCATGGACCCGTTCCATGCCGGAAGTATGCAAGATCAAAGGATCAAAATCCGGTCGGTTTTTGGTTGCAAAGATCTTGGCCACAGCATCAGGATTCAGGGCATTGCCGGCCAATCCATATACCGTTTCGGTTGGGATTCCGACCAATTGCCCTTGTTCGAGCAGGGTTTTTGCTTTTGATATGTCCTTACCGATTGAGGCCATTATTCTTTACAAAAATCGTCTATCCAAGTCTTTGCTTCTGCGTATCCGAGGCTCAGGGCAAGTTTGAGATTGGCACAGCCGTCTTCTTTTTGACCGAAAGCGCTCATCTGCGTCACACCCAAAAGGTAATAGGCCGCGCCGTTTTGCTTGTCAAGGTTGACGGTATTGATCAGTGAGTTGATGGCTGAGACAGGGTCATTGTTGCCAAGTTGGGCTTTTGCTTTGTTGAATTGTGCCAATGCATTTTTCGGATCCGCCTGAAGCGCCACATCAAAATCGAAGATGGCATCTTCATATTGTTCCAAAGCCAATAAAGCAAGCCCTCTGTTGTAGTAAATGTCGTTTTGTTTTGGATCGAGTCCATTGGCAGTATTGTAATCCAACAGGGCTTCTTTGTAGGATTTTTTCTCCAAATAGGCATTGCCCCTGTTGAAGTAGGGTTTGTAAGAAGTGGAATCTACGGCTATGGAAGCTGAAAAAGAGGCTATGGCTTCATCAAATTTACTTTGTTGGAAAAGGGCAACTCCTTTTGCATTCAGTGCGGTGGTATTTGCAGGATTTTTTTCGATGGTCCTGTCAAAGAACTCAATGGCTTTGTCATATTGCTCGGTTTCCATCATTTTGATTCCCTCATCAAAGAGCTCTTGCTCGGAAGGACTACAAGACCAAAACGAGATGATGGCCATCAGCCAAAGGAGATTTTTTTTCACGGTTTTTTAATTTTGGGCAAAGATAAAGAATTATGCCTCTTTGGAAGATTTCCCCATTAATTTTAAAGCATACTCCTCGGGAACAGGGACAGGGCGCATTGTCTGCATGTCCACAAAAACCATAGTGGTATAAGCTTGGGCAAAGATTTTATCCCCGCAGTCTTTTGATTTCCCCATCAATACCTGCTCCAATACAAATGAAGTATTCCCGATTCCGGTACATTTTACATAGACATCGGGCCTGTCTTCGGCATGGATGGGAGTCCGATAGTCAATATTAATATTGGCAACTACCGTACCTACTTTAAAAATATCCCATTCGCAGACCCTAAATAAAAATTCAGCCCGGGCATGCTCAAAATAATTGAAATAGATCCCGTTGTTGACATGCATATAGCCATCGATATCCGAAAAACGGACCTGGATCGGGACTGAAAAAGAAAAAGAGGACAGTACATCCTCCGGTTTATATTTATTCATTGTGTTGATTCTTTGATGGATCACATCAAGATTTCTGATTTGGAGGTTTTTTCCAACATCCTTAAAATAGATGGATTTAGCCCCACTATATCCTCCACGGCATCAAACTGTATCCAGGCAAGGTCTTTACTTTCCTCCGAAATCTGAAGTGGCTCGTTCATTTCGGCTTCAAACAAAAACCTGACGTCATAATGAAAATGCTCAGGAACATCGCCTCTCTGCGGAATCGTGTGCCTGTCAATGTCAAAAATCCTTGAATCCACAATCCTCAAAGAAGTCAACCCGCTTTCTTCCTGTGCTTCGGCCATGGCCACCTCAAGAAGGTTTTCATGCCCATCCGCATGGCCTCCGAGTTGGAGCCATTTGTTGAGCTTTCGGTGTAAAGTCAGAAGCGTATGTGTCCTTCTTTTATTGACAATCCAAGCCGATCCGGTAAAATGTCCCTCCAGTCTTTCCCTGACATAGGCATTGTCATCAAAGGTAAGCTCGATGAAATCATCCACAAAAGAGGATTCATCTTCAAAGGGTGTTCTGTAATTTTCAAGGTTTTCTCTAAGTGATTTTCGGTCCATACTAAGGGTAGGTTTGAAATAAATCGTCGATAAACTGGTCAAAGGGCTTTGCGTTTTGATACAAATGGTCTGAATAGACCGTGACCAAAACTTTGAGGAAGCTGGGTTTATCGTTGATATTGACCTTTTCGATGCTCACATTGCCAAACATCTGGTCAATCTTTTGGGAAAAATCAGTGCTACTCAGGGGTGGCTTGAAATACTGTTTTTCAGTAGTCCTGACATTTTCCTGAATTTCCTCCATTTTTCTGTCCAGACTTACACGATGATATCCCAAATCTAACATTCGTCTGCCAAAAGCAAAGAAAAGATGGGAAAAAGTTTTTTCGTCCAAAGGGCTTTCAAAAGAAACTGCAAATCCGTTGGCATATGGAGAATTGAGGATATGTACCTCCGGGGAAGCCGTGATTCCTGACTTTTTGAAATGGTAATTTTTGTTGATGAGCTTCAGTGTCGCCATTCCCTCCTCTGATTCCATCCAATTCGCAACCATATCCTTTTCCCCTTCGGATTGGGAAAAATTCTCTTTCATGTTCATGGGAGCTGATTTTTTAGGAAATAATTTTCCCAAAATATCATCAATAAATGAGGCCATCAGTGTTTGATTTTATAGGTGCCGTTTGGTTCTGTCATGATCAATCCTTCCTCCTCGAGTTCTCTCAAAATCCTGACTGTAAAAGGATCGTTTTTCAAACCCGGAATTTCTTGGATTTTATGAAGGGAAAACAAGGTTCCCCCACTTAAAGTTTGAATAATCTTTTTTCTGACCCTTTCTGCTTCAGTATCATGATGTTTTCGGTTTTCAAGACAGACATCGCATATCCCGCAAAAATCATCTCCCTCTTCCCCAAAATAAGAGGAGATCTGATTTGCCCGGCAAAGGGAAGCGTTCTTGATATAGCCTACCATCGATTTGGCTTTGGAAATGGCATTTTGTCTCCTTTCCTCAATTCTCTTTGCATTCAAAGGTAGCTTTCCGGCATCAAATCTTGCTGTCAGAAAAGTGATTTGGGGTTTGTCATTTCTGGGATGGTAAGCCAAAATCCCCACCTGATCCAGGTATTCGAGTTGTTTGATCAGGTCAGACTCTTCCATCTTGGCGTTTTTGGCCACTTTAGATTCTTGGATTTTGAGGTATTCGACAAAAAGCTCCCCGCCATAAGTCCGCATCAAGACTTTGATCAAGGGGTCCAATTTGGCATTGGCGATCTGAAATTCGTAGAGTTTGCTTTGGTCAACCAAAAAATGAATAGTCGAAGGTGAATAAAATCCTTCATTCAGCTCCAAAAACCCTTCTTCTTGAAGAACTTTCAAAGCATTATACGTTGTCAGCAAATCAAGCCCATAAGTCGACGTAAAGGAAGACATGTCAAAATCATAACTGGCCATAAATCCGCTTCCCACCGCAATCCGGTATTGGTTTGCCAGACTTTGGTATACTTTCTTCAAGAAATCAATCGGAGGATAAGCCATCGCCGCACGCTCTTCCAAGACCATCATGTCCTGCTCATTAGTCAGCAAAACCCCATAAGCTTTGTGTTCGTCCCGCCCTGCACGGCCAGCTTCCTGATAATAGTTTTCCAGGTTTTCGGGCAAATCCATGTGGATTACTACCCTGACATCAGGTTTATCAATACCCATCCCAAAGGCATTGGTGGCGACAATGACCCGGATTTGGTTTTTCTTCCATTCATTTTGCCGCTTGTCTCTCGTCTCATTGTCTAGGCCGGCATGGTAAAAACTTGCCGAAATCCCCATCTGATTGAGCACATTGGCGATATCCTTGGTGCCTTTCCGGTTTCTGACATAGATAATGGCCGAGCTGGGGATTTTATTCAGAATCTCAATGGCTTTTTCCAGCTTGTTTTCTACTAATCTGACCGAATAGCTGAGGTTTTTTCGGAAAAAAGAACGGACAAAGACCGATGGTTTTTTGAGCTCTAACTTCTCGATGATGTCTGCCTTTACTTTCAAAGTAGCGGAAGCAGTCAGGGCAAGACATGGAACATTCGGGTGAAATTCACGGATCAGCGCAATCTCCAAATAAGGCGGTCTGAAATCATATCCCCATTGTGAGATGCAATGCGCCTCATCAACAGCGATCAGATTGACTTTCATTTTTTTGAAGCGCTCTATAAAAATCTCGGTTTTGAGCCGCTCCGGGGAAACGTAAAGGAACTTGTAATTACCGTAAATGCAGTTGTCCAATACGGTATCGATCTCTCTTTTTCCCATCCCTGAATAAATCGCTGCAGCCAAAACCCCCTTTTTCCGAAGGTTGTCCACCTGATCTTTCATCAAAGCAATCAGCGGGCTTACCACCACACAGATTCCGTCCATCGTCAGAGCCGGAACCTGGAAACAAATGGATTTCCCCCCCCCGGTGGGCAAAAGGGCAAGCGTATCCTTTCCTTCCAAAACAGAAAGCACGATCTCCAACTGAACAGGACGGAAGTCACTGTATCCAAAAACCGTACTGAGAATATGGAAAGCCTTTTCTCTCAATTTACCATTTGATTTGCCCTTTGTTCAAAAATGCGGTGACGCCTTTTTTGCAATCATCTGTTCCTCTAGCCTTGGCATTCATCGAAGCTCCATATTCCAAAGCCTCTTCCAAAGTCCTTTCCTGCACCCTTCCTATCATTTCTTTGGTAAGCGACATGGCTTCACCCGAGTTTTGTTCAATCAGTTTTTGCGCAAAAGCATAAACCTTTTCCTCTAACTCGGCGGCTTCGACCACCCTGTTTATCAGTCCAATGGATTGGGCATAAGTAGCGGAAATCAGGTCTCCTTCCAGCAGCAGCTGCTTGGCTTTTCCTTCACCGAGTTTCCGAAGGAGAAAAACCATGACAATAGCAGGAATAAATCCGATTTTGACTTCAGTATAACCAAATTTGGCTTCTGTTGCCGCAAAAGAAAAGTCGCAGATACTCGCCAATCCACATCCTCCAGCCAAGGCATGTCCCTGAATCTGCGCAATGATGACCTTGGGAAAAGTATAAATTTTGTGAAAAAGGTCTTTAAGGCCACGGCTGTCAATCAGGTTTTCTTCGAAAGAATTAAACTGAAGAGCATGTAGTGCCGCTAGGTCTGCACCGGAACAAAAGACTTTTCCTTCGGCTTTGATAACAATTACCTTGACAGCATCATCCCTTTCAAAATCCGTCAGTGCAGCATCAAGATAAGCGATCATTTCGCCGTTTAAAGCATTTCTTTTTTCGGGTCTGTTGAGGATAATGTAACCTATCCTGTCTTTGATCTGCGTTATTATCGGTTGGTCCATGGCGAAGGGAAATTCTTTGAGCTTGTGAAAATCGATAATTGAAAGATAGCCGACTGCTTTTGCTCTTCCAAGATTAGGGTGAGTTTAATATTATTTTGTACGAATGTGAATCCATCAAAATAGAATCTGATTTGGTAACAGATGTCCATTTGTTTTCTTCCCATCTGCACACTGAATAATCCCTCGCTTGCGGTAAGAAAAAAACATTTTTCTGAATAATCAGATTTTGGCTAAGTCCCTCAAGTGGAATTTCCAGACCATTCTCAGTTTCAAAAGCAACCATTGGAAATCTGGATTTGGCCGAGGACGCATTTCTATTTGGCATTACTTTATAGCTGATATCCTGCTCTGAAGCTTGGTCATACCAAAAAAGAGTTTCACCGATATGGTAATCTAGGGCGATTCCTTTTCCGGCAGCATATAAAGTGATTTCATTTTTCTCCTTTGGAATAAAAGTAAAAACCAACCGTGAAATCCCAACCAATCCTAACAATACCAATAAAGTATAGGCCATTTTCCTTCCGGGATAAAGCCAAAGTAAAATGAATAATGAAAGCATCAGCCAATACACCCAAATGAAACTTGAAGAAAAATAAATATCTGAAATCCTCGAACCGGGCAATTCCTGAAACCAAAAAATCAGCGTATTGACCACAATAATCGTTTTTTCTGTCACCCAAGCCAAGACCAAAGAAATGTAAGGGACCTTGATCAAAACCATAAGGGGAACCCCCAAAGCCATCATCAAAAATGCCCCGGGAATGGCCACCAAGTTGGCGACTGCAAAATAGGTAGGGAAGACGTGAAAGTAGTAAGCCGATATCGGAAAAGTGGCCAGTTGGGCGGCAAAACTGACTGTTGTAATTTGCCAGATATAGTCTACAATCCTGTTTGTAGGACTCCAAAGACGCACCAATAAGGGCTGAATCACCAAAATCCCGATCAGTGCCAGGTAGGAAAGCTGAAATCCAACTGCATAGATCAGAAAGGGATCATACATAAGTAAAATCACGGCAGATAAAGCAATGGCATTGAAGATGGAAGGGTTACGGGATTTCATCTGGGCCAAAGCCATCAGCGAAAACATGGTCGCAGAACGCATGACTGAAGGTGACATTCCTGTCAGCAACGCATATCCCCAAATCAATAAAATGATCATGCTAAGGTAAATGACTCTTTTTTTGACTTTAAGCCTGTACGGTTTTATGAATAGAAAAAAGAATCCATACACAATCCCGACGTGCAATCCCGAAACTGCCAGAATGTGCATGGCCCCGGCAGTGACGTAGGCATCTGAAATATCCCGATCCATATCTTTCTTTTGTCCCAATAAAATTGCCTTCGCGACCTGATTAGCCTGCCTGTTATGTATGAGACTGTCCATTCCCGAGAGGATTTCAGACCTGACATGGATAAAAAATGTCTCAACCGGGTTCTCTGCAAGATTTCCAAATTTCTCAAATCTTTCTCCGATAAAATGCTGATGCGAAATCTGTTGGTTAAGCATAAATTTCCTGTAATCAAATTCGAAAGGGTTTGTTGGTCCCTTAATTTTTTGAGGGCTTCCGGATACCAAAATCAAATCTCCTGAGGATAGGCCTTCCTCTGATCGGTGATAAATCAAAAATTCTCCTTCCATTTCCTCCCAATCCGATCCATCAAACACTTTTTTGACATTTACCCTGTTGGCAATCGAATTGGGTTTCGGTTCATCGTGGCTGATAACAGTAGCAAGGTAGGCTTTGATCTCTTTTTTGGAATTGACAAGGTTATTGGGGTGATTTCGGATGTCCTTTTGGTATGTGAAAAAATAGCCTGCCATCAACAATTGGCAATAGGCCAAAGTAGGAAGGATGGTTTTAAATTTAAATATATTGAAACGGGAATTGAACCATACCAAAATCAGGTAGATCAGGATAAAAGCCATCCAAATAGTTAAAGAAAAATGGAAGCCGATTTTTTCAAATAATGGATAAAACACTATCCCGAGGATGAAGAAAACGGCATACCGCAAAAAGGGAAATTCCGAAAAACGCATGGATAAATTGTTTCAGGGAATTTAAATACAAAAAAATAAAAAGGGATCATTGCTGATCCCTTTTACCCTAAATTAAACGTTTAATATTTTTAGAAACGGTATCCGACATTGAAGCCGGCATTCAATTCTACAGCCGAAAACCTATTTTGTACTTCTTGGGAAAATTGCCTGTTGACAGATCCAAATGGTCCAAAAGCAAAATTATTGAAATTCCATCTATAGCCCGCGGTAAGTCCTATTGCTCCACTGTTCATGCTTGTGACTGTAGTTGTATTGCTTAAGGTTTCAACAAATTCCCCAAACCTGTATTTCAAAAAAGGAGAGATATAGATTTTACCATTGCCATCTCCTGCAAAGTAAAAATTGTAGGAAGCTAAAATTGAAGTAGTAGAAAAGTCCCTTGAATCATTTTGGCTTCTATAGCTGAAGCGGTCATTTAAATGCAACTCAAGACCAAGAGATTGATCAGGTTTGAAGAAACTTTCATACCCGATTTCAACAGATCCCAAGATAATGGTATTCAAAAAGTTGAGCCTGATTTCACCTTTAGGATCTTCAAGCGATTGGGCATATGAACCAAAGGTAATTAAGGTAATGCAGGCAAGGGTAAACAATGATTTTTTCATATCACTAAAGTTGGTTTATGGTAAATCAATCCTTCCGGATTTCACAAATATAATTCCATTTTAAAATGTTTGATATTGCACTCTTCGAACATGTCTCCAACTTGCCGGAAACCAAATTTGGCATAGAGTGGCATCGCATCCAATTGGGCATGTAGGTAAAGCTTCTTTCCCTTGGCATCGGGGTTAAGTTTGATGTCCTCTATCACTGCATTGACCAATGCATACCCGACGCCCTTTCCCCGCTTGGATTTCAATACAGCGAATCTTTCCAGTTTAACACCCTTGTCAGTAAATCTCCACCTCGCAGTGCCGGCAGGTTCTCCATCAGATTTTGCCAAAAAGTGAAGAGAAATATCCTCAAACTCATCATATTCCTCTGAAGGATCTACTTCCTGTTCGATGACAAATACTTCCTCTCTGATGCCAAAAACCGTATCAAGCTGTTCCTTGATCTGTACTTTTTCTACGGAGATAGGCTTCTCTTCTTTCATCTCTTTGGGATTCATCTTTTTCGTATGCTTCTATGATCGATTTGACTAATTTATGACGGATGACATCTTTGCCGCTTAAGCTCACCACCCCGATTCCTTTGACATCCTTCAGGATATGTAAGGCTTCAGTCAACCCTGATTTCTTTTTAGATGGAAGATCGACTTGGCTTTGATCACCGGTAATGATGACTTTGGAATTGGGCCCCATCCTAGTCAGGAACATTTTGATCTGTTCGCTGGTAGTATTCTGCGCTTCGTCCAACAATACAAAGGCATCATGCAACGTCCTTCCCCTCATGTAAGCCAAAGGGGCGATTTCGATTACTCTGGTTTCTTGGTAATATTTGAGTTTTTCTGCTGGTACCATGTCTGCCAATGCATCATAAATGGGCCTCAGGTATGGATCCAACTTTTCCTGCAAATCCCCCGGAAGAAAGCCGAGGTTTTCTCCTGCTTCCACAGCTGGACGGGTGATAATGATTCTTTTGACTTCTCTGTTTTTCAATGCCCTGACTGCAAGTGCTACTGCAATGTAAGTTTTGCCTGTACCGGCAGGTCCTAATGCAAAAACCAAATCATTTTTAAATGCAGACTCAACGAGTTTGCGTTGATTGGGGGATTTTGGTTTGACGACTAGGCCTTTGTTGCCATATAGGATGACATCGTTATTCTCATTTTCGGTAAAGGGCTGTCCTTCCAACGCAATATATTCTTTGACATTGTCGGGAGTCACATGACCGAATCTGTGAAAGTGCTGCAAGAGCATATTGATCACATCATTGATTCTGAGGATTTCGGGTGCACGTCCCTGAATCCGGATTTCATTGCCTCGGGATACTATCTTACTTTCGGGAAAAGCCTCTGCAACGCGACGGATATTCTCATTTTCTGAGCCCAAAAAGTCCAGAAGCGGGATATTTTCCAGAGTGATTATTTTTTCTACCAATCTAATTTCCTTGAATTGTGAAGTCTATAGAGGGTGTAAGCATAAAATTCCTAATTTTGTTCACACCGCTACAAAAGTACAAAATTTTAACAGACTTGCTTCCATGGCATTGATAACATTCACCTCAGATTTTGGAGACGCCGACTATTATGTACCGGCGGTGAAAGCCAAAATGTTATCTATCAACCCACAATTGAACATAGTCGATATCACCCACAAAATCGATATCTATGACATTGCTCATGCAGCATTTGTATTAAAAGCGATTTACAGGGATTTTCCAAAAGGAACTGTCCATTTGGTAGCCATGAACAGCACAAGCAACAGCACGGAAGGATATATCGGCATCAAACTGGAAGAACATATTTTCCTTGGACCAAACAACGGCGTCTTGAGCCTGCTTTCTGAGTATGACCCGGGAATTGTAGTCCTGTTTTCTGAAATGCATATTAAAGAAAGTACCTTTCCGGTAAAGGATATCCTTGCCCCTATTGCCGCCAAAGTGGCCTCAGGTGCTGCGATTCATGATTTTGGTGGACCTTTGATACAGATCAAAAAGATGATTCCAAGACAATTCAAAGCCACCAAAAAACAGATCATCGGCCATGTCATCCGTGTGGATAATTATGGAAACCTGATCACTAATATCCCCAAAGAGGTTTTTGACAAACTCAACCCGGGCAAATATTATGTGGAGTTTGGAAGGGAAAAAATCAGCAGGCTCACCAAAACTTATGACAATGTCGAAGCAGGAGACTGCTTTGCATTTTTCAACAGCATAGACATGTTGGAAATCGGAATCAACCATGGACATGGGGCTGACTTGTTGGGATTGAGGCATGACAGTCCGGTATTTATCAATTTTGAAACCGAATGATATGCTGACCCGGATAGTGAGGATGACTTTCAGAGAAGAAGCCATAGCTGCTTTTTTGGAAAATTTTGATGATACCAAGGAAAAAATCAGAAATTTTCCTGGCTGTAGCCATTTGGAATTGTGGCAGGATGAAAACAACAAAAATATTTTTATGACCTTCAGCCATTGGGAAAGCGAGAAAGCTTTGAATCAATACCGTGATTCCGAGCTGTTTAAAACTGTGTGGTCGTTTACCAAAACCCTTTTTGCAGAAAAACCTGTTGCTTTCAGTTCCAAAAAAATCCAAGAACTGCCCTGAAAGGTCTTGCAGGAAAAAAAATCTTTACTCATATTTGCATCCCGTTCAGCAAGGGACGGGCAATGATTGAAATGCCCAGATGGCGGAATTGGTAGACGCGTTGGTCTCAAACACCAATGAGGTTACACTCGTGCCGGTTCGACTCCGGCTCTGGGTACTGAGAAGCTCGCATTTCTGCGAGCTTTTTTTGTTTTATAAGCGATTAGAAAGAACTTTCTTCATCTCCAAAATCCAAGGCAAAATCTTTTGGGAGGTCTTAATGAATAAATACATCTGTACAGTTTTTTGTACATAATTGAATTTGTTCTATTTTTACAAAAAAACAAGAAAATGGAAATCACAACATACACCAACTTCAGACAAAATCTAAAAACATTTTTGGATAAGGTATTTACTGACCACAGCCCACTTTTTGTAACAAGGGCAAATGGAGAGGATGTGGTGGTACTTTCAAAATCAGATTACGAAAGCATGCAGGAAACTTTTTATTTGATGAAAAGTCCGAAGAATGCAGAACGACTGCTTCTTGGTCTGGAAGAATATCAAAAAGGATTGGGTCAGGAAAAAGAATTGGTTGAATAATCCTGAACTCTATGAAACTGATTTTTCTGAGTACAGGATGGGAGGATTATTTGTATTGGCAGGTCACCGATAAGAAAACCCTTAAAAAAATCAATACACTGATTAAAGAAATCCAAAGAAGTCCTTTTCAAGGGAATGGAAAACCTGAACCATTGAAACATGACCTTGCAGGATGGTGGTCAAGGAGAATAGACCTTGAGAATAGGTTGGTTTATCGAGTAGAAAACGAATCTCTTTTTATTTTACAGTGCAGGTACCATTACTGAACCTGTAAAATCTTCCAGTATTTCTGCTTAAATTATTTCAACCTATTTCGCAAAACGTATTTCTATCTTATTTCCTTGACCCTTTTCCCAAACTCCTCCAATCCCTCATCCCCAAAATCCAAGTGGGTCACAAACCTGATCTGATCCTTGCCAAAGCGTACTGCTTTAATACTAACAGCATCTAGCTTTTGGAGCATTTCGGCAGGGGTGATATCTTTTAATCTGGCGATTACAATATTGGTGACAACAGGAAAAACTTCAGATACTAAAGGATGTTGCTCCAGGATATGCCCTAATTTCTTTGCCCTGTCATGGTCCTTTGCCAGTCTTTTGACTTGGTGATCTAGCGCATAAATTCCCGCAGCGGCCAAAAAACCTGCCTGCCTCATCCCGCCACCAAAAGATTTTCTGACTTTTCTTGCACGCTTGATATCTGATTTGGTTCCCAAAAGGACAGAGCCTACCGGACAACCCAAACCTTTACTCAGACAAACCGAAATGGTATCGAACATCGCTCCCCAAGCTTTGGTACTTTCACCTGTGACTTCTAGTGCATTGAAAATCCTGGCTCCATCAAGGTGAAGTTTCAAACCATGCTGATCACATAGGGCTTTAATGGGTTTGATTTCCTCTAAAGTATAAATACTGCCGCCACCCTTATTCATGGTGTTTTCAAGAGAAACCAAGGTAGTTTCGGGCGCATGAACATCATCAGGATTGATGGCATCGGCGATGTCGGAGGGACTGATTTTTCCATATTCCCCGTCCAAAAGTTTTACCGAAGCATGCGAATTGGACATAATTCCTCCTCCTTCATAAAGGTAGATATGGGAATATTTATGACAGATCAGTTCGGTTTGTGGCCGGGTATGAAGACGGATGGCAATCTGATTGGTCATGGTACCCGAAGGACAAAAAATCCCTGCTTCCATACCAAACATGTCCGCCATCTTCTGCTCCAGGGCATTGACAGTCGGATCTTCTCCAAATACATCATCTCCAACTTGAGCTGACCACATGGCTTCCAACATGCCTTGGGTAGGCTTGGTGAGGGTATCTGAACGTAAGTCTATAATCATTTGGATGAATGGTTTAAAAGAAATATGCTTCGCGAAATAAATGGAAATATGCCTTCGGCGAAATAATTTTACAACATCTAGCCTTATTTCTTTTTATATCAACTTTATTTCAATTGTATTTCTATTTTATTTCAAAATATTTGTTTTTCGAACTTTCCTTAGTAATAACGGCTTTGATCGCCTCAGCAGCCTCAATCGGCCGGTCGGTAGCAAGGATATCTGCTCCCTTCCTTACAAAATCAACATATATCTGGTCACCATTTGCCATCGCACTTTTATCCAAATTTCCGAGTACTCCTAAAATGGTAAACACGCCCATTTCATGAAGCTTGGAATTGAACTCAGAAGGTCTTTCTGAAGTGCCTGTAAATGCAATCCACTGCTCTATTGGAATGCCGGAATCTTCAAATCTTTTCAGTTCCTCCTCATTCCTGATAGTTACTGAAAGCATCAGGTCAGGGTGAAGGCTATGAACTTTTTTGGCTGCGTCTACACTGTAGGTGATGACTGCAGCATAGGCCTCGGCTTTGTGTTTTTTGATTGCATCCACTACCATTTCAAATGGAACTTCACGCTTGATGTCCACTGTAAACAACACCTTTCCTTTTCCCCATATCAAAGCCTCTTCCAAAGTCGGCACTTGATAACCTGTCTCTTTTCCATCATTGTCCACCAATCTGAGTTTTCTGATTTCATCAAAAGTTTGGTCAATGACTTTTCCTGAACCATTGGTCGTTCTTTCCAAAGTATTGTCGTGCATGAGTACCAAGACGGAGTCTTTTGATAGCGCCACGTCAAATTCAATAATGGAAGGTGTATGTTGGATGACGTTTTGAAATGTCTCGATGGCATTTTCAGGAAAACCCGGGTATAGTCCCCCACGGTGCGCACTGACCAAAGGTATCCGATCCGAAGTCCAGGTATAAAAACTTTTGGCTTCCTCTACTGATTTTAATGAAATATGGAATTCCGCAGGTTTTGAAGAGTATACTACTTTTCCTGTTTTGGAAGAATTACAGGAAAAAAAGATTATTGCCAGAAGTGAAACCCTAAACACGCTTTTTAATTTACTCATCGTTTTTGTCTTTTTTGAACCAAAAATCCAAACCGCTTTTCCGTTTTTCAAATATATTTTCCATGTCCTGCAATTCGAGTTTTAGGGCTTGGTTAGAAATAAAAATTTCTACCAAAGATATGCCCAAAGAGACAAGAAGAGTCAACATACTTGCGATAAACACATAATCTGCAGCAGGCTGAATCTCCATAAATATGAGGTACATACATACCACACAAAGGAAAAAGCTCAAAACCCCACACAGCTGCATGTATTTGATCATGCTGAGACGGCGCTTGAGGTTGTGAATCTGGTCAATGATAATTTCATGATCCGGGTTTTCCAAAAATTTTTTATGAAGTCCCCGAATCAAACTCGCAACGGCCAAAAACCTGTTGGTAAAAGCAAGCATCATCAAGGTAATGGCTGAAAATAATAAAGCCGGTGTTGAAATCTGAAGTTCCATAGGTTGTGGTTTTGATTGGTAAGTTGGGGAATAAACAAGAAAAATAAAACCCGACATCGCTGCCGGGTTCTATTTACCAATAACTTAATACTCTTATTCTTTAACCCACATTTCCAATTACCACTAACTTCTCCAAGGTAGGACTTTGACTTCCTCCTTTTGGTTCGATGGTGATGGCAAATGTACCTGCTGAGGCTACAGCTTCCATTTGTTGGAGCGAAAACTTTTGGTCAGCATTGACCAAGCCGATCCCAACCGGACCTTGGTCACCAATAGCCCATAACTGGTAATCGTATTGGTCCTCCAAGCTCGATAGGTTATTGACAGATACAAAAACCGAATTGGCACCCTTATCCCACCACACATCTACAATCGCATCTTTTTCAATTTCAAACCCATCACCTTTCATCGAAATCTTTTCGAAATTACCTGCAAGAAGTGTCTCCAATTGGATATCTGTCTTTTCAAAGTTAACCTTGTATTGGTTCAATTCCTCTGCCAAAACAGACTGTTCCTGAACCAAAGCAGTGAATTTTTGATCGATGTCAAAATACTGGTTAGCATAATAAATGGCTGCAAAAGTTGCCAAAACTGCAGCTATACATGCAGCAGCAAAATAGGTTTTCCAAGGCTGCATTGGAATAACCTTTGCCGGCGAAACTTCACTGACGGGCGACTTCACTTCCTTGACAAAGTCAGCCTCCAAAGTCTTGAAGATTTTATTTTTCACCGAATCAGAAGGAGCAATTCCGGATTTTTGGTCAATTTCCAAAAAAGCATCTTGCAACTGATCCAATTCCTTTTGGATTTCAGGGTATTTTTTGGCCATTCGGACCACTTCCTCCCTTTCTCTTTCACCCAACTCCCCCAATAGGAAGAGTTCGAGTTTTCCTGACGATATGTAAGCTTGAATATCCACTTAAATCTTTCCTAAGTTCTTTTTTAATACATTAATTGCGGCACGGATTCGCGACTTGACAGTGCCAAGGGGAATATCAAATTCCTCGGATACTTCAGAATGGGTATATCCTTTGAAATAGATACACTCCACCATAAAGCGCTGTTCTTCATTGAGGTCGTCCAAGAGTTCTTTGACCCCTATAGCATCGACCAAATCTGAAGTCCCTGATGCACTCTCCAAACCATATACGTAATCATCAATCGTATTGGTCTTACTGCTATTGGAGAACTCTTTTGACCTCGTCCGGTCAATCGCTGCATTCCTGCATATATTGGCCATCCAGGTATACAGTCTCCCTTTAGACTCTTCGTAACTGTCGATTTTCCTAGTAATTTTGATAAAGGCATCGTGAAAAACTTCCTCAGCAATATCTTTGTCAATAATGATCCTCGAAATCACAGTAAACAGGGCTTTTGAATATTTATCATATAAGTATTCAATAGTCTTTCTATCCTTCGCCCTTAATCCTGCAATGAGTTGTGGCTCTTCCAAATTTTAATTTTTTTACGCTACTGGTTTTGTTTAAAAAGAAAAACACAAGACCTATTGGTATGGCCTTGTGTTTCGAAGATAATGATTTTTATAAAATTAAAGGTGGATTACTTCACCATAAGCTTGTGCTGCTGCTTCCATAATGGCCTCAGACATTGTGGGATGTGGATGTACAGTCTTGATCAGGTCCATACCTGTTGTCTCCAATTTTCGAATAGCTACGATTTCAGCGATCATTTCTGTCACATTGGCACCGATCATGTGGGCACCAAGAAGTTCTCCGTATTTGGCATCAAAAATCAACTTCACAAAACCGTCTTTGGCCCCGGCAGCAGATGCTTTCCCAGAGGCAGAAAAAGGGAACTTGCCCACTTTCACTTCATAGCCTGCTTCTTTTGCTTTGGCTTCGGTATATCCTACTGAAGAAATCTCAGGAATACAATAAGTACAGCCCGGGATATTGTTGTAATCTAGCGGTTCAGGATGGTGATTTGCAATTTTTTCCACACAGATGATACCTTCTGCTGAGGCTACGTGTGCCAAAGCAGGACCTGTGGTTACATCGCCTATGGCGTAATAGCCCGGCATATTGGTGCGGTAATATTCGTCTGTTTTGATTTTGCCACGCTCAACCAAAATCCCTACATCTTCAAGACCTATATTTTCGACATTGGACACTACTCCTACAGCGGACAGTACCACGTCGCATTCGATGACTGTTTCTGCTCCTTTTTTATCTTTTACGGTTACTTTACAGCCTTTGCCTTTGGTATCCACTGCAGTTACCTCTGTGGAGGTCATGATTTTGATGCCGTTCTTCTTATAGATTTTTTCCAAAGCTTTGGATACTTCCTCATCTTCATTGGGCACAATCCTGTCCAAAAATTCAACAATCGTAACCTCGGTCCCGATTGAACTGTAGACATATGCAAATTCAACGCCTATTGCACCGGAACCAACGACAACCATTTTTTCAGGCTTCTTTTCCAAAACCATGGCTTTGCGATAGCCAATTATTTTTTCGTTGTCGATTTTTACAGCAGGAAGCTCACGGGCACGGCCACCTGTAGCGATGATGATATGGTCAGCAGAAAAGACTGTCTTTTTACCATCACTGTCTTCTACTTCAATTTTCTTACCGGGCTGTACTTTTCCCCAGCCTAAAAGTTGGTCGATTTTATTTTTTTTAAGCAAAAACTGAATCCCTTTGGACATGCCTCCTGCTACATCACGGCTTCTTTTGACCATGGCCGTGAAATCCACTTCTGCACCTTTTACCTTGATTCCATAATCTTCTGCATGGTGGATATATTCAAAAACTTGAGCACTTTTGATCAATGCTTTTGTCGGGATGCAACCCCAATTGAGGCAGATTCCACCGAGTTCAGCAGCTTCTACCACTGCAGTTTTCAAACCCAATTGGGCAGCACGGATCGCAGCTACATAACCACCGGGACCGGAACCCAAAACAATCACATCATATTTTGTTGAAGACATATTTTTACTGTTTATTTTAATATAAGCTTCGCAAAAATAGGGCTTTTAGGCTGAGAAAAAAATCTAAAAAAGACATAAGATGAGAGATTTGAGACATGAAACTTACTCAATAAATTGTGAAAATTTGCCAAATATTCGATTTATGGATTTAAAATTCAATTTGTTTTAGGCAGCAAATAAATCCTTCGATGTATTCCTCATTCAACTTTGATCATTCTTTTGCGTCTTCGCGTCTCTGCGTGAGTAATAATCCTAAAATAAAAATTCCTTATTTTTGGGTTTTTAACAGAAACCTATCAAAGAAAATAACATGGGATTATTAAGCGGAAAAACAGCTCTGATCACCGGAGCATCCAAAGGAATCGGTAAAGCAATAGCTGTAAGATTTGCCCAAGAAGGTGCCAATGTAGTCTTCACTTACTTGTCAAGTGTAGAAAAAGGACAGGCTCTTGAGGCAGAATTGACGGCATTTGGGATCAAAGCAAAAGGATACCGTTCAGATGCATCAGACTTCAAAGCTGCAGAGGAACTCGTCAATGGGGTCGTGGCTGAATTTGGTAGCCTTGACATATTGGTCAACAATGCCGGAATCACACGAGACAATCTCCTGATGAGAATGACCGAGGAGGCTTGGGATGAAGTCATCGGAGTCAACCTCAAATCCTGCTTTAATACCGTCAAAGCCGCAACGCGTCCAATGATGAAAGCCAAGTCAGGTTCCATCATAAACATCACTTCTGTGGTAGGCATCAAAGGGAATGCCGGACAAGCCAATTATGCAGCTTCCAAATCCGGGATTATCGGCTTTACCAAGTCAGTAGCTTTGGAATTGGGTTCAAGAAATATCAGGGCAAATGCTGTGGCACCGGGATTTATCGAAACGGAAATGACTGCTGTATTGGATGAGAAAACTGTCCAAGGCTGGAGAGAGGGTATTCCGATGAAGCGGGGCGGCCAACCGGAAGAAGTTGCCAATGCCTGCGTCTTCCTGGCTTCGGATATGAGTTCGTATATCTCAGGACAAGTCATCCAAGTAGATGGAGCGATGCTTACCTGAGAAGCGAGAGGCGAGAAAGTAGAAAATTTAGAATTTAGAATGTTCAAAAACCCTGAGCGGAATATCCCGGTCAGGGTTTTTTGATTTTGCTGAGATCCAATCTGTAAAACTCGTATTGGTCTTCAGAAACCTGATCGGGTTTATTCAGATAAAAACCGTCTGAAGCTATAAAGTAATTTTCCAATTTGGATCCGGGACCAAAATCGAATGTGTATTCGGATATTGGATCTAGATCCGCATCATATATGCTGAGTAGGTGATGTTTTGTTCTTTCCCGGGTGGTTTCACCAGCGCCGGATTCATTTATTTTTGAAATCCTGATAAATATATTTCTGTACTTATCGTAGAGAAAATCTAAATGAGAACTTGCCTCTTTTTTTAATTCATTAAAAGCATATCCTCCTCTAACGATGTATTCACTGCCAATAAAATTGAAATCCTCTCCAGAATTTAATTTTTTACTGCTAACTATTTTGAAATCGGACATGACAAATACGGAATCAGAATATGGAAATAAAACATAATTCTTGTTGTCAATAAATTCCACAATTGGCGGATAAGACAAGTGGTCTTCAACAAAATCTGATCTATATCCAAAAGGAAAAATTAGATTCTGAACACCTGCCTTGTTTTCTTTCGAATCAAACGTGATAATCCATTCTTCGATTTTATCAAAGGCTTTTGTTTTTCCTGAAAAATTGCTACTTGGCGCAACCAGTGGAACCACTGAAATTTGATACTGACTTTCAGAGACTTTGGTAAAATTGTTCCTCCTTCCATGGTACATGCTACTGTAATACGTATTTGGAAATTCCAGTTTCGAATCAATACGTTCCTCTTTTAATCTATTGCCTTGGTAATAGTCATAAAACCAACCGTCCATATTTACTATGGTCAAGGAATCCATCCCTTCAGCTATTAACAAGCCAATGTAACCTTTGAAGCTGTCTGGCCCATCAAAAGGAAGTTTGATTTCCTTGACTTTTTCTCCAGTTTGGATTGAATAATACTGGATCGTCCTCTCCCTATCAGCCAAGGAAATGATAAAATCAATTCCTTGATGATGGATTACCTGTTTGACTTCTATATTTTTTGTCAAACTATCTTTCTTGACGAGTAGATCGCCTGCTACCAATTCTTCAAGTTTCCCAACATATATTTCATCAGAAGCCTTTTCTCCACAAGAAAACAGGGTAATCGAAACAACAAATAACAGAATGTAGGAAAAGGAATTTTTGAGCATAATTCAAAAGTAATAGATTAGTCAAGAAAATATTATTATTTATTAAAACTTTTTAAATCAAATAAAGTATATTGCATTGATATCATTTTAATATCATACCAATATGGAAAAATTAACCAAACCCCTTTCTGGCTATTTGATGATTTTGGTGTTCCTCGCACTGATTCCTGCCACTGTGTTTTCGTTTATCAATGAACTGCATCTTTTGGGGGCAATCCTCGGGTTTGCCTTTATCATGATCACGCCAGGGTTTTTTACACTCCAGCCTAACATGGCGATGGTACTTGTCTTATTCGGTGCTTATAAAGGCACGGTGAAGGACACCGGTTTCTTTTGGGTAAACCCATTTATGACCAAAAAGAGAATCTCTCTCCGTGTCAAAAACTTTGAGAACAAACCGCTGAAAGTGAATGACAAAATCGGTAACCCCGTCATGGTCGGCACGATCGTCGTCTGGCAGGTTGAGAATACCTTCAAGGCCTCCTTTGAAGTGGAAGATTATGAAAACTTTGTCCACCTACAGACTGATGCCGCAGTCCGAAAAATGGCAGGTTTGTATCCTTATGACGATTTTGAGCATCAACATGCCGAAGTGACTCTAAGGTCGGGTGTGGAAGAAGTCAATCATTCATTGGAAGCAGAAATCATCGACAGACTGAAGTCTGCCGGAATCAAAGTCATCGAAGCCCGTATCTCCCACTTGGCTTATGCTTCAGAAATCGCCTCCGCCATGCTACAGAGACAACAGGCCACAGCCATCGTCGCTGCACGAAGAATGATCGTGGACGGCGCAGTGGGCATGGTCGAAATGGCCCTTGAAGACCTCAAAATTAAAGGCATCATCGACTTTGAAGAATCCAAAAAAGCCGCAATGGTCAGTAACCTGATGGTAGTGCTCTGCTCTGACAGAAGTGCAAGTCCGGTTCTGAATGTGGGAACTTTGAACCAATAGAAAATGGTAGTCAATGAGACACAAAGTTTCAGGGGAAGTTTCATCATGTTTGGAATGATCATGCTGGAAGTCCCCACCTTAGTGCTTTTGATTGTACTTTGGCAAAAAGGAAAACTGGGAGAAGATGGTTTGCCGGCGATATTGTTTGTCGGAGCGATCATTTTGATCACTTTCCTTTTTCTGATGAGCATCAAACTGGAATTGAGAATGGACGATAAATCCATTGCTTTCAGAAATCCTCCACTGAAAAATAAATGGCAGAAAATCCCATTCTCGGAAATAAATTCGATTCAAGTCAAAAAAATGGATGGGCTGTTGGAATATGGAGGTATTGGAGTGAGATATTCAAAAAATGTAAAGGCATACATTTTCTTTTCAGATCATGTAGTGGAAGTTCAGCTTCAAACCAAAAAGCTGGTCTTCAGCACCAGAAAGCACAATGAAGTCAAAGAGATGATTGAAGTTTGGAATGAAAACGGATTTGAAAACAAGACCTAACATGAAGCATTTTATATTTAAAGAAACCCAAAAATTCACTCAACTGTGGATTTGGATGCTATTGGTGATTGTGGCAGTAATCGTTTTGCTCAGCATTATCAGTATTGAAGATTTAAATCTTTCAGACAAATTGATCCCGATCGGAATCGTTGGACTCGTATTTGTACTGTTTCTCTCACTGACGCTCAAAACCACGATTGACTCCAAATCATTGTCATTTAGCTATTTTCCTTTTGTAGGAAAAAAGACGTTTGGCTTTAATGATATTGAAACCATGGCCTTGATCGAGTACAACTCACTTTGGGAATATGGAGGATGGGGGTTGCGGTACAATTTTGATTCCTGGGCTTACAATACTGGAGGTAAATTCGGTATCATGGTCACCACCAAAGACAAAAAATTCCTACTTGGCACGCACATGCCCGAGGAAGCCAAAAAAGCCATTGAGATGTTTGAAGCATACAAATCCAAAAAACATGGCAGCTAAGAAACCGTTTGCCTTACGGATAGATGAAAACCTCATGAAGGCTGTAGAGAAATGGGCTGAGGATGAATTTCGCAGTGCCAACGGGCAACTGGAATGGATCATCCATGAAGCCTTAAAAAAATCCGGAAGGTTACCTTCCACACTAAAAAAAGACCCGGAATCTTAATAGGTTCCGGGTTTTGTTTTTAATCAGCATCAGGATTGTACAGCAGCTGCCTGAATTCAAAATCATATAAAGTCAACTGTCGCATCTCATAAAAGGCTGTCCAATAATCCCTCAAAGACTGGATGTAAGCCCTTCGGTTTTGGTCTTTTTCCTGCTGCGCAATATTCAGGTCAGTAATGGTCACATTTCCATTTTGGTACCTTCGCAAGGAAATCTCATAGCGTTTTTCCGCCACCTCATCAGAAAGTTCGGTGATTTTAAGCCTGTCACGCAGCATGGCAAAATTCTTAACTTTCGTAAAAATCTCCTGCTCAAAATTGATGATATCCTGTTCGACGGTATATTCCACTAATTGCTTGTTTGCCTGTGCCTGACCCATTCTTGCTTTATTTCTTCCCCAATCGAGAATAGGGATCGAAAAGCCGAGGTTTATTAGGGTCTGTCTGTTGGGATCCACATAAATATCTCCCCAAGTCAGGCCTGCATTATTGAGACCGTAACTCGCATTCAACAGGACATTGAAGCGCTGTCCCCTTGCCTGTGCCAGATCCGATTCAGCTTCCAGTTTTCTCCGGTCAAATCCCATGGCATCTGCCCTGTTGAGAAAAGCAAACTCGATTGCCTCCTCCACTTTGATATCGATTGGGACGATCACATTGGGCGGAATGAGGGTCAGTTCAGAAGTCTCGTTGAGCCCAATGTAGGATTTGAGTCTAAGGTTGTTGGCCTCTAGGTCCAACTGGGCCTGGGCGAGATCTTGTCTCGCCTGCAAAACCTGTAACTCTACCTGAAGGAGTTTGTCTTCATATGTGGTCCCGATATTGTACCTCCCCTGCTCGATTTTGAGGATTTCCTGTGTATTGCTCAGGTTTTTTGTCGCAATCTCCAGATTGACTTGAGATACCAAAAAGTCAAAAAACAAAGCAGTTACAGTCATTCCGATCTGTTCCATTTCCTCCACATATCCCCTCTTACTTTCCTCAAAAATCAGAGGTTCAATTTTTCTGTCCCATTTCAGGGGATTGAAAGCAAAAATAGGTTGCCTCAACCGGACATTGACAGGAACACCACTCCATTGGGTCTGAGGAGAAGTGACCGGAGCCAGAAAATTATCAAACCTGTTGGTGGAGGAATTGATGGAAATATTGCCACCGGTAGCGGCTATTTCTTGTTCAATACCCAATTCCAAATCCATGAAGTTTTGCCTCACTTCTCTAAATTCGATGGTTCCGTCTGGTTGGGTGACATTGTTGAATGCCTGTGAAAATCCCGGGATGGTACCGCTCAGCCTGAGTTGGGGATTATAATTGGATTGGTAAAAACGGTAATTCCAATACCTGTTTTCTTTTCTCGTCTGTGCCCGTAGTGCAGCCGGAGACCTTGCCTTGGCCCTTGATACCATCTCCTCGAGGGTAAATGTTACTCTTTCTTGGGAATAAGAATGGATGGGAAAACCAAACATCCAAACAAGTAAAATACTCAAATAATAATGTTTACTCATACCTTAAAGAAGTTATTGGATCTTGCATTGCTGCTTTTCTTGCCGGGGCGATTCCAAAAATCAATCCGACAGTAGCTGCGACGCCAAATGATAGGACGATGGAGGGAAGGGTGATGATGGTCGGAAAATCCCCAAAAGTAGATACCAAATGGGCCAATAAAATCCCCAATATTACGCCTATTATCCCTCCTGAAATACTGATCATGACGGCTTCAAACAGAAACTGATTGACAATATCGGATTTTTTTGCTCCCAACGAAAGCCTTAATCCTATTTCCTTTATTCTTTCCATCACAGAGGCAAGCATGATGTTCATAATCCCAATACCTCCCACCAAAAGTGAAATGCCTGCTATTGCCCCTAGGACAATATTGAAAATATTCTGCGTCCGCTGCTGTTGTTTGAGCAATAGCTCAGGGATGGTAATTTCAAAGTCCACCACATTCATATGCCTCCTTTCCAAAAGCTTTGAAATCACTTCTGCAGTGGGATTGAGGGATTCACTCTCTACCACTTGAACTACTATTTTATCTATCTGATGGTAATTGGGGTCAACAGAAAGGGAGGCAGACTCTTGATCCATCACCCCTGCACCTGTGACCAAATCCCTGTTTTTGAACCGGATCAACATCGTCTGAATAGGAACATAGACATCCATATTGAAATCCCGGATACCCAACTTGGAAATACTCTGCTCTGATACCAACCGCTCCTCCATCACGCCAATGACTTCAAGCCATTGGTTTCCACTTTTTATCATCTTTCCGATGGGGTTTTCCTTAGAGAAAAATTTGGTTTGAACGGATCTTCCGATGATACAGACAGGATCGCCGTTGAGGAGGTTCATTTCCGAAAACATTTTTCCTTCTCGAAGGTGAAAATCCAAAACTTCAAAATATGCCGGCGTGACACCGACAAGTTTGGCAGACCTCCTGACCCCACTCTTGACAAGATTCGTTTCCAAAACTATTTCAGGACTGATATTTTTGATTCCAGGGATGGTTTTCACAATGGATTCTACATCCGAAAGCTTCAATCCCGGGGAATACTTTCCTTTTTCTTCTTCAAGATCAGAATCCTCCGCAAGGTTTTCTTCCACCTGATTGACCACAGGTGTAATGACAATATTGTTGACACCAACCAATCTGATCTGTTCGAGGATTTCCTGCTGTGCGCCATTGCCGATAGCGAGCATTGCAATCACAGCCGCAACTCCAAAAATAATCCCCAAAGCCGTCAGCAAGGATCTTAATTTATTGGCAAGGACTGCTTCAAGTGCAATTTGGAAATTAGCTAGTAATCTTTCATTACGATCGAAAATTGGACTCATAAATATAGGTTAGTTATTGACAGGCCTGATTTGATAATCCTGCTTCATGGTGGAATCCGCCCTAGAAATCACATAATCTTCGCTCCGGTTTCTTTTTCCGTCCAATTCTGCCAATAAACTGATACTTGTATCCTGAGACCATTCAGGTGTGGAAAGAAAAATACCCTGTCCTTCTTCCAAGCCCATCTCAATAATGACGTCATTGGAATTTGCCAAACCTAATTTTACTTCCTGTTTTTTGCCGTTTTTAAGATAAACGTAATTGATACTGTCACTTTCGACATTGATGGCCTCCAAAGGAACATAGACCACATCGCCTTTTTCTTCTATCAAAATCGAGTTGCTTGTAGTCATGGCAGGTCTAAGGAGCACGTCACTTTCATTGACCCTGACCAACACCTCAAATACCTTCGCATCTGAGTTTGGTCTTTGCTGCCCAACATTGGCTACCTGGATCACCTGACCTGACAGTTTTTTGTCAGGAAAAGCATCCAACCCGATTTGCACAGTCTGACCGACTTTGACCTTTCTGATATCCACTTCATTGATGTAGGTGATGCTCTGCATGGTACTAAGGTCGGGGAGTGTAGCCACCACAGGATCCCATGAACTGATCTGTGAGCCTTCCTTGACTTTTCCGCCCCTTCCCTGACGGTAGATGACCATGCCGTTTTGTGGCGCGAGTACAGTGAACTTTTCCAAAGCCTCCTGCATTTGGGACACTTCCAGTTCTGCCTCTCTCAACCTTGCCGATACCTCGACCATTCTTGCCTTTTCTTGAAGCGTCTTGATCCTGTACCGCTCTTTGGCCTGCTGCAGGTCACGGATGGCCTTTTGGTAATTGTATTCGTTTTGTTTGATGATTGCAGGCGGTTCATATTGGGACTGATCCAAGACAAGCTTCTTGGCGCCAACTTCATAATCCAGGTTGATCAGGTTATCCCTTTCCAACCGCAGTACCAAAGAAGTATCCAATTGGGTTTGTTCAAAAGCCGCACGCGTCTGTTCCAAGTCAAGCCTTCGGTCCTCAAGGCGTCCAAAAAGTTCTGTTTTGTCCAGTGAAGCAATGAAGTCGCCCTTTTTGACCACTGTGCCCTCATCCACCATAGTCTCAATAGTGAAGTTTCCTATTCTATATCTTCGCGCTTCAATAGGCCCGAGTATCTCAATGGAATTGAGCGCCTGCAATTCTCCTGAGGAGGTGATTTCGACCTTGAATTGGCCTTTTTTGACTTCTGACAATATTTCAAAGCCTTCTTTCTTTCCGGAGGAAAAAAATAGCCAATACAGTGCAATGAGCCCAACAAAAATCCCTAATCCTATATAAATATTCTTCTTTTGCATGGTTGGTAAGCTATTTTGGTTATTTCAAAGTTAGCCAAAAATAGGCTCAAAATCAGGCCAATAAGCATGCTATAAAGCCATTAAAGTAATTTTTAATTAATCCTGCGGACAGAAAGAGAAAACCGAAAAATTGAAATGGTTTTGATAAATTGCGCGCTTATTGGGGAAATAAAATCCCAAAAAACCGAGCAAATCCAGATATGAAGTCATTGATTAGTTTTATTATCCGATATATTCCAAGAAAATATTTACAGCTAGTTTCCCACTTTTTTCTAAGAATTATGGCGGTATTTTATCAGGGAAATCAGGTGACTTGTAATGTCTGTGACCATTCTTTCCGGAAGTTTTTGCCTTATGGGCGAAAAGGACGGGACAATGCACTCTGCCCAAACTGCCTTGCTTTGGAAAGGCATAGGTTGATGTGGTTGTTTTTGCAGCAGAAGACCAACTTTTTTACGGATAAACTCAAAGTGCTCCATATCGCTCCCGAGCTTTGCTTTATTGACAGGATGGAAGCCATGAAAAACCTCGAATACATCACAGCTGACATTGAGTCTCCCTTGGCCAAAGTTAAAATGGATGTCCATCAGATCCCATTTGAGGCCAATACTTTTGATGTCGTATTCTGTAACCATGTCATGGAACATGTCGACGACGATATCCTCGCATGCAGCGAAATCAACCGCGTGCTCAAACCAAACGGTTGGGGAATCATCCAATCCCCGGTCTATGACATTCCCGAGACCATCGAAGACAAAACCATCACCGATGCCGCTGAGCGCGAAAGACTCTTCGGCCAAAGAGACCACGTCCGAAAATATGGGCATGACTACGCCAAGCGCCTCAGTCTATCAGGACTCGATGTCCAAGAAAACCTTTTTGTCAAAACCCTTGATCCTTCACTTGTAGTAAAAAATGCTTTACCGGAGAATGAGGTTATTTTTTATTGTAGAAAAGGGAAGTAAAGGATGAAGGATGGGAGAATGAGGGGGAATTTGGAGTCCAGAAATAAATCCGTGCTTTGTTTAATGAATTCCTAAACCTATTCAACCGAAATGCCACCTAAGCCAATAAGATATATCTCTCCCTTTTGAAGTTGTTCATAGATATTCAGCGTTCACAAAACGTGAACAAGATTTTTTATGAACAAAATGTTTATAGACATTTAACTGATTAGAAATTTAAACGACTTGAATGTTCCTTCCAATCCGAAACATGCCCTGCCGGAGAATGAGGTGATATTTTATTGTATAAAAAGGAAGGAAGAAAGAGATCAATTAATTTGGAAAAAGCTTAACCGTAGTTAATCGATGTTTAAAGATTTCGACATAAGTATAGATTTGTAATTCTTTTCTTTTAAAAAGTTTGGTAATTCTTTGACTTTGGAATATTTTGATTTAGTGTACAAATCAAACAACTGATCTTTTGCCACCAATGTAATTCTAGAAATATCATATTTTTTTGCAACGTTTTCAATTTCAATTAGCATTCTTTTGGCAATTCCCATTTTTCTAAAAGCATTGTCTACAGCAATAAATATAACATACATTGATGAGCCATTAATATTGAAATGTAATGGGAAATTTGAAATCTCTTCAAAATTTTCAAACTTCTTCTCATTCCAAATTACAGTTTCAATATACCCAACAATTCTATTAGTTTTTTTATGTTTTACAACTAAAAACCCATCATTAAACATTATTCTTCTTTGGTTTAAGGTCAATTCAGAAGCAGCATTTCCTAATTCTATATCAATTTCAATTTTATATACATTTTTAATGTCATTTTCAGTGGCTTTCGTTACCATGAAAACATCTTTTCTTCCTCTAATACTAAATTCAATCTTCTTTTCTCCCCTTTCCGCAAAAAGGGTTTGAGGAATGCTTCCTTCGAAATAAAAAATCACTCCATCATTATTTATAGAATTATCATATTTATGATAGTAGGTGATTGTATTATCTTTTTCTATTTTTTTGCTTGGAATCAACTGCTCAACTACTCTCTTCTCTTTAACAAAAAATAACTTTGTCATCAATAACTCTCTCGGAAAATTTAAAGAAATTTCAACATTTCTTATTCCTTTAATGCTCCAATGATCTGTATCCCCATTCAGATTCATTGTTTTATACCAACAGAAATAGTGTTTTAGAACAAAACTCTCTTTTGGTAGTACATGACTGTTTAAGAATATTTTAAAAACTTTTATATTATTCATATCCTTTTCTATCGCTGTCTGGAGTTTTTCATTTTGTTCATCATAAACTACAAAATTCATTACAGTAGCATCGTGAAACCCATCCGCTGTGGTGGTAAATTTTAAGGACTGAACAGGTTCATCCGATTCATTAACACCTTTCTTTTCATATTTTGCAAAATAATTACCCTCAATATCAATTCTAGCAAAATACTTAATTGAGTTTATTGAAACTTGTTTTTGCGATTGATCAATGTTTTCATAAATCCTTTCAATAATATTAGATTTTAATAAATCAGAATTATATGAGAATTTATTAATATCCTCTGTCAAAAATTTAATCCAATTTTCCTTCATATGCATTGGAAGGAAATATTCGCTATGCGATTTATAGCTTTCAGAATTTAAAACAAATTTTTTGTTGTCTAAAGGGATATCTGTAAAACCAACCTTTCCCGCTTCACCACAATCCTTATCAATAATTATTCTAGTAAAACTAAGGAACCATTCCAACGATCCATGATCATTTTTTAATTTACTAAATTGTTTTCTTTTAATGAAAGGTCTAAAGTCTGTGTTCTCGTTCAATATTGAACCACAGAAAATAATTTTATCAAATTTAATGACATCATATTTTTTCATTGCTTGATAGATTATGTAGGTACCAAAGCTATGAGCAATTACAGAAGGTGGATATTTAGAATCAATAAACTTGTCATTATAGAAGTTGCAAAAATTTGTAATTATTTTATCTCTATGTGATTTCCTTAAAAATTTCATAAAACTAAAATAACCGTAATCAAAATAAAAAACTTCAATTTTATTGTCCTTGAATTCTTGGAAAGTTGGTATTGATTCGTACCATCTGTGTTTTCTTCTAATTCCGTGAACCGTAATTAATTTCATTTATTAATTTCTCCTTTAAATATCCTAATTAATTGACTTGACAATAATATTTTATTCAAACCACCTAAACATAAAACTAATACCCTAAAAATCCAACCAGCTTTCCTGACTATATGCGTTTAAAAAGTTAATAGGATATTACCCTCTAAAAACCTTCTTCACCCATTCAGTAATCAATCCTGCGCCATAGCTGCTCAACTGCCCAAAAGCAGTAAAAACAGAAAGCAATCCTACCCAAGGTGATTTGTTTATGAAAGTAGAATGAAGGAAAACAGCTAATATCCAAAGCGCATAAATATACAAGCCTGCAGAAATGAAAATCGAAAGAGCGGGAAACCAATAACCAATAACCATCAACCCAATAACCATTATCCAACCAAGTAAAAATCCTGCCGGCATCAGATGCACCAACTTCACCGCATCCGGATGGTAACGGCTGACGTTGATTCGGTTTTGGCCAAAGGAATAACTCTGTCTGAAAAAGCTCTGCCAGGTGTTTTTTCTCTTGTGGTACACAAAAGCTTCCTCCACCAATTCCAACCTGAAACCTGACTTTTTGAGCCGCATACTCAGCTCGATGTCCTCTCCACGGTTTGGGTCTAGAAAACCTTTGGTCGCCTCAAATGCCTTTTTGGATAAGCCCATGTTGAATCCACGGGCTTGGTACTTGGATGGATCTTTTAATTTCCCCCTGATTCCCCCCGTAGTCAGGACCGAAGTCATGCTATAGTTGATGGCTTTTTGGAAGTCGGAAAAGTTCTCCTCCGCGGCATCCGGACCACCATGGGCATCGAGCTTTCGGGTTTTGATGGCTTTATTCAAAACCTCAAAGTATTGAGAAGGAATGATGCAATCAGAATCAAAAAGCACAAAATAATCGCCTTTGGCCAGATTCATCCCTAAGTTCCGGGCAAAGCCTTGGGCAATATTTTCAATCCAAAAATAACGAACTTGGAGTTCTTCTTTGAAGGATTCTGCGACAAGCTTGCAGGGATTATCAGATCCATCATCCACAATAATCACCTCAAAATCTGTAAAAGTCTGTAAAGTAAGACTTTGAAGTAATTCCCTGATTTCATCGGGGCGGTTATACACCGGTATGATTACCGAAAAAACCATCAATCTTTGAAATTCAGTTCGGAGTCAATATTGTAATCAGATTTTCGGCTGCTGTTGGAGGTCATCATCTCTGCGAGAAATCCTGTCAAAAACAACTGAACACCCACAATCAATGCCACCAATGCCAAAAAGAACAAAGGCTGTGCGGTGATTTCCCTTACTGCTCGACCTTGATAAAGTCCATAAATTTTTTGAAAAATAAGCCAAGAAGTAATGAAAAAACCTGCCAAAAAGGATACTGTACCCAAGGTCCCAAAGAAATGCATGGGACGCTTTTTGTACCTGTTGACAAATGAAACAGAAATCAGGTCGAGAAACCCGTTCAAGAATCTTTCCCAACCAAATTTGGTATAGCCATATTTTCGTGGTCTGTGTTCGACGACTTTTTCTCCGATTTTGGAGAAACCTGCCCACTTTGCAATCAGAGGAATATAGCGGTGCATCTCTCCGTAGAGGTGGATATTTTTGACGACTTTTCTGTCGTAAGCCTTAAGCCCACAGTTGAAATCATGAAGTTTTATACCTGAAATCACACGGGTCACCCAATTAAAAAATCTTGAAGGAACGGTCTTGCTGATCGGGTCATGTCTTTTCTTTTTCCAGCCGGACACAATTTCAAAACCGTCCCTGACGATCATGTCATACATTTCGGGGATTTCATCCGGACTGTCCTGCAAGTCCGCATCCAAGGTAAAAACCACATCTCCTGTAGCTTTGCTGAAACCAATATCTAAAGCAGCTGATTTGCCATAATTCCTGCCAAAACTGATCCCTTTTACAAAAGGATTGAGATTTGCGAGCTTTTGGATTTGGTCCCATGAACCGTCGTTGCTGCCGTCATTAATAAAAATGATTTCATAAGAAAAGCCGTGTCCTTCCATGACACGGCATATCCAATTGTGTAATTCTGCAAGTGATTCCTGTTCATTAAAAACAGGGATAACTACTGAGATTTGGGTCATTTCTGTTTAGTAGTCCAATGATTTGTCTCTTTTCTTCAATATCGCTCCAAGGATCAATGCTATGATAGCATATACGATCACGATAATCCCGAAGGCCTTCAACTGTCCGACCATGGTATAGCCACTTTCAAGATTGCTCCTGATTTCATCAATCTGTTCGGATGTCATGGAGTCAGCAGCACCAAAACGCTCCAGCATCGCCATTTGGGTTTCCATCTGACTTTCAATCAATACACCCGGAAGTGCGGGATCCACCACATGGTATAACAGTTGGCTACCCAACATACTTATAACTCCTGATACAACCATTGCAATGAAAGCGAAATTAAAAGCAGTGCCAAAAGGCATAAAACCTCCGATTGAATTCCTGTATTGGATACCAAAGTAAATGATCAAGCCGATATACAATACTAAAATCCCGATACCTACATACCATGCGACCAACAAAGTAGGGTCAATAAAATAAACGATGTAAGTAATTACGATTGAAATAATCCCCAAGATCAATCCTGAATTGAGTCCTGCTTTGAATGGCGATTCTTGATTTTCCATATAGTTTAAAGTTTTGTTCTCCTTAAAATTATTGAAATAATGATTGTAAAAAATAAACCAGGCAGGATTTTCCAAATAAAATCATTCATTGCAATATCCAAAGCCGTCATTGCCTGTATTTTTTCATAGGTAAAGTCAAAAGATTCCTGACCTAATTGTCCCACGATCAGCTCCTCGTTGGTTTCCATCACGGCAACTTTTGCGGCTTTGATTTCTTCAAAGAATCCAGGGCTCAAAGACAATACCAACCATATCCCCAAGCCCGCGACTATCCCTATCATGGTATATATCAAAAACCCTATGGTCATGCCGTGGGCAAAGGAAAGCTCTCCGCCATTGATGTCATTCCTGAAATACCGGATTCCCAAAAACAAAAATATCGGAATCAGCACATAGCCAAAGAGCATGCTGAGGTTGGTGGCATCAAATCCGATCCATTTGAACAGCAGAAAAGCGAGGACACAAAAAACACCCCCGATTAATCCAAACAAGTACGTAGATCCGAGATAGCGCTTCATCTAGATTTTGACAAAACGGCCTTTGTTGATGACAAATTTAACTTTCCCTTTCAATTCAGTATTGAACCAGGGCATATTGGCAGAAAGTGATTTATTTGATTTTTGGTCAAAAACCCAATTTTCTTCCGGGTCAAAGACCGTAATGTTATCCATTTTGGAAAGTTCATTTTGTAAAACCTTTGCCGGCCCTTCCGTAATTTTGGAAATTAGAAGGGGCCAAGTGAGCTCTTCGGCCAATTTTACCATCCCTGGCAAGAAAGTCTGCAAACCTGCCATGCCGAAAGCTGCCAAATCAAATTCCATAAATTTGGAATCAAAATCCTGCGGCTGATGATTGGAAACAATTGCATCAATGGTACCATCTTTCAGGCCTTTGATTAAAGCTTTCCTGTCTTCTTTTCCTCTGAAAGGAGGCATCACCTTTAGGTTGGTATCGAAAGAAGCCATGTCCTCGTCTGAGAACAACAATTGGTAAAGAGAAACATCAGCAGTGACATTCAGCCCTTCTTTTTTTGCTTCACGGATTTTATCCACCGCTCCTTTGGTACTGATGGTCTGCAGGTGTAATTTTCCTCCTGCATATTTGAGGATCTCAAGGTTGCGGTGGACGGCGATTTCTTCCGATAAATTTGGAATTCCTTTCATCCCAAGCCTTGTAGAGGCGACACCTTCGTGCATCTGCCCAAAAAGTGATAGGTACGGATCATAAGTCTGGTCAAATAACAGCCCTCCAAATTTCTGCAGGTATTGCAAGATCTTCAAAAGACGGTCAGGATTGGAAATAGGATGAGTCCCGTCTCCATAAACAAAAACCCATTCGTGATGCAAATCAAGGATATCAGTAAAATCTTCTCCCTTACAATCTTTGGTTGCCGCTGCCTGAATCACCAAATCCGTAATCCAGCCAGAGGCTTTGGACTGCACATATTGGACTTCATTCTTGGTTTGGATGGCAGGTTTGGTATTGGGCATCAACACGGCTTTGGTAAATCCGCTAACCGCAAGCAATTCTCCGAGACTGTCCAAGGATTCACGGTATTCTTCCCCAGGTTCGCCTGACATACACCTCAGGTCGATCCATCCCCTAGAAGCAAAAAAAGTCGAACAATCGATGGTTTCTTTGATTTTCAACCCAGAATCACCATTGTCTTCTACGATTTCAGAACCTGTAAAAATGTAATTTTTGGGAGGGTGGATCCTTTGCGGGTCTATTAACCTGAGCGATTGGAGCAGTACGGCCATAAAGGTTATTATTTGTGCAAAACTGCAATAATATTCCAAAAAATGAAAGGAAAATCAGCTTGAGGATATGTAACCGTTTCAAAAAGGCGAAATAGGAGTATGATTCAAGGACCTGTTGGATCGGCTATTTTTTTAAAGGAAAGATTGAATCAATGCGAATTTCATTTTTGGGTCAATCCCAATAACTCCAACAATCTTTCATTTTCAGGATGTGTGAAAAACTGATCAAATTCCAGGTAATATCCGCCAGGATCAAAACCGACAAATCCTTTGAATTTGCCATCAGGGCTGACCTCGAGGCTATCTTGTCTCAAAGGAAATACATTATTGTTTCTGACGTAGTCAAACCATCCCTCCACATCCTCGACCAAAAAAGAAACATTCACGGCCTTGGTTTCTGAAAAAGTATGCATGCCACGACGTTCGTCCACGAGGCCGATATAGCCTGTCTCCGACACCTGATATACTTTGGCCCAACCCTGATCCACGATCAACCTCAGGCCCATGATTTCCTCATAAAACTTTTCCGCTTCAAGCATGTCTTGGTAATAGGTCCAAGTCACCGCTCCGTAAAAACCCAATCCAGCTGCCACACCTTCCGAAAACGTAGGCAAAGCAGGATATTTCCTCATCTGAGGTACTAGCCATTCGTTTTCTTCGTGTTGCTTAAACATTTCAAATTCCAGCAGATAACCTTCCGGATCGATGGCGACAAAACCATCATGTGCATTGTTTTCTTTGGGTTTGTAAGTGTATTTGATCGGGACATTTTTGCTTTGGAGGTACTCGTACCAATCAGGAAGTTGGTCGGTCAGCAAGGCAATGGCTACAGTCTTTGGTTCGGTGGCTTTGTGCATACCTTTGGATTCATCCACCAAAGTCAGGAAAGCATCATGGGAAATCCTGAAGGTAGCCGCAAAACCATAATCCGAAACCATTTCCATTCCCAAAGTCTCATGATAAAATTTCTTGGCTGTAGCCAGATCCTTGTAATACAAAAAAACATTGGTACCCAAAACCCCAAAATCTGGCAAAGTCCTGAATTCTGTGTTTTTGGCCAAAAGCGAATTGATGTGGTGGTTTGGATAGCCTAATAATCTCCCAAAACGACGGGCTTCAGCGATACTGTTACTCCCCTCCATAATTGTTTTTTTCAAATCAAGGTATGCCTCCAAAGTATTCGGCTTGTGGAATATCATGACTTCTTTTCCCTCTGCAACAGACTCGGGAAATAGCATTGTTTTGATGAGATCCGACTCCCTGAATACCTCAACCCCATAACCTTTAGCAATTTCCTGCGCATCTGTCCACAAATTCTCAGCTTCATCGGTGGTAATGGGCTCACTCAATGCAATTGGCTTGACATCTGCTGCTACCATTTCCGCCATGGCAGCTATGTTTCCGAGGTGTTTCTGATGGCTTGTTCCCTTTTGATCTTGACAAGAAAAAGAAAACAAAACAATGGCTAATACTAAGATTTGGTTTTTCATATTGGAAATTGAAGATGTAGGGAATTGCCGAAGGTTAAACTTAGCCTGCCAAAACTTAAAGTCAAAAAGCTGATAAAAAATAATCAGGGGGCAAAACTTAATTTTGGCAATTTCCCTGTCATGGTCAATAAGAAACACCCTCTGTATGTGCGTAAATTTCCTCAAGACTGAAAATCCTTTCTTTGCTTGAATTTGTAAAATCAAGCAATTCCGGCAAAGGCAAGCCGCCACTTTTACCGATAGCAGGCCATTTTGGAGGAATTGAAATCCAATTGCCTTGATCATCCTTCATATGTCCCCGATCAGAAATGAAAGAGTGGATAAAATCCCCGGATGTGATGGCTTTGAATCCGGGAAGGTCTTTGCTTTCTTGAGAATGATCAGTCGGAAAAGTAGCTTCCAAATAACTTTTTAACGAGGAAGGAAATTCGAGGGTTGAATCAAAATCATAGATCAATTGAGATTCATGGTTGGATGCCAACAAAACCACATGGTAATCCCACCAAACCACCTCGTCGCCGTTGGGGGATTTTTGAAATCTGAAGGAACAATTTCTGCTGCTGTTGGAGATGATCAACACCTTTTTGGTAAATCCATCAAGTTCAGGATTCTGACATAGGTGCCAGATATTTTCTTCGCAAAAATTTTCGGAGTACTTGAAGGTTTTGATTTTCATTGGCTGCCGCAAAAGTAACACAGACTTTGGCAATTGGCAGCATCTCCAAATTTATAATTTGGAAGAAAGAAATTGAATTGGAAATAGGAACAAAGATAATTCTGTCCAAATCGGGTTACATCAGGTTCTCGGAGAGCACAAGGTCTTCTTTGGTGCGTTCCCTACAGATTTCTATTAATTGAAAAATATCAGAGTCGAGGTAATCCGATTTTTTGATCTGAATGTCATTTTCATTCCTGAAGGAAAAACGCAGACCTCCCGATGAATCTATATGGTCAATCTTGGTCAAACCTGAAATGTTGCGGTGAAACACGATGACACCCCGGAATTTCAATTGATAGCCGTCCAGGACCAAAGTGATTGGATTTAGATTTTTGACCAAAAGAAATAAAAAACACTCATACAAAACGATCAACCAAAAGAGCACCAATGTCCATTTTGGTATTGGAACTCCTACAAAAAACAATAATGTTCCAACCACGGCAAGGGCTATTGTCCACTTTTTGAAACTCTTCTTTTGCCTGCGCAAAAACAATTCCCCTCCTACTCCCCTTGTCACCAATTTGTAATGCTCCCTTCCGTAAAAGGCAAACATCAAAATCAGACAAAAAGAGATAAGCCAATGATGATGACGAAGGTCTAAAACCAGAATCAAAACAATGGAAAGTATCAAAAAAGCTGTAACAATGATTTGTCTTTTTCTCATAAATCTGAAGGCAAATAAACTGTGGATGAAAAAATCTTGGCGTCTAAGAAATTGTCATGTTTCAAATTAACTGATTCTGGACAATAATTAAAATCTTTAGCAGAATGAAAATGCTGAAAAAGCAAAAAGAAGGAACATATTTACCTGTTCCTTCTTGCATTTTATGGATTGTGTTTTTTCTATTCCCACTCAATTGTAGCCGGTGGCTTCGATGATATATCATAAACAACTCTGTTGACGCCTTTGACACGGTTGATGATTTCGTTGGACATTTTACCTAAAAACTCATAAGGCAAATGGATCCAATCCGCGGTCATACCATCGACAGAACCTACAGCTCTTAAGGCTACAACTTTTTCATAAGTCCGCTCATCTCCCATGACACCTACAGATTGGATGGGAAGGAGGATTGCACCTGCCTGCCATACCTGATTGTATAACCCTGAGTCTTTGAGGCCTTGGATAAAGATGTAATCGACTTCCTGAAGGGTTTTTACTTTCTCAGCAGTAATGTCTCCCAAAATCCTGATAGCAAGTCCCGGACCTGGAAAAGGATGTCTTCCGATGATTGCCTCCGGAATCTCCAAAGCCCTTCCAACTTCCCTCACCTCATCTTTGAATAAGGTATTCAAAGGCTCTACCACAGAAAGCTTCATAAAGTCCGGCAAGCCTCCCACATTGTGGTGGGATTTGATAGTGGCAGAAGGTCCTTTGACAGAAACCGATTCGATCACATCAGGATAGATGGTACCTTGTCCAAGCCATTTGACTCCTTCAATTTTGTGGGCTTCGTCATCAAAAACTTCGATAAATGCACGGCCTATTGCTTTTCGCTTTGCTTCAGGATCTGACAATCCCGCCAAGGCATCATAAAAACGTTGCTTGGCATCAACTCCGATCACATTCAAACCAAGAGTTTTGTAAGATTCTAAAACTTCTTCGTATTCATTTTTGCGGAGCAATCCATTGTCCACAAAAACACAATAGAGGTTTTTGCCGATAGCCCTATGGATCAATGTCGCAGCCACTGAAGAATCTACTCCCCCTGAAAGGCCCATGACTACATTGTCGTTTCCGATTTTTTCTTTGAGCTGAGCGACAGTGCTGTCTATAAATGTATCAGAAGTCCAATCTTGTGAACAACCACAGATATGGACCACAAAATTTCTAAGCAGGTTTTTACCTTCCAATGAGTGTGTTACCTCGGGATGGAATTGGATCCCGTAGGTGACTTCGCCCTGGATTTTGAAGGCGGCTACCTTGACGGAGGCAGTACTTGCAATGATATCAAATCCTTCCGGGAGTGTCTTGATGGTATCCCCATGAGACATCCAAACCTGAGAACCATGGGTCATTTCTTTCAACAAATCATGGTGCAGGTCAATGTGGTCGAGGTTTGCACGGCCATATTCCCGGATTTCTGAAGGAAGCACTTCTCCTCCGTATTTGTTTGCCAACAACTGCGCTCCATAGCAAACCCCCAAAAGCGGCAATTTACCCCGGAGGCTGTCAAGGTCCAAATCCGGTGAACCTGCATCTCTTACGGAACATGGGCTTCCCGAAAGGATTACTCCTTTGATATCAGGGGTGATTTCAGGAATCTTATTGAAAGGGTGGATTTCGCAATATACATTGAGTTCCCTCACGCGTCGGGCGATGAGTTGTGTGTATTGGGAACCAAAGTCTAGGATGAGGATTTGTTCTGCCATGCGCAAAGGTACATAGGGCAGCCATAACGGGAAAAGGATTTCAGAAGATTATTTTGGAAAATGGGATTGGAAAATTAGAAAATTGGAAGATTGGGGAGCTAATGGGTATTAAGTTAATTGGTTATTGGGTTATTTGTTAACCTGCTTCCCTGTTATCCTTTTTCTCCAGAAGCTAGATGGATTTTTACCTGTTTTTTAATTTAACCGAGAATGCCTTCGAAGGATTTTCGATCAGCAACAAATCCAAGTCAGATTGGGTAAACCCCTTTTCCTTCAGCATAGGGATCAATTCATCAAACAATGCAGTAAACCCTTTAAAATCCCCGCCATTTACTTCACCAGGGCTATACCATCCGGCATCATGTGACAGAAGGACATGGTCCAAAAGCCCATTTTCCTTACAGAAAGCTATCCTTTCCAAATGACCTGGTATATCCCAAGCTATGCCATCCAAGCTGATCCAAACTCCTTCATTTTTGGCCTCAATGTATTTTTGAAAATCCTTTTCTGCCTGTGCATGCACCCAGACAAAATGTGAAAGGTCGATTTTTTCTTCTTTCAACACCTGAATTTCAGCATTGGCTGTCTCCCATGTTCCAGTATGGGATACGATCAAAAGCCCTGTTTCTTTATGGGTGATGGCTGCCGACCTCACTAATTTCTCATCCATTTCTGAAAGTGAAGGACCACTGTTAACTGATATTTTGATAAAGCCCGGCTTGATTCCGGTATCTTCGATTCCATTTTGAAATTCTGCAATCCACCTTTTTGAAAGTTCTTCAGCGGATTCTGAATAGGCATGGGACGGGAGATATTTACCCTCCACTGCACCGTAGTAGCCAGTATTGGTAATAAACTGAATACCGGTAGCTTCTGTAAGCTTTTGGAGTAAAACAGGATCTTTACCCAAATAAGATGGCGTACATTCAACCAAGGTTTTGACACCTCTTGCTTTTATTTCAGCCAAAAAAGGCAAAACCTTTTGCACCACGGAATCCTTATCCCAACGGTGATATCCTGTAGAATCTGCTCCGATAAAGTCCACTAAAATATGTTCATGGATCAATGTCAGCCCCATCTCCTCAGGGGAAATTTCTCCTGATACGGTAAGAATTTTATCCTCATCAATCTTTTGAGGCGAACAGGCAAATAAAATTATCAAAAAGAAAACGGGGAAGAATGTTCTCATGGGCATGGATTTTTCCCTTAAGGTAAAAAAAGATAGGCTAAGAATCCTCCAAATTGCTGTTTTCTCCTTCAAACAAGGTTTTTAATTCAACTGCGTGGATTTTCTCTACCTCCTCCAGATACCTTCCAAAAACCGCAGTACTGCCATGGGTCAGGTATACCTTTTCAGCTTCGGTGGCTTTGATGGCTGATATCAATCCTTCCCAATCCGCATGGTCTGACAAGACAAATCCGGCATCTGCTGCCCGTCTCCTCCTTGCTCCCCGGATATTCATCCATCCCGAACATATGCCTGTTTGATAAGGCGAAAATTGCTTCATCCATGGAGAACCCATAGCCGATGGCGGGGCAATGATCATGGTTCCTCTAAACCGACTCTTTGGAATTTCTTGATTGACTTTTGGGATCTCAGTTACTTTTACCCCATTTGCGAGAAGGGCTTGATTGGTATTCCAGATTGCCCCATGTGCAAAAACTTCCCCGATAGAAAGGTCAAGATGATTGATAATCCTTTGGGCTTTGCCTAGGGAATAAGCAAAAAGAACCGAGTTTCTACCTAAAGATGCATTTTGCTTCCACCAAGCATTGATCGAGGTGAAAATTTCTTTTTGGCTTTGCCATTTGTATATAGGCATACCAAAAGTACATTCAGACACAAACTCATGGCATTTTATGGGTTCAAAAGGCTGGGAAAGTCCATCGTCTTCCGTCTTATAATCTCCTGAAATAACCACAGTCTTTCCTTTGTATTCCAATCTGACTTGTGCCGATCCGGGAATATGGCCCGCAGGATGCAGAGATAAAATCACCCCATTGATTTCCAAGCTTTCTTCATAGTCCATAGTTTCCAAAGAAATCTCCTGACCGAGACGGAGCTTCATGACTTCGGCAGAATGATGATGAGAAAGATAATGTTTCATTCCCCATCGGGCGTGATCAGAATGTGCGTGGGTGATGACAGCCTTGTCAACAGGTCTCCAAGGATCTATAAAAATATCTGCTTGAGGGCAATACAATCCGGAAGGTGTTAATTCAAGCAGGTTCATCTTTCTGTATTTTTTCTTTACCTTCTTAAAAAATCATTTCCCTTACCTTCGTCCCTTTTTTAAATTTCCTTCAATTCTTTTCCGGGCTTGGGATAGCTTAATCTGGCGATTTTCTTCCCAACATGGTATTCATCCAAACCGCTGACTGTTACTGTTCCCAAGAGATTCAGGTCAAGAGAACCATCTGATCGCAGTCCTATTTCATCGACCCAAATATGTTCGATGGCTCCGATGAGAAGCTCAGTACCGTTGACTTGGAGGGTTTGGGTTTCTTCTAACTTGCACCCTACTTTCACTGGACTTTTGGCAACAAAAGGTGCAAAAAAATCTCCGAGATATTCTTCCTCCAATCCAGTCGCTTCAAATTCAGACCCGGAATACCTTGCGGAAGATTGGTGCGCTTCTCGGTAAAATTCTTCAGTGACGTGGTTGAGGGTGAAATATCCTGTTTCAAGGATATTTTCTAAAGTATGTCTTTCGACAGTATGCGGTCTAAACAATATCCCGACCAAAGGTGGCGTGGCTCCGATATGAAAAACCTGAGAAAACGGAGAAAGGTTAGAAATGCCTTTCAGGTTCTTGGTGCCGATGAGATTTAGGCTTTTATATCCTGAAAGGCAGTTGATAAAATCCCTTCTAAAAGCCGATTCAGCCACAATGATGGAAGCTTTATCGAAATGCTTCATCATATCAAAATCGCTTCTTCGATGGAATTGCAATATTTTATATCCAACAAATGGATGATGTTGTCGGGATTATTTTTCATGATTTGCTCTTTGGCGATCATTACCATTTTTTCAAACCATTTTTCTTCCGGCAGTATTTTTCGATGCTGGTCTAATCCAAGCTCGAGCATTTTGTTTTTCCAGTTGAGAAAATACCATTCCATGCTAGGCTGGTGAAAGGCACGAAGGGATCTTTTGTCGAAAATGAATTTTTTGTATTTCCCTTTTTCAACGATCTCAGTGATATTGGTAAAGGTATTTTTGAAATCATCAATCGGGATATAATCTGTCAATAACTCACAGATAATCATTCCCTTTTCTCGATTGGCATATACCTTGGCATATCTTTCTTCAAACATCAGTTCAAAGTTGTTTAGCTCGATGGTATTGGCAGTAATATTCATGATTGTGTCTGGGGTAGAAATTAGTGAAACGACCTGTTTTTCATGTTTTTACCATTTGTAACTTCTTCTTTGAAGCTACCTAGATTCTCTTCAAGACGTATGGCATAATCCAAAGTTGTCTTAATTAGTTCTTGTTGGGAATGAATCTGCTCTTTCAGCCTTGAAAGCTCCCTATTCATGTCACCTAATTTGGCTTCATACTCTTTCTTAAGCCTTTCCTTTTCCAGTCTGGCCTTTTCCAGTTCTTCCTTGAAAATCAAAAATGATTCTGGTGGAGTCCTCATAACATTTAATACTTTATACTCTGGGAGAATACCCAACTCTAATACAATTATCCTTACCAATTGTTTGAAATCTTTGAAATCACATACTTTTGACTGAGGACATACCTCCATCTAGATGTAATACCTGTCCTGTCATCCAAGACGCATCTTTGGAAAGTAAAAAAACAGCAGCTCCGGCAATATCTTCCGCCTGACCATATCTTCCTAATGGGTGCCTTTTATTTGAAGCTTCTTTCTTGTCTTCATTGCCCAGGAGTGCCGAAGCCAAAGGTGTGTCAGTCAATGATGGCGCAACCACGTTAACCCTGATTTTATTTGGAGCCCATTCTGCTGCGAGTGACTTTGCAAGTCCTTCGACTGCACCTTTGGCACTAGAAATAGAAGAATGAAACCCAAGCCCCACCTGTACAGCGACGGTGCTGAAAAGTACCACAGAAGCTGATTCGGATTTTTTTAGCCCTTTGAGACAAGCTTGCAATACTTTTACTGCTCCCAAAACATTGACTTCATAATCCCTTTGAAAATCTTCAACAGAAAATCTGTGAAATGGCTTCAGATTGATAGTTCCCGGACAATAAACCAAGCCATCAATTACCTCAGGAAGTCCCTCAATGCTTTCAAATCGGGCTGTAACATCGAGTTGCTCTAGACCTTCTCCCGAACGGTGGTACACAAAGATGTTTGCGCCTTCACTTTCAAGTTTTTCTGTGATTGACTTTCCTATACCGGAGTTGCCGCCGATGACCACAATGTTTTTATTATTCATAATTCGCTTTATTATAAAATCGTTTTGTAAATAAAATGTTTGAAAATTTCAGGGTATAAAAAAACCGGAATCAAAGTCCCGGTTTGGTTTGGTCTAGTTTTCAAACTTTTTTACTTCATGCTGATATATTTCATGAACTCATTTCTTGAGTGTTCATCTTTTTCAAATTTTCCGCTGTAAAATGAGGTGACAGTAGCGCTGTTCACGTCCTGTATTCCCCTACTTGACACACACATGTGGTGTGCATCAATGATTACGGCTACGTCATCTGTACCCAGCATTTCTTTAAGTTCATTGCCGATCTGCATGGTCAGTCTTTCCTGTACCTGCGGACGTTTTGCAAAATACTGTACGATCCTGTTGATTTTGGAAAGGCCAATTACAGTTCCGTTGGAAATATAGGCGACGTGTGCTTTGCCGACTATCGGTACAAAATGGTGCTCGCAGTTGGAGTGGAAGGTGATATCTTTCTCCACCAGCATTTCATTGTATTTGTATTTGTTTTCAAAAAGTTTGACTTCAGGTTTGTTTTTTGGATCAAGCCCGCTGAAAATTTCTTTGATATACATTTTGGCCACCCTTTTTGGGGTGCCTTTAAGGCTGTCATCTGTAAGGTCAAGACCCAAAACATGCATTATTTCTCTAAAATGCTTTTCGATCAGCTCCATTTTGAGCTCATCATCCATTTCAAAAGCATCCTCTCTCAGCGGAGTATCGTGGGAAGTCCCGATATGTTCGTCCCCCATTTCATCATAGGATTGAGAAAAATTAATTCCCATCGTATTCAACAAAGTTTCTTTCTGTTTCATATAGTCGAATCGTTAAGTCGTATTTCGTGTCAATTTTTTTTCTTAAAATATTCCAAATAGCCACAGCAATGTTTTCCGCTGTTGGGTTAAGATTTCTGAATTCATCTGTATCTAAGTTTAAATTTTTATGATCAAATTTATTTAGCACATGTGTTTTGATTAAATCACTCAAGATCTTCATGTCATAAACATAACCCGTACCCGGATCGATTGGTCCAAGTAACTTCACAATCAATTCGTAGTTATGACCGTGAAAATTCGGATTATTACACTTCCCAAAAACACGCTCATTTTCTTCCGCTGACCATTCCGGATTATGTAACCTGTGAGCTGCGTTAAAATGCTCTTTTCTATATACTGCTACTTTCATTGTTTACCAAACAGGAGTTAATCAATTTTTGTTTAATATTTTTAATTTTTCTTTAAACAAAATTTTCAATCGATTGATAATCAGTCAGGAATATCTGTAATTTTTATGAATATTTTCCCAAGAGAAATCAGCAATGCTTTCTAACATGTATCTATGGGAAAACAGTTCCAAATTATTAAGTGCATATTTAGTTTAAATAAGAGCCTAAAAATAAAGGAGAAAAATGGAATTATATGGCATTTGATTTGTGTTTATGGCCATAGATAATTTCATTTGCAACTACCAGACTATCAAATAAATATAATGCGGAAACTCACTTTAGTTCTCATTTTATTGCTAGGCAGCTCGATTTCCACTCATTTCTTTGTCAATAGCTCACCCTCTTCCATTCTGAGAGACCTTTCTTTTGAAAATAATATCATAGAGCTTGTCAGTTCCAATTCTGCCAATTTAGAGTTTAAAATACCCGAAATGGAAATTTTGTCATACGGCATCAAAGGTTATTTGAAAATGCAGGAAGATGGAAAAATATCACCGGGTAAGCCACTTACTGTGATTGATTTTTCACTGCCTTCCTCAGAAAAAAGGATGTGGATCATAGATATGAAAGACGGAATGATTCTTCATTATGGCCTTGTTTCCCATGGAAGAAATTCCGGAGACCTGATGGCGCAGAAGTTTTCAAATATAAGTTCTTCTTATATGAGCAGTCTGGGATTTTACCTGACAGGAGAAACTTACCAAGGCAAACACGGATATTCCTTGAGGCTTGACGGCTTGGAAAAGGGCTTCAATGACAAAGCAAGAGAACGTGCGATAGTAATACACGGCGCAGACTATGCCCATGAAAACTTCATCCACCAGACCGGAAGATTAGGAAGAAGTCTTGGATGTCCTGCCCTCCCAAATGAAATTGCCAACGAGGTGATTGATTTGATCAAAGAGCAATCTCTTCTGTTTATTTATGGCAAAGACAAAGAGTATCTCAATAAATCAGCTTTCTTAAATACCTGATTTTTTGATTCTGGTTTCTTTAAGAGCCTGATAAATCTCCCCATCTCTATCATAAATATCGTTTCTAAAATAGAGATTCCCCCTTGAATCTGCCCAATGGGTAAGGTATATTAATGCCACTGGTATCTTTCTATCGAGATTGACTGTTACTTCTTTTGATTGGTGCATTGCGGAAGTAATTTTTTCATCAGTCCATGAGGGTTGGTTGGAAAGCAAAATTTTGGCAAACTCAAAAGGCTTTTGGATCCTGATACAACCATGACTCAGGGCCCGGTCCTCCCTGGCAAACAGCGTTCTTGAAGGAGTATCATGAATGTAGACGCTGTTTTTATTGGGGAACATAAATTTAACCAGTCCTAAAGAATTGTGGTCACCAGGCTCTTGTCTCACAGTATAAGGAAATGACCGGGCACTAACCTTGCCCCAATCAATGGAGGACGGATCCACTCTGCTTCCTGATGAATTCAACAAAACCATGTTGTTTTTGGCAAGATAATTTGGGTCCTTTTTGATCTTAGGGACAATCTCGTTTCGGGTGATTGAAGTAGGTACCGTCCATGTAGGACTGAATACAATGTATGACATCAGGGCACTGAACTGTGGGGTGGAGTGATAGCTCTTTCCTACAATCACTCTAGAAGTGAGGACAGTATCTAATTTTTGGATAAAGTCAAGCTGAAAATTTGCAGTGTTGACCAGTATCAATTCTATATCTTTTATTGTATCAGGAAACCATCTTAATCTCTCCAGGTTAACAGATGCTGTGGCAATCATATCTAAGGGTTTTTGGTTAAATGCATGGATTGTCCCTTGACCGATCACGCCATCAGGTTCCATCCCGAATCTTCTTTGGATTGTTTTGATCCCTTCTATCATCAGGCTGTCATACATCTTATCATCAACAGGTTGATAAGGTTTTAAAAATCCCCAAAAATAAAGTCTCTCCCTGATTTCAGGCATTTGGTTATGAGTATCACCCGGTTTGATAGATTTATCAATTTTGAGGTTCTTCCAGATTGCGACAGGCTCTTTTTCAAAGCGTTTTTGCTCCTCAAAAAGCTGCCTTAAACCGTCGCGCATTTTTTTGTAAATAGAAAATGCAGGATAATATCCTTCAATGCTTGCTCTGAGGCTGCCTGACTGGATAGCCGCCGAGAGCTTTCGGTCAATCATCAATTCCGGTACATTCCGCTGAATGCTCCAAGTTGTCTTTAGGCTTTCAGGATCAACTTTTCCCAAAAAAAGATGCGAGGAAAGCATGATGTAGGCATCAGTGAGAAGCACATCTACCGCAGCGAGGTCAATGGTATTCATTTTTTCTCCCGCCTTTTTTGCGGACTCAAAACGGTCGAAATAAGCATTGATGGCCTGAAAATGATAATCGTCCGGATTCAGTCCGTCAAATTTGGCCTGACCGATTTCATAGCGCATTTCATAGGCGATTTCGGGTAACTTATGGTCTTTGACCCATGCAGGTTCAAAATTCCTTTCCCCATAAAACCTGTGGATCACCACCGTACTGAAAAGTTCATTTTCCCCGATTTTTGGCTTTTCCTCGGGGCTGTTGCTTTCCAAAAATCTTCTTATAAATGAATCAATCCCATTTTCTGATGGGGCTTGCTGGGCAAATAGGGCTCTCTGAATCATAAACAGGAGCAAAATCAAACAAATCCTTTTCATGAATTATTGTTGTTAAGAAAAATTGAAGTCTATTGTACTGAAAAATCCCGATACTTTTGACCGAGTTCCCAAGTCTCTTTGAGCATAATAAGAAATTCCTTCATTTTATTCAAAGGGATGAGGTTTGGACCATCGCTGAGTGCTTTTGCGGGATCAGGATGGGTTTCTATAAAAAACCCATCAACACCCGCAGCAGCAGCTGCCCTTGCCAAAAAAGGAGCGAACTCTCTCTGCCCACCACTTGAACCTCCCATTCCTCCCGGCTGCTGTACGCTATGGGTAATGTCAAAAACCACAGGAGCGAATTGTCTCATGATTGGCAATGCCCGCATGTCGACCACGAGGTCATGGTAGCCTAGGGTAAATCCACGTTCTGTAAGGCAGACATTCTGATTACCTGTAGACCTTACCTTGTTGACTGCAAATTCCATGTCCTCCGGAGCCATAAACTGGCCTCTTTTGATTTTTATGGCTTTTCCTGTCTGCCCTGCTGCCAGCAATAAATCTGTCTGCCTACAAAGAAAAGCCGGAATCTGAAGCACATCTACCACCTTGGCTACCTCTGCAGCTTGATGGCTTTCGTGAATATCCGTCACCAAAGGAACATCCAAAGCTTTTCCTATCCTTTGCAGGACTTCAAGGGATTTATCCATCCCAATACTTCTGAATGATGTAGTTGATGTCCTGTTTGCCTTATCAAACGAAGCTTTGAACACATAAGAAAACCCAAGCTGGTCGGCATATTCCTTAACAAAACTCCCAATCTCCATGCAGATATCAAAACTTTCGACGGCACATGGCCCGGCAAATAACACCGGTTTTCCTGAACCTAATACAATTTCTTTGGAGATCCTCATGGTTTGGGTTGATTCCTCTTTGCTACAGGTGGAGGTATTTCTCTATGATTCCAGACAAAAGTCCTTTTGATTGTAAAATTAAATCTGCCACCTCCCTGAATGCACCATGACCACCATTGAGTGAGGATATAAAATCCACATGCGCACTGATATATGGAAGAGCATCTGCGGGACATGCTGAAAACCCGACTTTTTGAATTAGTGGCAAATCAATGAGGTCGTCTCCGATAAAGGCGACTTCGTTGATCTCGATTTCCAATACTTCAAGGATCTCGACTAATTTTTGGGCTTTGTCACGCACCCCATGGTAGTGAAAATCAAAGTTAAGCTCATCACACCTGTTTTCAACTACTTTGGAATTCCTACCGGTGATCGCCCCTACCAAAATCCCATTTCTACGGAGTTGTGATACGATAAAGCCATCTTTGACATTGAATCGCTTGTATTCTAAGCCATTGTCATCAAAGATGATCCCACCATCTGTCAATACTCCATCAACATCGGTGATAAGCAGTTTGATTTTGGTTGCCTTGAGATTGACTTCCTCCGTTGCGCCTGAAAGGTATTTTTGCATTTTACTTCTTTTTCTTCCATTGAATGGAATATAGGTCAAGTCTTCTTTGATCAAGGTTTCGCACACTGCCTGCTTTCCTTTGCTTTGTCAACAGGTCCAAATCAACGTCTGCGACAATGGTCGTCTCTGCATTCTCAGAAGCCTGGGCCACAGTGGCATCATGCGGGAAAGAGAAGTCAGAAGGAGAATAGATGGCAGCCTGTGAATATTGAATGTCCATGTTTTCAACCCTTGGAAGGTTACCGACAGAACCTGTTATAGCCACATAGCATTCGTTTTCGACAGCCCTGGCTTTGGCACATGTATTGACACGCAGGTAGGCATTTTTAGTGTCTGTCCAGAATGGAACAAAGAGAATATCCATTTCCTGTTCGGCCAATATTCTGCCTAATTCAGGAAATTCCACATCATAACATATCAAAATCCCTATTTTACCTGCATCAGTGTCAAAAACCTTGATTCCGTTTCCTCCCTGAAGCCCCCAATAGGCCTGCTCATCGGGAGTGATGTGGAGCTTGTATTGCTTGTCGGTAGTCCCATCTCTCCTACAGAGGTAACTTACATTTCTTAGTTTTTTCCCGTCATATTCCGGCATGCTGCCTGCAATGATATTTACATTGTAAGAAAGCGCAAGGTCACGCATTCTGCTGATGATTTCGTCAGTATAATCTGCCACATTCCTGATGGCTTCAGAGGCATCCATGTCATTGAACTCTGCCAGGAGAGGTGCATTAAAAAACTCTGGGAAAAGACAGAAATCTGATTTGTATCCCGAAATGGTATCCACAAAAAACTCCACCTGCTGCATCAGGTCGTCGACATTGTTGAAGCGTCGCATTTTCCATTGGACCAACCCCAATCGGACAATTGATTTTTTGTTTCCGATTAGCTTTTCATCCTTTTCATAATAGATGTTGATCCATTCCAAAAGTGTGGCGTAAGCCCTCGAATCGGTATCTTCAGGAAGGTATTTGGTGATCACTTTTCTTACGTGAAATTCATTAGCCAACTGGAAGGAAAGAACCGGATCAAAGATTTCCTTACTTTTTACCAAATCTATATATTTCCTCGGAGTCATCTGATCGGCATATTTAGAATAACCCGGGATCCTTCCTCCTGCAATGATTGACCTTAAATTCAGGTTTTCACAAAGCTCTTTTCTCGCATCATACAACCTTCTTCCCAATCGCATTCCCCTATATTCCTGATGGACAAAAACATCGGTTCCATAAAGGGTATCACCATCATTGTCATGGGTGTCAAATTTTCCAAACCCAGTGATCTGATCGTATGTATGGTTATCTCCAAACTTGGTGTAATCGACTACAAGACTCAAGGCTGCAGCTACAACTTTGCCATTATCCTCTATACAAATCTGCCCTTCGGGAAATGCCCTGATCTGGTTTTTCAATTCCTGCCTTGACCAAGCGCCACCTTGGTCTTTGTAGATGGTAACCATTATTTCACGGATATCATCATAATCGGACAACTTGATGTTTCTGAGTTTTAGTCGGTGCTCTAATTCTTCTTTTTGCTTACTCATGCCACAAAATTAACCAAAAATCCCTCATTTATTTTAAAATCCTTACCATCGGTTTCGAATCCTAGCGAACCAATTTTCAAAAATCAAACTGGTTTCAAAATCATTTTCTAAGTGTTGAAAATAAAATTAGTGTCCTTAACCATCAATTGCCAAGAATTCCCTGCATGATAATTACCTAACAGACAGCAGTAATCGCCTGATTTTCTATAGAAAGGATGAAATTAAAAATTGAATTATTAATTCTTTTTATATTTCTTTACAGGTAGAAATCTAAAATCTCGCACTCTAAAATTTCCATAATCACTCCATTTTTATCAAATGAGAAAATTAGCTTTGATTTTTTTGCTTTCAATGATGGCCTTTGAAGCTTATTCACAAAGCTTTTACAGGTATAGATTTGATGCGCCATGGTCGGTTTCCGTGGCTGCCGGTCCGACCCAATATTTTGGCGAACTTTATTCTCTTTGGAAATACAATGAAGGAATCCAACCTGATTGGAATGCAAACATTGCGGTAAGAAGAACTTTAGGAACCTATATCAGGGCAAGGGCAGAATTTACCTATTACCAGATTTCGGGCCAAGACCCTCCTGCTGATCCAAGAAGTAACAGAGAACCGAGAAACCTCCATTTCAGGGCAAGAAACTGGGAAGCCAGTGTGATCGGAGAGCTTCATCTCAAGCCTGTCAAAGTATACAACATTACAAGAAACTTCATCAACTTCTACGGATTTGCCGGCGTAGGTGTATCAAGCAATACTCCAAAAGCCGAACTTAACGGTTCATGGGTTGATCTGAGACCACTACAATTGGAAAACAACCCGTATGATAAATACATTTTTGTATTTCCTACAGGTATAGGGATGAAATACAAGCTGAATGTGTATACGGATTTGACGCTGGAAATGAATTACAGGTGGACAATCACGGATTACATGGATGACATCAGTGCTTATAATGTAAAGGAGTTTTACCAAGATCTGGTAAATGACTATGGCGTAAACGGCGATGGTCCAAGACCTGACAGACTGAGATTGGCTATCAGAAACCCTAATTTTGTAAAGGACAATGGGGAACCGGATGTCCAAAAAATTCTTGACAATGGCGGAAGGATCAGACGAGGTTCAGGTCTTGATGAGCGTTTTGACGGTTTTATGTCCCTGAATATCGGCCTTGAACTTTATCTTTCCCCTGATATCTGGGACAACTGGATTTTTAGGAACAGGGTGAATGAAAAGAGCTTCAGGTTCTGGTAAAATAAAACCATTTGAGATTTTTTAAAAAGTGAAAGAAATTCTTCACTTCCAATGGCCTGAAAGTAGGCTGAAGGCCTAAAAAGATAAATACTCATAAGGTGGTCAAAAATATCCAAAGTTTAGAGACTTCCAAAATGAAAACCGGTCATTCGGGTAAGGTTTCTTTTATTTAGACTTATCCATTAAACCAAATAAGGGAATGACAGCCTATTCCCGTGTTTTTTCCTATTTTTGCAAGCAATTCTCAAAAAGCAACGCAATTATTCCATAATGGCTGATTACAATTTTCAGGAAATAGAAAAAAAGTGGCAAAACTACTGGGAACAAAACCAGATTTTCAATGCCCAAGTTGACCCATCCAAGCCAAAGTTTTACTCCCTAGACATGTTCCCCTATCCTTCCGGAGCGGGCTTGCATGTCGGTCATCCACTTGGATACATCGCCTCTGATATCATCACGAGATTCAAGAGATTGCAGGGATACAATGTCCTTCATCCGATGGGATATGATTCATTTGGTCTTCCTGCGGAGCAATATGCCATTCAAACCGGACAACATCCTGCCATTACCACCGAGCAAAATATACAGCGCTATACCGAACAACTGAAGAATATCGGTTTTGCATTTGATTGGGATAAAGAAGTCAGGACTTCCGACCCGAGCTATTACCGCTGGACACAGTGGATTTTTATGCAGCTTTTCAACAGCTATTATGATAAGGTTGATAACAAAGCCCTGAGCATTGCTTCATTGGTAGAAAAGTTTTCTGTGGAAGGAAACGCCAATGTCCATGCGGTTTGCGATGAAGATACACCCGAGTTTTCTGCCGCTGATTGGAACAATTTTACCGAAAAAGAACAACAGGAAGTATTATTAAAATACCGCTTGACTTTCCTCGCGGAGACCACCGTCAACTGGTGCGCAGCCTTGGGTACGGTACTTTCCAATGACGAAGTCAAAGACGGTTTCTCCGAACGAGGAGGCCATCCTGTCGAGCGCAAAAAAATGATGCAATGGAGCATGCGGATTACAGCCTATGCAGACAAATTGCTTCAAGGATTGGAAACAGTAGAATGGTCCGAACCCATCAAGGAAATGCAGCGAAACTGGATTGGAAAATCCATCGGTGCAGAGATGGTTTTTCAGGTCAAAGGACAGGATAAACTGATCAAAGTATTTACTACGAGGATAGACACTATCTATGGTGTGACATATTTGGCATTGGCGCCTGAGCATGATTATGTCGGCGAACTGATCACCGAGGACCAAAGGAATACCGCCGAAGCCTACATCGAGACTGCAAAAAACCGCTCCGAAAGAGACCGGATGTCAGATGTCAAAACCATCTCCGGGGCATTTACCGGATCTTATGCCATCAATCCTTTCAACGGAGAAGAAATCCAAATCTGGGTTGCTGATTATGTTTTGGCAGGATATGGCACCGGGGCAGTCATGGCTGTACCTGCGCATGATGAGCGGGATTATAACTTTGCAAAACACTTTGGATTAGAGATCAGGCAAGTAATTGCCGGAAGTATGGAAAACGGTTCATTTCCCGGAAAAGGTGGAACCATCATCAACTCGGGGTTCATCTCCAATATGGAAATGAAGGAGGCGATGAACAAGGCCATCGAATTCCTAGAAGAAAAGAAAATCGGAAACGGCAAAATCCAATACAGAATGCGTGATGCCATCTTTACTCGTCAGCGTTATTGGGGTGAGCCGCTACCTGTTTATTTCAAAGATGGCTTGCCTTACCTGATCGAAGAAAAAGACCTGCCATTAGTTTTGCCTGAGGTGGATAAATATTTGCCTACCGAAGATGGAGAACCGCCTCTTGGCAGGGCAAAGGACTGGACATACAAAACTGCTGAGGGAGAATTTCCATTGGAAATGAGCACCATGCCAGGGTGGGCAGGTTCAAGCTGGTATTTCTTCCGTTACATGGATCCAAGGAATACTGAAAAGTTTGTCTCCAAAGAAAAGGAAAACTATTGGGGTTCGGTAGACCTATATATCGGAGGTGCTGAACACGCCACCGGGCACTTACTCTATTCCAGGTTCTGGACCAAATTCCTGTATGATATCGGTGCGGTAAGCATCGAGGAGCCTTTCCAAAAGATGATCAATCAGGGAATGATTCAGGGTAGGTCCAATTTCGTGTATCGGATCAAAGGTACAAATACCTTTATCAGCTACGGATTGAAACAACAATATGAAACTTCAGCCATGCATGTCGATGTGAATATTGTCAACAATGACCAGCTCAACATCGAGAAATTCAAAGCTTGGAGACCTGATTTGGCGGATGCAGAATTTGTGTTGGAAGATGGAAAATACATCTGTGGGGCAGAAGTGGAGAAAATGTCCAAGTCAAAATACAATGTGGTCAACCCGGATGACATCATTGAAAGATATGGCGCCGATACGCTGAGATTGTATGAAATGTTCCTTGGACCTTTGGAGCAATTCAAACCCTGGAATACCAATGGCATCGACGGCGTATCCAAATTCCTGAAAAAGCTTTGGAGACTGTACCACGATAACAACGGGGAATTCAGCGTTTCCGAAGAAAAGGCCGGCAAAGAAGAACTGAAAACCCTTCACAAAACCATCAAAAAGACTCAGGAGGATCTGGAGACTTATTCCTTCAATACTTCTGTGGCGTCTTTTATGATCTGTGTGAATGAATTGTCAGCATTGAAATGTAACAAAAGAGAAATCCTTGAGCCTTTGGTAGTAATCGTTTCTCCTTATGCGCCACATATCGCAGAGGAACTTTGGACGCTGATGGGCCACAAAGGATCGATCATTTATGCCTCATTTCCTGAATTCAAAGAGGAATTTTTGGTAGAAAACAGCCATGAATATCCCGTTTCCATCAACGGAAAAATGAGAGCAAAGCTCCTGCTTCCACTTTCACTTACCAAAGAAGAAATCGAAGAAGCAGCGCTAAAAGACGACACTGTACTCAAATGGACTGAAGGTAAAGCACCTAAAAAGGTGATTGTGGTACCTGGAAAGATTGTGAATATTGTGATTTGATGGGATTAGAAAATTGGAAGATTGAAAAATTGAAAGATTTCAAGGTTATCACATTCCAAAAACTCATTAACAATTAATCATTAACCAACGCTAATGAACCGCTTCTTCATAGCTTTTGCAGCCATCGTCTCCTCTGGAATATTTACTTATTCCTATTGGAGGGAATGGATTGGCTACAAATTCCTCAATGAAGATTTGATCCTGCAACCTGTAGAAAAAACAGAGGTCCCCTACTTTCATGCTTCCGAAGAAATGTATCTAAAGGTCTTGTTGGTATTCGGATTGGTTTTTGGTCTGATATTCATCGCATCCATCATATTGACTTATAAACAAAAATGGGGTTGGGTTTTTGGATGTTTCGTTCTTAGTATGTTGAGCATATTGGCCGTCATGATCAATGGCGCCATCAAATAAAAAAATATTGACATCAATTCATTCATCATGGAAATAGTAAAAAATGCAGTAGTCGGACTGACCTACGAGCTTAAAGTCAGCAAAGAAGAAAACGAAATCGAATCTGTTCCATTCAGTGTGGAGATCAGGGACAATGAAGATCCCTTTTACTTTATATTCGGATTCAGTGGATTGCCGGAGAAGTTTGAAGAACTGTTAGCCGGAAAAAGCCAAGGCGAAAGTTTCAACTTTACCATCTCTGCCCAAGATGCCTATGGGGAACCTGATGATGAAATGATTATGGCTTTACCTAAAGCACAGTTTTCTGCTGAGGCAGGATTTGAACCAGAGATGCTGGAAGAAGGCAATTTCCTTCCTTTGGTGGATGAAAATGGCTATCCAATGCAAGCCAAAGTGCTGAAAGATTTGGGTGAGGAGATTTTGTTGGATTTCAACCATCCTTTGGTGGGTTTTGACCTGCACTTTGATGGGGAGGTATTTGAAGTTCGGGAAGCAACACCTGAGGAACTTGACCACGGTCATGTTCACGGAGACCACGGACATCAGCATTGAGTTTTAAGATTAAGCCTTTTCCAAAGTCCTAAACTTTGGAAAAGGTGATTTCCTTCTCCTCTTCCCATTTCAAAAACACTTTTTCACCTTTTTCAAACACCCTTTTTTTATCTTCCACCTTCCATAAAGCACCATCCGGCAATTTGACTATCAGTTGGTTGTAATGTACCAAATAGAGCTTTTCGATGATTTTTGCGGGAATGCCACTGGTTTTGAAAAGATAGATATCTGAAGGCCGGATATAGGTTTTTTCTTTATTTGGGATAGGGTTCAAATGGCTGAAGAGCTTGGCTGCATACAGGTTTTTTGGTTTGGAGAAAATCTCTTCAGGATGTCCTTTTTGGATCAGTTTCCCTTTTTGCATAATCACCAAGTCATTGGTCATCTGTAACGCATCATCGAGGTCATGTGTCACAAAAAGTACAGTGACTCCAAGATTTTGAAACATGGTTTTGAGTTCCATAATCAACTCCCTGCGCTGAATCGTATCCAAACTTGAAAACGGTTCATCCAACAACAACACCTGAGGTTCCACACTCAAAGCCCTGCCTATCGCAACTTTTTGTTGCTGTCCACCTGAAAGATGTCTCGGGAATTTATCCCTGAAGGCTTTCAGACCCAACAACTCCAACAGCATTTCCAATCTACTTTCTTTGTATTTCTTGTCAAAAAGCAGCAATGGCCTCAAGATATTCTCCTCGACGGTTGATTTGGGATAAAGGTGGTAATCCTGAAAGACGAGTTGGATTTCGTCAATTCCTGGAACTAGTTGTTCTTTGGGGTTTTGGATTCTGTTTCCATCCAGATAAATCTCGCCTTCATTCCGGCTTTCCAATCCGGCAATAATCCTAAGCAAGGTACTTTTGCCGGAACCGCTTTCGCCCACCAAGGAAATGATCTGACCTTTGGGGATGTCCAAAGAAAAATTCTTGATTACCGGAAGCCCCTCCTGAAAGCTTTTATGGATGGCGTCGATCTTGAGATAGCTCATAGTCTTAATATACTTTCTTTGGTTTTCTTTGGCAAGCTCTCCAAAACCAACTCATACGAATGGTCAACCAATTCCAAAATCAACTTATCAGAAACAGATCCATCAAACATTACCGTATTCCAATGTTTTTTATTCATATGATATCCTGGTACAATTCCGGAGTAATGCTCTCTGAGCTCTGCAGCCCTTTCTGGTTCGCACTTTAGGTTGACACTTTCAAAAAGCTCAATATCAATGATGGCAAAAATCTTACCTCCCACTTTGAAACAAAGGGTATTTTCGTCAAATGGTGTTTCCTCAGAAGTGCCAAGTTTGGAAAGACAAAATTCCCTGAAAAACGAGATGGTCATCGAAAGGAGGATGTTTAGAGCTAAGGAGGTTATTGGTTATTTGCTTAAAGGTAAAAAGTAATAAGTTAGAAGTAAAAGGAAAAAACCAGTAGCTTGAATTAAGAGCAGCGCTTCACTGTATAAATGATGATTGCTGCCAAAAACATCAGAATGGAAATTTTGTTGATGCCATGCATCATCCTGAGGTTAAAATTGGAAGGTTTGTTGGGATCCGGTTTTTGAAAAACCCGAACAAAATAATGACTTACTTCCCCAAGCTTAAAAAATTCTTTTAATCTGCTGTTTGACATATTTATGGTTTTTAGAAATTGGTTATTGAATTATTGGTGCGAATCCAATCGTATTGATTTAACTTTTTTTAAATAAGTTAACAGACCACAGTCGACTGTCCACCACGTGAAATTGATTTTTCAAAACATATCTCAAAATCTCAATGGATTAGGGACTGAAAACTGAGACTGACCACTGTTTTCTGACCATTGAATCAAGCTTCCGGTTCGATCCACATTCCGTCTTTTCTGATAATTTCGATCAGTTCGTCCACAGCCCTTTCGGAAGGAACTGATTTTTTGACTACTTCTTTCCCTTTATATAAGGTGATTTTCCCTTTTCCCGAACCGACATATCCGAAATCTGCGTCTGCCATTTCGCCAGGGCCATTTACTATACAACCCATGATGCCGATTTTGACGCCTTTGAGGTGGTCAGTTCTTTTGCGGATCATTGCGGTTGTTTCTTGCAGGTCAAATAAAGTCCTGCCACAGGAAGGGCAGGAAATGTATTCGGTTTTCGACATCCTGGTACGAGCTGCCTGAAGCACTCCGAATCCAACTGAATTATGCAATTTGATCTGATCCAGAACCGTTCCCCGATCTTTATTTTCATAGGCTCCGATCCCCAACATGATACCTTCTCCCAAACCATCGACCAATAAACCCCCGACATCAGTAGCAGCATAAAGCATGGTCTTGTCAGAGTCCTGAACAGGATAATTTACAAGGACAACAACGGGAGCAAGGCAATGGTTTTCCATCAATGTGATAAAAGTTCGTCGGAGTGCCGCCATTTTATGTGCATTGTTACTTTGCAAAATCACCACAACATCTTTCCTCCCTTCCAGATACGGGATAGATTCCATTACCTCCAAATCAGAAATCATTAAGAAATTCAATCCATAATGGAAACTTGACGAAGTCTTGAATTCTGATAAAGTGAAAGCCGGAAATTTGTTGACCTGATCTTCAGACAATTTCCATTTACTAAAATATTGGATTTCCTTCATTCCGTTTGGTAACATAAACGGAATCGGATTAGCCCCCGAAAACACGTAATCTGCTCCCTGATCGTTCATTTTCCATTTGTCCAATTCAGGCAAATAAAAATGGCCGATATGCTTCATTTCCTTTTCTGTCATGTTTTGGACAGCAGAGATATCCGCAATTACCCTTGGGACATTGCTTCCCCCAAAATTAAATACTTCGATTGTATCTCTTTTATTATGTTCAAAAGGAGTGATCGGAAAATGATGAAGTTCCGGAATAGAATCATGTTTTGCTCTTTTGACATATCGGTCGACCAAAGATTGGGCTACAGGAGCTTCAAATTCCGGATCTTCAGTCAGGGAAACCCGGACCGTATCTCCCAAACCATCTTCCAACAATGTTCCTATACCGACCGCTGACTTGATCCTTCCATCTTCACCATCTCCGGCTTCAGTCACTCCCAAATGCAAAGGATAAGGTTTAAAACCACCTTCATCCAGCTTTTGGACCAACAACCTGTATGCCTGTACCATGACCTGTGTATTGGAAGATTTCATCGAAATCACAATGTCATAATAACTTTCATCCTCACAGATTCTCAAAAATTCCAAAGCTGACTCCACCATTCCAAGTGGTGTGTCACCGTACCTGCTCATGATCCTATCGGAAAGCGAACCGTGATTGGTACCTATCCGCATGGCGGTTCCGTGTTCTTTACAGATTTTGACTAGTGGAAGAAACCTTTCCCTGATGCGATCCAATTCTTCCTGATAGCTTTCGTCAGTATATTCTATAACCTCAAATTTCTTTTTGTCGGCGTAGTTTCCCGGATTGATACGGACTTTCTCTACGATTTTGGCTGCGATTTCTGCAGCATTGGGAGTGAAGTGGATATCCGCCACCAATGGCGTTTCGTAACCTCTTTTCTTAAGTTCTTCTTTGATGTTTCGAAGATTTTCTGCCTCCTTGATACTAGGCGCAGTAATTCGGATCAGCTGACAGCCGCTTTCGATCATGCGGATACATTGCTCGACAGAACCAAGGGTGTCCATGGTGTCCACAGTTGTCATCGATTGGACGACGATAGGATTGTCACCTCCAATGAATACATCGCCAACTTTGACAGGAATGGTTTTTCGCCGGGAATACTCCGTCAGGCTATTGCAATACTTTATTTTATCCAACAATGATTTGGTTTCCATACTGTTATAAGTCTCCTAATTGAGGTCTGATCACTATTTCTTCAACAACAGAATAAGGCGAAAGGTTATAAGCCGCCCAAACTGACTCGGCTACATCAGTGGATTTCATAAACCGCTCTTCGGGAATATCCACACCTTCCCAACTTGCGGTGTAAGTTGCTCCGGGTAATACCGAAGTCACTTTGATGTTGTAATTCTTTAATTCTTCTCTCAGGCATTTGGTAAATCCCAACATGGCCCATTTTGATATGGCATAGCTTCCACCGTTGGCATAGGCAGTCAATCCGGCAATGGAACCGATGGAAAAAATATGTCCTGATTTTCTTGCGATCATTTCCCCGGTAAATGCCCTTGTGAGGTAATAGGCAGAGAAAAGGTTCGTATGCATCATCAATTCAAAATTCCCATCGGGTTCTGAATGGATTGATCCAGGAAAAAAAACACCAGTGTTGTTGATTATCACATCAGGAATTCCGAGCAATTTGACTTCCTCCGAAAATGATTTCACTTGGTCTTTTTTTGACAAATCTGCACTGAAAACATTTATATTCTGAGTAGGAAACCTTGATTGAAAATCAGATTTCAATTCCTCCAAATCTACTTGGTGTCTCGAACAGGTAAACACGTCAAACCCTTCCTCTGCAAATCTTTGGATGATGGCCCGGCCAATCCCCTTTGTCCCTCCTGTTACCAATATACTTTTTGTCATTTTCCGATAAATGCTTTATGAAAATTGAATCATTCCAAAATATCATTCTGGTCAACAAATTTGATTGCTGTTCCAATAGTTAGTATGACAACTATCTATCGGAAACAAAGTTACATTTTTTTAAAAACTTTGCGAACTTAAACGTTTATTCCCGGGAGCTATAGGTTTTTTGTTCTTAATTTTAGCGATATGGAAACTCAGCAAACAGACAGGTTGGAGTTGGCTGCGCACTTTGTAAACAGCACCAACAGCCCTATTTTTTTGACAGGCAAGGCAGGTACAGGCAAAACAACATTCCTCCGAAAGCTTTCAGAACTTACCCATAAGCGATTTGTGGTCCTTGCACCAACCGGAATTGCCGCTTTACATGCCAAAGGGGTCACACTTCATTCCCAGTTTCTGCTACCTTTTGGCACTTTTCTTCCTACCCGAGAACCTGAAGGTAATTTCAGTAACAGTGGAAACTTCTTTACCCAGTACACATTGGGAAGGAGACATCCTTTGAATATGGCAAGGAAAAAGGTCCTCAAAGCTGTAGACTTGCTCATCATCGACGAGGTGAGTATGCTGCGGGCAGATATTCTCGATGCTATCGACTACCGAATGCGAAGTGTCAAAAGAAATTTCGACGAACCATTTGGTGGGGTTCAGGTGCTGATGATTGGGGATTTGTTTCAGTTGCCGCCGATCGTCAAGGACTATGAATGGCAGTTGCTGAACAAATTTTATAAAAGCATGCACTTTTTTGAAGCTCAAGCTATCCGCCAATCCGGAATGGTCTATTTGGAATTGGATAAAATATTCCGCCAAAAAGACGAAAAATTCATTACCATTCTCAACCATCTCCGTGACAATGAGGCCAATGAAGAGGACATTTCCTTTTTGAATTCTTTTTATAAAACCGAGGAGGAAATCAAAAACCTTCAAGATACCATCATCATTACCACGCACAATTACAAAGCAGAAGAGCACAACCAAAAAGAACTTGCTGCACTGAAAACAAAAGCGCACACCTTTGAAGCGGTGATTGAAAAAGATTTTCCGGAAAGCTTATATCCTCTGCCCAAAGTCCTTGAATTAAAAGAGGGCGCGCAGATCATGTTTATCAAAAACGATACAAGCGGCTACTCAGAATATTTCAATGGAAAAATGGCGACAGTCAAAAGTATCGAGGAGGGCGTGATCAAGGTAATTTTGGCAGACAGCAGGTTAGAATATACTTTGAGGAAGGAGGTTTGGGAAAACAAAAAATATGTCGTCAATGAAGACAGCAAAGAACTTGAAGAGGAAGTAATTGGGACTTTTGAGCAATATCCCATCAAGTTAGCCTGGGCAGTTACAGTACACAAAAGCCAGGGATTGACATTTGACAAAGCCATCATTGATGTAGGTCAGGCATTTGCCCCGGGTCAGGTATATGTTGCCTTGAGCAGGTTAAGGGGATTAGAAGGACTGACGCTCCGGACCAGGATTCAACCCCATGTCATTAACAGCGACAGGGATGTGGTCAATTTTACTCACAGTACCCAAGACCAGGAACCTTTGGAAAAATTGCTTTCTATCCATCAAAAAAGGTATATGTCCAAACTGTTGGAAAGCACTTTTGATTTTGGAGAAATCCTTCAAGCCATCACTACCTTCAATAAAGACGTTAGTGGAACCTTGGAATTTGAAGACGCAGAAATGCAAAAAGCCATCCCAGACATTTATGAAGGAATTCTTCAGGAAGGTGAAAATACGTACAAATTTCAAAGGCAGCTTTTGCATATACTTCATTTGAATGAGGAAGATAAACTTCTAGATCGCTTGGAGAAAGGAAGTTCTTACTATGCCAAATTGTTACAGGAAAGCCTCAGAAAGCTTTTGGTCCATGCTGGCGAGGTGGAAAGGTTTACTAGGAGCAAAAGCTATCTTGAAGGAATCTCTGAAATTGAGTTGATGGTATATAAAAAACTATCAGAAGTCAAAAAGGTGACATTCCTGATTCCTGCCATCCTCAATGGGGAAGAAATTGGAAAAATGGAAAAGGTAAGCCAGGAACTGATCCACCTTCGCCTTTCCTTAGCACAGGATGCCAAGCAAGCCGCCAAAGACAATCCAAAGTTTGCCTCCAACAAAACCGGCAGAAAGAAGAAAGGAAAAGGCGAAGCAAAACTCAAAAGAGAAAAAGGAGAAACCTATGAAATTACCTACGAACTGAGTCAAAGCGGAAAATCAATTTCAGAAATTGCTTCAGAAAGGGAACTTGCCGAATCCACAATTCGAGGTCATTTGGCTAAAGGGATAACAGAGGGAAAAGTCTCTATCCATTCGCATTTATCTCAAAAGGAGATCGAGGAAATCGGGAACCTTATCCAATCCAAAAATGGGGATATTGTCTTGGTCGGGCAAGAATTCCCTGCAAAGTATGATTATGGGACTTTAAAAATGGTTGCCAATCACTTAGCAAATCTAGAGAAGGAATAAAGTCCAATTTTTCCGATACCAAAATTACCTATCTTATTAAATTGAAAAATATAATGATTAAAGAATATGAAATCTGAAGAGTTTATAAGGGCAATAAAAATAGTGGTGTCGGATTCAACAAAAAATGCTGTGTTGAATAATCTTTCTACTCCACCGGGGAAAAAGCCAGAAAAGGATTTGGTTGAAATTTCTAGCTGGTACAACAATTTGAATCAACGAGAAAAATCAGTCATTTATAAAATAGTTGAATTAAGTGTAGAAACAAGTGTATTCGGATTTTTATGCGTTCTTGACGGAGTAAGACAAATTGAAAATGTTGGAGATAAGGGGGCATTAAAACTCTATTTTTCCAAAAATGATTCGATGAATTTGTTAAATGACCACAATGAAGAATATCTTCATGATATCTATAATTCTTTATGAAAATTTTAAATGGTGAAGTGAAAAGGGGTTTCACTTTATACCAATTATTAGCTTTAACTTATTCCTGAATTCCAACTTTGTCCCTTTGTTTCTTTGTTGTTGAATAAAATAGTGTGGTAGCAGATAGGCTATCCCTAAACGAAAAAAGACCCTCAGGTATGAACTGAGGGTCTGAATAATGTGGCGGCGGCCTACTCTCCCGGGTGTAACCCCAGTACCATCGGCGCTGCAGGGCTTAACTTCTCTGTTCGGGATGGGAAGAGGTGGGA
>NZ_JANAEZ010000009.1:0-203449 GCF_024813435.1 Aquiflexum gelatinilyticum
GCCCGGAATTTCGCCTCCCCACGCACAGCGGTTTCAATTGAGACTTTGTCGAAAATGTTGAAGGTTGGGGAGAATTGGAGTTGTTGTCGGGTGGTCGGGTTGGGAAAGTTCCGCCACGGCGGACAGGTGTAATTGTTGTAGTGGTTCTAATTGTTGTGTGCTGCGCGTTGTCGGGTTGTCGCTTCGCGTTGTCGAGTTCTCATTGTTGATGGGGAATCAAAGTCTTGTGTCTTGTGTCTAGCATCTTATGTCTATTTTGAAATCCTGATTATGTGACAATATGCGTCGGAGGGGTCCCAATGAATTAACACCTTTATTAGAATTTCTTAATTTGATGAAAAATTGAGGATATGGTAATTTTTGAAATCGACAGCAAACAGGCCAAGAAGGTTTTTTTGGAAATTAAAAATCTGATGCGTGTCTCCAAAACATGGAAATTGACTTCATCGATTGAAATCACTGTCCTGGATGGAAAGATCCAATTGGTGGGGCAAGGATTTGTCAAGGAATTGGATGCATCGACTACCGGTACCTGCAAGCTGGTGGTCAGGGCGCTTTATTGGTTTGATTTGGTGGACATGACCCAAGACAAAATCTTCAAAGTCGTGGTCACAGATGGAGAAGCGATGGTCAGGACGGTGACTGTACCGGTGCAGACCACATTTTTTGAAACAGACAGGATTCTGAGAAGTATTCCGCTTCCGGCCAATCCTGAGACCATTGATTATTGGAAACTGGAATACCAAGGGTACACAGTGGACGAACTTCAGTTTAACAGTGTTGCTGACAAAATCCCCAAGGCCAAGAAAGAATTCGAGGCCTGTATCCGAAAAGCAGCCCTGATTCTTCATCCTTTTAGAATTTCAAATTCCGAGTTGAGAGAAATAGTCCTTAATAGATTGAGAGAAAGGGAAAAAATTGATTTTGAAATCTAATTTACTCCCATATTTCTCAAAGCTTATTTGGAATATACACTAAGTAGTTTTAAATGAATGATTTTTTAAATCTTCAGATTTTTCAGCATTTACGGGCTTCATCCCAAATAGAAACCTTACCCCGTTAAAAGGCCTAATCAGCCCAAAATATATTCCCAAGCATATTTCCAGAGTCCCAAACGAGATTATCCAATACTTTGCCCAAATACTTAAGTCCCATTTACAAATGTAATAGCCAATGACAATTATAACTGTCTGGTGCAGAATGTAAAAAGGATAAAGCCCCTCGTTGATATATTTGAGTATGGGATGGGGTCGGTTGAGATAAAACTGACCATAAGAAATGATAGTCAAGACCGTAAACCAACTGAGAAAAATCGAAGTTACATCAAAGAAAGACTCGACATCGTCCGGATTCATAGGTAAACTCCAAGCCCCCCTGAAATGAAGGAATGACCCATAAAACGGGATTAAAATTAAAACCGCTGCACTGAGGAAGATTTTTCGGTTTCTGCCCAAACTATCCCAAAGTTTAGGATTACTGTAGAAAATCAACCCAAAGGCAAAAAACAGAAAATAAAAGACAAAATATGCCCAATCCTGAAAATCGTGCGTTTCGTTCGGAAAATACGGTTTAAGTACAAGCTGACTGAGTAATATGATTACCGCAGGGATCATTAGTGCTGCTACCGGCTTGGTAAAAATTTGCTCCATGAAGGTTTTGAAACCTTGGGAAACAGGCTTCCGCAAAAACGCCAACAATGGCAAAATCAAAATCGAATAGATCAGCAAGTATGCAATAAACCATAAGTGATGCCAGCTGAAGTTCCCTTTAGGATAGAGATCAAAATCAAAAGTTGTAGGATAAAACTCCCAAAAACTTGAAAATTCAGCGATACGCTCGAAATAAATCTGGGGAGGAACGATCACAAACATTCCAAATGCCAAAGGGACAAACAATTTTGTGAAGCGCTCCCTGACAAATTGGGCTTTACTTCGCTTTCCCAAGGCCATAAAGGTACCTGCACCCGAGATAAACAAGAGCAAAGGCATCCTCCAATCATGGGACCAGATCATCCAATAATTGAATAACAAACTTGTTTCCTCATTTTTGATATGCCATCCCCAACTGGTGAATAGCATCCCTGTGTGATAAAACAATAACAAAATAATTGCAAAGAATCTGAGCCAGTCCAAATCATATCGGCGGAGAGAAGTAGTTGTTTCCATAAGAATTTTTAGGTTTTGTTGGGCTCAAAACTCAAAAATATCCAGGCTACCGACGACTGATTTTATCAAATCAGTGTTCGACTTTATCAAATCGAACGTTAATTACCAGATTGGACTGTTTTTCGGAACTCAGAAGGAGGCATTCCTACGTGCTTTTTGAAAACGGTATTGAAGGAAGATTTGGAATTGTAACCTACCCGTTCGGCTACTTCTTCCATTTTCAGATATGCTCCTTCTTCGCTTTTCAAAATCTGGCAGGCTTCCATGACCCGGTATTCGGCAGTCAGTTCAAAAAATGTCTTTCCGAATCCCTCATTGATCGCTTGTGACAATAAATGAACATTGGTCTTAGCTTCTTTGGCCAGATTCGGCAAGGAAAAATCAGACTTTAAATAAGATTTGTCCCGTTCCAGAATCTGTTTTACTTTCTCAATGAGTTCCCGCTGTGTCACAGGATCTAATCTGGAATTTTGATATTTCTCAGGAATTTTCAGATCAGCATGCTCCAAATTGGAATTCCTGATGTGTAGAAAACTGGTCAAGTAAACCGTGAATGCAATATAGGCCGCATACCAATGGTCACCGGTATCTTCCAGGTTGAAGATTTTGACGACAGTTACAAAAAGTAAAATTGTTACCAGAATAAAAGGTACAATGCGCAGTCTTTTTTGCGCTTCGGTAACTGGATTCCAGATCGAGGCATTTTGGCTGGAGAAAAACGTGGAAACCTCACGAAGACAAAGCAAGCCATAAACCGCAACTGAAATTAAAGTAAGCGGGGTGACATACTCCCGAAGCAATAGGGGGTCGCTCGGATAAGGCTGGGTAAAGTCCAGCCGGGAGAATTCAGGGTGATAGGCAGAAATCCAAGCATTAAATTTGGCTTCATCCGGTAATGCCCAAAATGGAATCATATACAAGGTGTAAGCAAAAAAGGGCACTAATTGAGGCCAAAACTTAACAGGAAGTTTACCGCGGGTCAGGCAAAGAATCACGCCATAAAACAAAGGTCCAATCAAAAAGCCCAACGGTTCCGAGAAATCAACCAAAAACCAAGCATATGAAATCAAACCCGAATACATCATAAAAATCTCCAAAAGAAAGCCCCCTATACCCCAAAGCAGCAATCCCTGAAGTATTAAATTCTGAGTCCGTTTAGCGGAAAAAACCAAATATACCAAGCCCAAATAAACTGCCTGCATCAATCCAAGAAAAATAAAAATGCTGAAAAGGTCAATTCGTAAAGGAGGCATGGTGAGGTGATCCATAATATCCATTATTTACCGATCCAACCAATCCTTAAATTGAGAATAGCGTTCAATGCTGACAAACACTTCCTGCTTCGGATCGGGCAATAGACCTAACTTAAGCCTTGTTGGTGAATATTTGTGGATTTGAGAAATACTCTCCAGGCTGGCAATAAATTTCCGGTTGATTCGGAAAAAAATTGACGGATTCATTACTTCCTGAAGCTTGTCCAAAGATAAATCCAAGGGAAATCGTTGCCCCTGTCGGTTCACCAAGAAAGTGATTTTCTCTTCAGAGTAAAAGTAAGCCACTTGATCAACTGGTACAGTTTGGATTTTACTTCCAGAGCTGACCAAAAAACGCTCCTTGTAATTAAGCTTCTGCTCGACAAGGGGATTGAGGATTTGTTGGAAATCTGCTAGAGAGAAGGATTTTATAGGGGCATGGTACTTTTTAAATTTATCCAGAGCTTGGCTTAATTCCTGAAAATTGACAGGTTTTAGAAGATAATCTACACTGTTGAGTTTGAATGCCTTGATCAAATATTCGTCAAAAGCGGTGATGAATATAACCGGGCAGTCAATAGAAATCTGATCGAATATCCCAAAACTTTGTCCATCTTCCAGGTGGATATCAAGTAGGATCAAATCCGGAACAAGATTGGATGAAAACCAGTCGACTGCTTTCTTGACAGAAGGAAGATCTGCAAGTACCTCCATTTTAGCGTCATATTTTTCCAAAAATCCTTTAAGGCGATCTACTGCAAGACGCTCATCTTCAACAATTACCACTTTCATAACCAAACAATTGAGTCGCAAAATAAAAATTTCCCAAAATTTATCCTACTCAGTACGCTTGGATCTTTTCTTTGGAGGTTCAGTCTTAAATATCCGGCGTTCGTCGACTTTTTATTTCAAGAAGGAACCGGGATAGTCAAATTTGTACCCAACAACAAAACGCAAACTTCTATGATTTACAAACCGCTTTTATTATTTGCAACAGGAATTCTTCTTATGTTTAGTATTTCTTCATGTAGCATAAACTTTGATGTTGAACCATTTATTCCCAAGTCAAAAATTGTATGGGTCGATCTGAACGGCTATAAGCTTTACACTAAGATCCAAGGAAATTCCGGATCATCGATCGTTTTTTTATCTGGACTGGGTGATGAGCTTGGCACTTGGAGTAAAATCCAAAATGAGCTTGGAAGAAACTATAGGACCCTTTCCTATGACCGTGCGGGAGTGGGACTCTCCACTCAAGCAGGGCATCAATCCACTGGTTCGGATTTAGCGCTCGAATTAAAAAAAGTGTTGGAAAAAAGTGAATTAGAACCTCCCTACCTGCTCGTAGGACACTCTATAGGAGGACTATATGCAAGGATTTTTGCGGGAAAGTATCCACATTTGGTATCCGGAATGGTTCTGATTGACTACACTTTGGAAGATAAAATTCTCGCTTTGAAAGAGGTTGATTTGGGAGGAATGAAACCGGAGCAACTTTTGGAACAAATCGCTTTGGAAATGGGTTTGGAAGACGGAAGCAAACGAGAATTTATTGCCTCACTAAAAACTGCAGAACAGGTCAAAGCATCCAATTTTCCCTTAGAACCCGTGACTGTAATCACTGCGCTGAAGCCAAGTCCGGAGGAAACTCCGGAGGATGTACAGATGAAAAGTCTGCTTCACGCGCAGTATGCCAAGTCGATCCCAAAGTCAAAGCATGTCCAGGTGCAAAGTTCCCACCACATTCATTTGGATCAGCCCGACTTGATTATCGCAGAAATCAAAGCCCGGATTTTGAATAACTAAACCAATACACCACCACTACCACCGAAGAGACCTGTCCTCACTTGGGGATGGGTTTTTTGGTAATTTCAAATTCAATAACTTCCTTAGCTTTAGTCAGAAATTCAGTTTATGTCGCTTTTCAATCTCAAATCAAGTCGGTCCAGAACCACCATGTATTCTTGGAAACTTCAAATCGCCGTCGCGGCAGGATTTGGATTGATCATTTTGGTCAACCAGGTATTTTTCTCCGTATTTAAGGCCTTGGAGCTTTTTCAAAATTTTCTGGCCAATGTCTTCATTGTTCTTTTGATATGGAAGTCGGCCGTGTGGGTGTCTCAGTTAGGAGAGAACTTTTTCAACTGGCTTGAAAAACCTCTTAAGCGAGTCTTTCTTTCCGCCGTTTTGGGGTTGATTTGCAGTTTTTTGGTGGTGTTAATTTCGGCTTATTTTTTCCAGCTACTTTACCAATCGTCCTTTCCGGCAAACAATGAAATTTTTATCAATACACTCGTTTCGTTTTTGCTGTTTTCCGTGCTGTTTACCGGTTTTAACATCATTCATTTTTTGGAGGCCCTTCGGGAAAAGCAGGTAAAAGAAACTGTCGAGAGACTAGGAAACTACTTTGAGCAACTCATCGAAAATGTAGAAGACATCGTGCAGGTCTGGGATACAGACGGCAGAATCAAATATTCCAGCCCATCTGCAGAACACCAATTGGAATACGCTATTCCTGAATTGACCGAATTCCCTCCTTTTTACTGGATTTTGGAGGAAGATAAGTCAAAGGTAAAAAGCCGGTTTAAAGCATTTCTGGAGGAGGAGAAAAATGGGGTTTATTTCGATCAATTCCGTGTGAAAACCAAAACCGGAACGGTCAAAATGCTTGAGGTCAAAATCTCGGACGGAAGAAAAATACCCATGATTGAGGGATTGATCGTTACCTGTCGAGACATCACCGAGCGCCACGAAACGGAGCAGTTAATCCTAAGAAAAAAAGAACTTTATGAATTGACCAGCTCAATCTCTGGTTCGTTTTTGAGGATGGATTTCCACTCGGCCCTAGTCGAAATGTTGGAAAAAATGGGAAAATTCTCCTCCGTGGACCGGGTCTATGTGTATCAGCTGAATCCTGAAAAAAATTACTGGAACTGCCTCCACGAGTGGCGAAGTGAAAAGGGAGATCAGATTCCTTCCATTTATTACCAAAAAGGAATTCCCATCGATGCGTTGAATTGGACTTTCGATCAGTTGAGTTCTGACAAGATCCTGAATTATAAAACCCTGGATAAAATGCCTCCTGAAGCCGAGCAATGCCGAAAAGCTTTCGAAGCGGACGGAACAGTCGGGATTTTGCTGCTTCCGCTTCGAATCAATGGAGAATTGGTCGGGATGATCGGTTATGATGCCCTTTTTGAGCCCAAAAACTGGTCGGAGGATGACATCAGGTTTCTCAGGCTCTGCAGCGAAATTCTCACTTCTTCACTTGCCCGTTCGGAGGCCGAGGCATCTACCCGTGCATCGCTTTCATTCAACCAAGCTATTATCGATTCCTCCGCAGAGGGTTTTCTGTTGGCAAATCTTGAAAACCGGGTAGTCTACGCAAATGAGATTTTCCACACACTATGGGAATTGGATCAAAATCCCATCGGGCTCAGTGTGCAAGAAGTCAGTAATCTGGTTCAGCCTAAAATCGAAAACAAGGAGGAAATCGAAAGCGGATTTGAGATTCTTAGGGAAAACCGACAGGCTATTTTTACCATGACTCTCAACCTTCATAACGGAAAGGTCCTGGAAGTCTATTCGGCTCCGCAGATTCAGGACGGAAAGCTTGTGGGCCGGATTTGGAGTAATCGGGACATCACAGACCGTATACTTTCGCAGCGGGAAGAACTTGAAAAAGGCATGGCCGTAGCCCAATTTGAATCCCTGAAAACACAAGTAAACCCTCACTTTTTATTCAACAGTCTAAACGTACTAAGTTCCTTGGTCCATGTGGATGCTGACTTATCCGAGAAGTTTATCGATCAGCTGGCAAAGTCATACCGGTATCTGCTTGAGCAAAAAGACAATACCTTGGTACCTTTGGAAGTGGAACTGGATTTTGTATATTCCTTCGTTTTCTTACTAAAAATCCGTTTTGAAGAGAAAATCCAACTTGAGGTTGATATTCCTGAGCGCTTCCATTCCATGCAAATTGCTCCGCTGACCATGCAGCTCCTGATTGAAAACGCTGTCAAGCACAACAAAATATCCGAAGACCAGCCTCTGAAAATTCTTATCGGAATCGAAGGCCATTATCTGGTCGTCAAAAACTCCCTTCAAGTTCGGATCAATCTTGCTCCATCGACGGGGCTGGGGTTAAAAAATATCCAAAAGAGATACCTCATCCTTTCCTCAGATTCCCCCAAATTCGGTCAGGAAGGAGATTTATTTGTGGCCCGAATTCCTTTGATTGAAGAAAAATAGACATGGATTCATCACGGTTTTTTAAGGGTTGGGTAGGATAAATCAGGCACTCATCTGGAGAAATTAGCCCGTGGACTTGAGTAAATTTAGCTTCGCGAAGAATTAATCTTTTATGCGAAAGTCATCAAATCTCAGAATTGCTGTCAGCCTTTTCGGAATGGGTTTAGTGGGTATAGCTTCTCTTTTGAGCGTTTCTCCACCCTCCCTTTCCCCTGGATTGGAAATGGATCCCGCCACAGTCCGGTGGATTACGTTGGTTAATCCCATCATTCTTCTGATTATCAGTATCACGATAGGCACACTCCTGAAAGAAGCCGCAGGTGTGAAGCTACCGATTCTTGATTCAAAACAAGGTGAACCCTTAGTGGCCGTCTTTCAGTCCCTGATTCAACCATTTTTGGTTCTGACTACAGTCTCTGCACTTGGTGTGTTACTCATCTATTTGTGCACTTACCGGGGTTTTGGTTCTGCCTACAGGGAAGTAATCAATGGGCCGGGCTTGCCTTTTTGGACACGGATACTTTACGGGGGAATCACGGAAGAAATCCTCATGAGGTATGGGGTAATGACTGTGTTGCTTTGGATATTGAAGGAAATCAACCGCCCCAACTCCCATGTCCAATTTTGGATTTCAAATTTCCTTACAGCCATGCTTTTTGCCACGGGCCACCTTCCTGCAATTTTCAATGAGGTGCCTTCACCAAGTATCTGGACACTCATCTACATTCTTGGCGGAAACTTCTGGGCAGGGCTTTGCTTTGGCTATGCCTTTTGGAGATATGGATTGATTCTGGCTATCCTAACACACATGGGCTTTCACCTGATCACGTATTTCATTATCTAAACTAACCCTCTATTATGAAAAAACTCCTATTTCTTATCTTTTGCCTATCCGCAGCTCAACTGGGTTGGGCGCAGGACTACTCTACACTTCCACCCATTAATGCCAGCATACTTGACTCCCTGATAGGCAACAAACCAAGTTCAGACGAACCTGGATTTGCTTTGGGAATCAGTAGAGGAAGCGAGATTCTTCTCGAACATTACCATGGTCTCGCAGATCTTGAAAATAAAATCCCCATCTCTGATATTACCCAATTTAACTTAGCTTCTGTATCAAAACATTTTACCGCATTTGGGATATTGTTCCTTCGGGATCGGGGAAAAATGAATCTAAACACTCCCATCGTTCAATACCTAAACGATTTTCCCTATTCCGAGCGAATTACTCCTATGCAACTCCTGCACCATTCTTCAGGAATTCCATCTTCAGATAATCTCCGTGTCTTTGCAGGCCTATCCCTCGAATCAGATTGGGGAAAAAGGGAAGAACTTCGACTTCATTCCAAATACCGAAAGCTAAACTTCATGCCAGGAGGAGATTTCCTTTACTCCAACTCTGGATACTTCTTTCTTAGTCAATTGATCGAAGCTCAAATTGGCCTTTCTTATTCTGATTTTTTCGAAAAATCTTTGTTCCCTTCAATGGGTATCCAGGGGTGGGTACTGGATAAGTCGGGAAAGGATATCCCGAATCTTGCTTACCCCTATAAACCAGTGGAAGGTGGATTTGAACGAAAGTTCCCCGAGAAAACCACCATCACCGGCGAATCCAATATCTATCTTAATCTTCCTTCACTGATGCGGTGGATGCAGTATTTATTGCTTTCCCATCATGCAGAATCACATTTTTCCTTCCCGATGTTTTCCAGTTCTTATAAGTTACCATCAGGAAGACCTGTGGACTACAGCTTTGGTTTGGAAAAAGGAGAAATCAATACCTTACAAACTCTGACTCACGGAGGAGGGGTACCGGGCTATTCCTCTTATGTGATTTACATTCCTGAGCTTGACTTGGGAATCAGCGTTCTGTCTAATTCAGAAAAACTTCCAAAAAGTCCTGGCGCGATAGCTCATTCCATCGCCAGATACCTGACGGCGGAATTTGCTCTATCCACGAAGAAAATAGCTCACACGGAAATTGAACTTACATCCGTAGTCACTCAAAAATATGTTGGGGAATATCGCTTTTGGGATGGTGCTCAGTTTGAGATCAAGCAGGATAAAGGTGGATTGTATATGTACTTGCCTGACGCTCCTCCTTTTCAGCTAGTCCCTGAATCAGACAGCCTGTTTTTTTTCCGGGAATTTGACGGACAGGTTGCGTTCCGCCAAAAAAATGGAGTTATGACGCTTGAACTTATACAAGGGAAAAAAGTAGATCCTGCAGAAAAACTGAACCCTAACCGGCAAAAAGCTCAAAGTCCCACTCCAAGCCAGCTCCTCGGTCACTATGAAAACAAGGGCCTAGATGTGACCTACGAGGTTCAAGAAAAAGAAGGCAAGCTTTTTCTGGTCCTGCCTGAGACCTTACTTCAATATGCAGGATTTCGAGAAGTAGAGCTCCTTGCGATTGAGGGAAATACTTTCCGAACACGGGAACTTGGAATTATCGAATGGGAAATGAATCCCAAAGGAAAGGTTATAGGATTCCTCATCAAGGATGTAGGAAGGCTCAGAAACCTTCATTTCACAAAAAAATCATAAAGTTAAGTTGGTAAAGAAAATGACTAATTCCCTCTTGTTTCAGGAGGGAGTTTTTATTTCCAATTCAACTTACAGCACTTTGGTTCTTATGAAAAATATTCATCCCTACAGTTCTTCAGACCTTTCTGATATCCTCCAGATTTGGAGGCTAAGCGCAAGCCATGCTTACCCATTCCTTAAGACTGATTTCTTCCTGAAGGAAGAAACCCGAATAGTCAGCGAATACCTTCCCAAAAGCGAAACTTGGATTTGGAAAGATCAAGAAGGATAGAGCTTGGGGTTTATTTCACTTTTGGGCAATGAAATAGGCGGATTGTTTGTCCATCCTAAATTTCAAAATCAGAGAATAGGAAAGGAGTTGGTGCAATTTGTCTCGGTGAATTTTCCCGTTCTTTTGGTAGAAGTCTTTGCCATAAATCAAGAAGGAATCTGTTTTTACGAAAAAATGGGATTCTCAGCAGTACAACAAAAAATCAATCCGGAAACTGGAGAAATTCTCGTTCGGATGATTAGGGATAAGCAGGGATTAATCCTTCACCAGTCTTCTCTTTACGGAGATAAGTAAGAAAGACTTCCTCTTTTTCCTCATCACGTCTTTTTTCTATCCCCACCAATTCAAATTTGGCTTTGTTGGCTACCCGTTGGCTGGGGAGATTACCTTCCGCACACTTGATCCAAAAGGTTTGAAAGCCCAATTCCCGTGTGAGAAATTCGACCAGGTGATTGATGGCATGGGACATCACACCCTGGTTTTGAAGTGCCGGGTCAAGCCAATAGCCCAATTCGGAGCATTTTTCGATCCAGTTCAGTTCTTTTGCCGAAATCAATCCCCTTGCGCGATTGCTTTCGAGAATAGCAAAGGAAAAGTCTTTTTTTGATTCCCATAAGACCTGTGCTTCACGGATAAATTTTTCAGTTTGTTCGATGCTATGAAGCTCATTCACAAAAGGTAACCACGGAGAAAAATGGCTACAGTTAGCAGTCAAAATCTCAAACAGGTGTTTTGTGTGACCAAGATGCAGGGGTACCAAATTGATCCCATTGTCAAGTTCTATTTTCATTTTTGAAAGGTTTTATAAGGCAAAAAGCTCCAGAAAGGAGCTTTTTTAATTATGAAGTTAGACCAAAACACAATTCAACTGATTTGGCTTTTTTATGAATCTAAAAGTTTTGTCAAAGGATACGTTAAGGCCATTTTAATCAGCCTCGATTCTTTTGCTTCGCCTTTCAAGGAGCAGGGTGTCTCGCCATTTTCCGTTCATTTTTCTGATTTTTTCTCTAAATCCCACTATTCTAAACCCAAGCTTTTCATGAATTTTAATACTTCCGGAATTTTCAGGAAAGATACCGGATTGTAATGTCCAGAAATTTTCATCTTCACTCTCCTTGATCAGCTGTTCCAATAATTGAAACCCGATCTTTTTTCCTCGAAACCGCTCAGCTACATAGACGCTGACCTCAGCCACCCCGGCATAAACACATCTTCCCGATACGGGAGTTAAAGCTGCCCAGCCTATAACTTTCCCTTCAAAAAGGCACACCAACCTGCACTTTTTAAGATGATCCTTGTCCCATTCTTGCCAGGTAGGAATGACTAGTTGAAATGTGGCATTTCCAGTTTGAATTCCTTCAGCATAAATGGTTGATACATCTTCCCAATGGCTGGGATTCATGGGTTCAATCGATGTTTTCATTTTTACAAAATTTCAAGGCTCGTTTTGAATCGGACTGTTATTTTACTTAACACTCACATGTTTTTTTCAGGGCTTGATTCATCTGATCAAAACCCGATTTGGTTTGCTCCAGCATGGAAGACATTAATCCCACCAAAAGTCCGGAGAAATATTCCCCATGTACAAAAAGGGTGGTGTTTTCATCTATTTCCTCCAGCCCAAAGTAATGCTCTCCATCGAAGAGTCCTTTGAACAGGAATTTTCCGGACCACCGAAGTTCCCTGCCGGGCAAAGTTCTAATTAACATCGGAGAAAATGACATTTCTTTTTCATTGGATGGGCAGATTTTGACAAGCAGTTTCTGACCTTCTCTCAGTTCTCCTGAGATGAACCTGATGAATGGGTTCCAGCTGGGGTAAGATTCAAAATCAGTTAGAACGTGCCACACTTTTTCGTAAGGCGCATAGATTCGGATCATAGTTTCTATATGTACCATTTTGCAGTTAAAGTTTTTTAAGTTCAATTGAGTCTTTTCTCTAGGATCAGGAGTCCGTTTTCAGTATATGTACTCGTATCGGTACTTTTCTGACCCAAAATTTTGAATCCAGAATTGAACAAAAAGGGTATGAGCTCAGAGTTCTCTTTCAGATGGATCAAGCACGACCAGAATCCGAGGCTTCGTGCTTTGATAAGGAGGAAATTAATTGCTATGAGAATGCATTCACAGTCTGCCTTAATTGGGTCAAAGCCAAATTGAATTTCCGAGATTCCAAGTCTTCCAAATGGATCCAATACGGGATACAATCCGATCCAACCCAACCATTTGCCATCATTTATTAATGAAAACAGAGAATAGGCGCTGCCCGGGTCTACCAAAGGAGAAAGCTTTTCTGAATCCAGTAAATGATGAGCACATTTGTAGGTGGATGGTGGTGTGGTTAAACCATCAATCCATTTCACATCATCAAGCCGGATTTCTTTAATCTCAAGATTTTTCATTTTTCAGGATTAAAAAAGCCAGCTCTTCCGAGCTGGCCAAGTTGGTTGGTGGAGAAACTTAGAATTTCGCTTTTAAGGAAAGTGTACCGCCCCAGCCATTGAAATCTTCGGTCGAGATACCCCACTTTTCCTGGTTTCTGACATTGTATCGGTAGGTACCACCTACTTCAATATCCAACCAGCGGTTGAGGTGTGCGCCCACTATCAGATCAGGTGAAAGTGCGATCGAATTGGTTCGGCTTTCTGCTTTGTTGACCACAGTTCCATTTTCTTTTGTAATGGTATAGTCTTGCTTGATGTCGGCATATGCGGCTCTCAAACCAACTTTTCCATAGAAAAGACCTCCGAAATCCTGAACGTAACTGCCGGACAACCCGTAATGTACCTGCTTCATATCCAGTGCATTGTTGGGGGTTTCTTTCCAAAGATCAACCGGTACGATGGACTGTGTGTAGTAAATCCCGAAGAACACCTTATCCTGGAATCTCAATCCCAATTCGGTACCGATGCTGTAGTGGCTTCTTACCGGAGAGGAGTTTTTAGTAAAAATGTATTCATTAATTACTGATCCATAAAAGCCCACAGGCTTTACCGTTTGCGATTTTGATTCCTGCCCGAAAGCGGTCAGCAGTCCTAGGCTCATTAGAGCTACCATGGTTAACATTGACTTTTTCATTGTGTGTAGTTTGTTTGTAAATAATTGGTTTGTTTTTGTTTGTGTGTTAATGATGATCCAAAAGTAGATCAGGCCATACACCTAGGATAAAAAGTCTGGACCAACCCTGAAAAAACCGGACTGAAGCCTGAATTTTGGCAGATAAGTGAAAAGTAAAAACGAGACCAAAAGGGGATTTTTGCTGAGTTGAGGGAAATAGTCCTTAATAGATTGAGAGAAAGGGAAAAAGTTGATTTTGAAATCTAACAATAGACACTTTTAAAATGATAGGAGATCCTTCATATTTCCCGAAAAATCGGGACAGGCTGTACCTCAGATTCAGGATGTCGATGCCTCCAACCCTTTACGCTAGGTGAAGGTATTGCCAATTTGTTATAGGATGTCTACTGATATTTCCCTCCTCTTCTGTTTAAAATTCCTTTTTAAGCATTCCTTTTTATTAAAAATACCCTGATCACGGGATAGGATTAAAGGTAGTAAATCGACTAAATTAGCAGAATACAAATCTGTGACCAATAAGTAAAGATAATGCCCAAACTAAAGGAAGATCCCGCCAACAAAGCCACGGGAAAAGTAAAAGTATCCAAGCAAATCCAAGATAAGCCCATTGAAGTCACCCTATGGGATGCTGCCAATAAACTGAGAGGCAGCGTAGAACCTGCCGAATACAAACACGTCGTATTGAGTCTGATATTTTTGAAGTTTGCCAGCGACAAGTTTGAGGACCACCGCGCCAAACTGATCGCTGAAGGCAAAGAGAAATACATAGAAATGCCCGATTTCTACAATATGAGCAATGTCTTCTTTTTGGAAGAAAATAGCCGTTGGGGTTTTCTGATCAAAAAGTCAAAGCAAAATGACATTGCCCTCCTCATAGACACTGCCCTGCATACCATTGAGAAAAACAACAAAGCGCTGAAAGGTGCCTTGCCCGATAATTACTTTTCCCGCTTGGGGCTAGACATTACCAAGCTTGCTTCCCTTCTAGACACTATCAATGACATCGATACCCTCAAGGACCCCAAGCAGGATGTGGTAGGCAAAGTGTATGAATACTTCCTATCCAAGTTTGCGCTTGCCGAAGGAAAGGGCAAAGGGGAATTTTATACACCCAAGAGCATTGTCAACCTGATAGCAGAAATGATCGAACCCTACAAAGGGATTATCTATGACCCGGCATGTGGTTCGGGAGGTATGTTTGTGCAGTCCATCAAGTTTATCGAAGCACACCACGGCAATAAAAAAGAGGTTTCGATCTATGGACAGGAATACACCAACACCACCTACAAACTGGCCAAGATGAACCTGGCTATACGGGGTATCAGCGGTAATCTGGGAGAAAAAGCTGCGGATACTTTTGCCGACGACCAACATAAGGACCTGAAGGCAGACTTTATCATGGCAAACCCTCCTTTCAACCAAAAAGACTGGCGGGCAGAAAATGAACTGAAAGACGATCCAAGATGGAGAGGCTATGATGTGCCGCCAAAAAGTAACGCCAATTATGGATGGATTTTGAATATGGTATCGAAGCTATCCGAAAACGGGATCGCGGGTTTTATCCTGGCTAACGGTGCACTCAGTGGCGGAGGTGAAGAATACAAAATCCGCAGGAAACTGGTTGAAAATAATCTGGTGGAAGCGATTTTGGTATTGCCACGAAATCTGTTTTATACCACTGATATCAGCGTAACCCTTTGGATAGTCAACAAGAATAAAAGAGCCCAAGTAAAAACTGTAGGCGATGAAACCCGAATGTACCGCGACCGGGAGAAAGAAATCCTTTTTATGGATTTGCGACAAATGGGGGAACCTTTTGAAAAGAAATACACCCAATTTTCAGATGATGACATCCAAAAAGTGACGAGCACTTTCCACCAATGGCAGGCCGAGTCGGATTCTGTTTTTGAAAACATCCCCGAATTCTGTTATTCCGCATCCTTCGAAGAAGTCGTCAAAAAAGATTTCTCCCTAGTTCCAAGCAAATACATTGAATTTGTAAACCGGGACGAGAACATTGATTTTGATGAAAAGATGAATACCCTGCAAAGTGAGTTTGCAGACCTGCTAAAGGCCGAAGCCGATTCCAAAAATGATTTACTAGCCGTATTTAAAGAATTGGGTTATGAAATCAAACTATAAACCATTGGGTAAATTCATTCGGCTAGTCGATGAAAGGAATAGAGAATTAGAGGATTTGCCCTTAATGGGTCTGAGTGTTTCAAAGGTATTTTTTCCCACCATAGCAAATCTTGTCGGAACTGACATGTCTACATATAAAATTGTTTATAAAAATCAGTTTACCTATATCGCAGATACCTCAAGACGTGGGGATAAAATTGCAATTGCTCTCAATGAGAAGTATGACAAAATGCTTGTTTCGCAAGCCTATACCCCATTTGAGGTTAGTGACTCCAATGAGCTTGATCCGGAATATTTGATGATGTGGTTTCGCAGACCGGAGTTTGACAGGTATGCAAGGTTTAAAAGTCACGGAAGCGCAAGGGAAATTTTCGATTGGGAAGAAATGTGCAATACCCTCCTGCCCATTCCCTCCATCACCAAACAAAGAGAAATCGTCAAGGAATACAATGTCATCCAAAACCGGATTGCCCTCAACCAACAACTCATCCAAAAACTCGAAGAAACCGCACAGGCGATATATAGGGAGTGGTTTGTGGAAGGAATAGATATGGAGAATTTGCCTGAGGGGTGGAATATTAGATCAGTTTATGAAACCACAAACTTCATTAATGGTGCTCCATTTAAAGAAAGCGATTTTGATATTAAAAAAGCTGGATTGCCAATCATAAAAATAGCTGAATTAAAAAATGGTATTGGAGGACAGACTGATTTTACATTAAAACAACTTGTTGATAAGTATAAAATTACGAATGGAGATATGCTTTATTCTTGGTCTGGTAATCCTGAAACAAGTTTAGAAGTATTTAAATGGTTTGGAGGAGATGCTTTGTTAAATCAGCACATTTTCAAATTAGAGTTTGAAAAGCAACATAGTAAGTTCTTTGTGTATTATTTGCTCAAAGAATTAAAAAGAGAGTTTGTCAGACTTGCAGAGGGCAAACAAACAACCGGGTTAGGACATGTTACAATAGCTGACCTAAAGGAACTCACAATTCCATATCCGTCTAAACAGGATTTGAAAAAGTTTGAAAATATTATAATACCGTTTTATGAATATGATTCAATTCTTATTAAAGAAAACCAAAAGCTAACGGAATTGAAAGAATTGCTTCTTTCGAGGTTGGCGACAGCAGAATAATTAAGTTATGATAACATCTATCAACATAAAAAATATAGCTACTTATGACCCTGTAAATGGGGTAAACATAGATGGGTTAAAAAAAGTAAACTTTATCTATGGGGCTAATGGTTGCGGCAAAACCACACTATCAAACTTTCTGCAAAATCCAGCTGACGGAAAATTTACCCATTGCAGTGTTAATTGGAAAAACGAAGCACCATTGAAAGCTTTGGTTTATAACAAAGAATTTAGAGAACAAAACTTTGGAAATGGTAAACTAAACGGAGTGTTTACACTTGGTCAGGCTACAACAACAGAAATAAAGGTAATTGAGGATAAAACAGAAGAATTAAAAGTCATAAAATCTGATGGAGTAAAAAAGCGAGAAACGCTAAATACTCAAAAACAAAAGAAGGAAGATTTAGAAAAAGAGTTTACCGAAAGTAGTTGGAAGAAAATTTATAAGAAGTATGATAACGAATTCAAAGAAGCCTTTGTGGGTTCAATGAAATCTGGAGAGTTATTCAAAAATAGGTTGTTACAAGAGTTTGCGAATAATACAGCTACTTTGAAAACAGTGGAAGAATTAAGAGAAAAAGCAACAACTATTTTTGGAGAAGTTCCTCAAAATATATCACCGATAAATACCATTAACTACGACAGAATACTTGATATTGAATTAGAACCTGTTTGGAATAAAATAATTGTTGGTAAGGCAGATGTGGACATTGCCAAATTAATTCAAAAACTGAATATCAACGATTGGGTAAATCAAGGAAGAAGTTATATTCAAGAAGATGATGATACTTGTCCTTTTTGTCAGCAACCAACCATTAAAGAAGATTTTAAAATTCAGTTGGAAAATTGGTTTGATGAAACCTACTTAAACGATATTAAAGCAGTAAAAGAACTGAAGCAGGAATACAATTCATTGAGTCAAAATCTCATCAATGAATTAAATGGTATTGAAACAAATCAAAAGAATGTTAGAGACACAAAACTGAATGTCGATAAATTTTCAGCCTATCTTAAAACTCTGATAAGTCAGAATACAACTAATAGCGAATTTTTAAACAATAAAATCAAAGAGCCGAGCAGAAGCATTGAATTAGTTTCTCTAAAAGAACAACTGGATTTAATCGCAGACTTAATCACAAATGCAAATACTGAAATCAAAAAGCACAACGATATAGTTGCCAATTTTAATACTGAAAAAAGTAATTTGATAAAATCAATATGGAAATTCATTATTGAAGAATTCAGAACTGATATTGCTAAATTTAATTCAGATAAAACAGGTTTGGAAACAGGTATAACAGCTTTACAAACACAGTTAACTGCAAAGTTGACTGAATTCTCTAAATTAAACGCTGAAATCCAAAACCTAAGTAAAAACGTTACCAGTATTCAGCCAACAATAGATGAAATAAACCGACTTCTAAAATCCTATGGTTTTTTAAACTTTGAAATTGTTCCCACCGCAGAAAAAGGATTTTATCAGATACAACGTGAAGATGGTGAAATTGCTGAAGCTACTTTAAGCGAAGGAGAAATTACCTTTATTACATTTTTGTATTTTCTGCAAAGGGCAAAGGGAGGAGAAACTGAAGAGTCTGTAAACGAAGAAAGGATTTTAGTAATTGATGATCCTATTTCTAGCTTAGATAGCAATGTATTATTTGTAGTTAGCACATTGATTAAGGAAATAATTAAAAACGTAAAATCAGATGTTGGCAAAATCAAACAGATAATCCTGCTAACCCACAATGTGTATTTTCATAAGGAGGTTTCTTATGAGGGATTGAACAGGAAGGGAGAAAAATCTCAATTCTGGATTTTACGTAAGAATAACAAAATTTCTACCATTCATTTTTATGGATTAAATAATCCAATACAATCATCTTATGAATTGCTTTGGCGCGAAATAAAAGAGTGGGAAAATAATTCAGGTATTACCATTCAAAATACATTGAGGCGAATCCTTGAAAACTATTTCAGCATATTAGGAAGCAAGCGTGATGATGTTTTAATCAATAAGTTTTCAAGTCAAGAAGAAAGAGAAATTTGCAGGTCTTTATTAAGCTGGGCAAATGAGGGTTCTCATACATTGCCTGATGATTTATTTATTGAAGCACCAAACGGAACAATTACCAAATACTTAGAAGTGTTTAAAAATATATTTAGCCACACTGAAAATATTGGTCATTATAATATGATGATGGGAATTGGCGAAGAAATTACAGAAGAATTTGAAGCTTAGATCTCATTTCTAATGAACAGACTAAATAAATTATGGCGATAAAAGTTAATACAAATACTCTGTATATAACAGGTAACGGTTTTGACCTTCACCATAAACTTGATACTTATTATTCTACCTTTGGTTTGTTCCTTCGTGATAATCATTCCGACATTTATGATTACTTCTTAAACTATTTTGGCTTTCCTGACTTAGACGAAGATGACCCAGATAGTTTGGAAGACCCATTGTGGTCCCAATTTGAAGCCAACTTAGCAACTTTAGATATTGACGAAGTTTTGGACGACCATGCTCAGTTTTCTGCCAATCCTGGCAGTGATGATTTTAGTGATGGAGATTGGGACACCATCGCAGTTTATGTTAGCCAAATCAGAGACGACTTGACTATAAAAATGTTGGATTTGTTCAAGGAATTTATTCTGAATGTTTCATATCCTGATAAAAGTGGCTTAAACATATTGAACCTTGATAGAAATGCAATCTTTTTCAATTTTAATTACTCAAAATCTCTCGAACATTATTACAAAATACCACAAAGTAGAATTCTTTATATCCATAACAGGGCTGAGAGTAAAGATAATCTGATTTTGGGTCACGGAATGGACCCGAAAAAATTTGAAAAGGAAGACCCAAAACCGCCGACAGGTTTAAATGAAGAAGAATTAGACCAATGGGAAGAAGCACAATCAGATATTTTTGATTTTTCTCTAGAAAGGGGACGAGATGAACTAATTCAATATTTTTCAAAATCATTTAAGGCGACTTCTTTACTTATTGAAAAAAACAAAGGCTTTTTCAATTCCTTAAAATCAATTCGTGAAGTTTTTGTTCTTGGTCATTCTCTGGCAGAAGTTGACAAAGAATATTTTGACGAGATATTGAAATCCATTAGCAATAATGCTGTTTGGATAGTTTCCTATCGTAATCCTAATGAAAAGGAAGCTCGGATAAAAAGATTGAATGCATTTGGTATAAAAAATATACAAATCATTTTGGTTCAAATGACTGATTTACGTCCTGAATTTTGGAGTAAAATAAAATTAACCTTGAGAATTGCTTTATCAGTATTAAGAAATACAATAAGAATTTAGTAAATGAAATTCACTGAAGGGAAATTGGAAGCGGTATTTACCGAGTTGTTAGGACAATTCAATTACCAGATGATCTTTATATAAAATATGAACAGCGACATCCTTATCTACCAAAACGCAGACGGCAATATCAAAATTGATGTTCGGCTGGAGGAAGATACTGTCTGGCTTACTCAGGCACAGATGGGGCAATTGTTTGGTAAAGACAAGCGGACTATTTCATAACATATTGTGAATGTGTTCAAAGAAGGAGAATTAGACGAAAAAGTGGCTGTCCGGAAATTCCGGATAACCACTCCACATGGTGCTATTGCAGGAAAGACGCAGGAAGTCGAAGTGAATGGCTACAATCTGGATGTTATCATTTCAGTTGGTTACCGGGTCAAATCCCCTCAGGGTACACAATTCCGCATTTGGGCTACGCAGCGCAACGTCATAGAAGAAAGTTTAATTTAGATCGAGGCTGATATTAAAAAAATGGGGAAAGCAAAGAAATGAAATTCTCAGAAGGAAAGTTGGAGAGTGCTTTTACCGAGTTGTTGGGGATGGAATAATTGTCAAGTTTTTCACGTAAAAAACTTGACATTACTATTTCTCGAAAAAAATTAAAGTATAGATATTCGCAAATAGTGGGCAATTTTTTGGTAGCACTAACTTCGAAACGAAGTTAGTGCTATCGAATCAAATTTCAAAATGTCCAGTTTTTTTGCTAATAAACTGGACAAATTAGCCATCTTTGCATTACCCTAAAAAAGATGAAAACAGCTGAATACATAGCATTTACCATAGATAGACTTCCTAAGGGCTATGTATTCACCTATGCTGACTTTACCACAGAGGTGAACCAAAAAGAAGCGGTCATAAAAGCCCTAAACCGTATGGTGACATCCGGTAAGATTGTCAAGATGTCCAAAGGGAAATACTACAAACCGGAGAACACCCCATTTGGCAATCTTCAACCCAATCAGGCGCAAGTAGTAAAAGACTTATTGGAAGAAAACGGAAAAATAACGGGCTATCTCACAGGTTACAGCATTTACAATCAATTGGGCCTGACCACGCAGGTAAGCAATACTATACAAATCGGTAAAAACCAGGTCCGCCCCAATTTTAAAAGAGAACGTTATACGATTGCTTTTGTAAAGCAAAAAAACACCATCACCAAAGAGAATATTCCTTTGTTGCAGTTACTGGATGCTATTCGCTACATCAAAAAAATACCTGATGCCAATGTGGAAGCATCCTGCAAGCGATTTTTAGAAATTATCAAAACCTTTGCGGACAAAGAAATCAACACTTTGGTTCGCTTGGCTTTGAAATATCCGCCTTCGGCAAGGGCCTTATTAGGTGCTTTGTTAGCGCAATTGCAACAAGAAAAAGCAGCAGAACCACTTTACAAGTCATTGAACCCGATAACCAAGTATAAGCTAACAGGTGCAGCGAAGGCAATATCCACTACCGAAAAATGGAATATCGTATGAAGCTGCACGAAAACAAAACCTTATTCAGACAAGCGGTTCAGTTTACGGCTGACCAAATGAAAATACCTGCCATCTATGTAGAAAAAGACTATTGGGTTACGTATGCTTTGTTTACCATTTTCACCCATGAAATTGGCAAAGACACAGTATTTAAGGGCGGAACAGCACTATCCAAGTGTTACCAAATGATTGAGCGCTTTTCCGAAGATATTGACTTGGTGGTATTGAGGCGTGAAGGAGAATCAAACAACATGTTGACCACCAAAATCAGAAAAATCAGTGATATAGTTAGTACAGTTTTACCCGAAGTCAATATTAAGGGAGTAACCCATAAAATGGGAATGAACCGCAAAACAGCACATGCTTACAATAGAGAATTTAGAGGTGATTTTGGACAAGTCAGAGATGCAATAGTGGTAGAATCCACTTGGCTAGGATATCACGAACCATACACCACCAAAAGCATTGTTTCATTTGTTGGTCAAATGATGATGGACAATAACCAATCTGATTTTGCAAAAGAAAACGGACTGCTTCCTTTTGATTTGCTGGTTTTAGAACCCATAAGAACCATTTGTGAAAAGATTATGAGTTTAGTCCGTTTTTCTTATACTGAAAACCCGATAGAAGATTTAAAGAAAAAAATCAGACATACTTACGATTTACATCAGTTATTACAGCAGGCGGAATTTTCAAAATTTCTTCATTCAGAGGCTTTTGATAGCATGCTGTTGAAAGTAGCTAATGATGACGTGGCAAGTTTTAAAAACAACAATAAATGGTTGATTTATCATCCCAATGAGGCACTTATTTTTAAAAACCTGGAAAATGTCTGGGCTGAACTGAAAACAGTCTATAATGGTGACTTTAAAAACCTATTATATGGAGAATTGCCCAAAGAAGAATCCGTTTTGGAAATTTTAAAAATGATTCAGGAAAGAATGAAAGCGATTTCTTGGACTATAAAAATTGAAGGCTAAATGAAATTCACTGAAGGAAAGTTGGAAAGTGCTTTTACCGAGTTGTTGGGTATGGAAGGATATCCCCAACATTTGGGCATTACCCTTTCCCGTCAGCCTGATGAGGTCTTGATCGAGGAGGATTTGATAAGCTTTCTTTTGGAGCAATACAGCCCCCAAGGCATTACGGTAAACGAAACCAAATCCATTGTTCTCCAACTCAAATCCCTTTCCTCCTCTGACCTGTACGAAAGCAACAAAACATTTTTGAGGATGCTTTCGGATGGTTTTATCCTCAAAAGAGAAGACCGCAGCCAAAAGGACATTTACATCCAACTGATTGATTACAGCGGCTTGGATAGCCAACGCCAAGCTGATGCAAGTGAACTGATATCCATAGCCGGAGAGGATGTTGAAAAAAACTTCAGCTTTGATGAAAAGGCCCCGTATCAAAGTGACAATAACATCTATAAGTTTGTCACCCAATTTGAAATCTTTGGGTCGGAAAAACGTATTCCGGACGGCATTGTTTATGTGAACGGTTTGCCGCTTGTGGTCATCGAATTTAAAAGTGCGATCCGGGAAGAAGCTACGGTGTACGATGCCTTTAAACAATTGACTGTCCGATACCGCAGAGACATTCCGGAGCTATTTAAGTACAATGCCTTTTGCGTCCTGAGTGACGGGGTCAATAATAAAGCAGGTTCTTTCTTTGCTCCTTATGAGTTTTTCTATGCCTGGCGTAGAGTTGCCGGTTTGGCCAAAGATGTTGACGGCATTGACAGTATGTACACGCTCATTCAGGGCATGTTTGATAAGAACCGTTTCCGGGATATCCTCCGCAACTTTATTTACATTCCTGACAGCTCTAAGAAAAACGAGAAAATTGTATGTCGCTACCCCCAGTACTATGCGGCAAGGGCATTGTATAATCATATTAAATTGGCACAAAAGCCTCATGGTAGCGGAAAAGGAGGGACTTATTTTGGGGCGACGGGTTGCGGAAAGAGTTTTACCATGCTCTACCTCACGCGGTTGCTGATGAAAAGTGAATATTTTGAGAGTCCCACCATTGTGCTGATAACTGACCGCACCGACCTGGACGATCAGCTTGCGGGACAGTTTACCAATGCCAAGAAATTTATCGGGGACAATACCATCATCAGTGTCGAAAGCAGGGCCAATCTCCGGGAATTATTGGAAGGCAGACAAAGCGGTGGCGTTTTTTTAACTACCATCCACAAGTTTACAGAAGATACCTTATTGCTGACAGATCGGACCAATGTAATCTGCATCTCCGATGAAGCCCACCGCAGTCAGGTGAACCTGGACCAAAAAGTAAAAGTAACTGAGAAAGGAGTTACCAAGACTTTTGGTTTCGCCAAGTATTTACACGATTCCTTGCCCAATGCCACTTTTGTAGGTTTCACCGGTACACCCATTGATGCGACGCTGGATGTTTTTGGCAAGGTGGTGGATGCCTACACCATGACCGAATCGGTGAAAGATGAAATCACAGTGCGGATTGTATATGAAGGTCGGGCGGCCAAGGTATTGCTGAACAATTCCAAACTCAAAGAGATTGAGGCATATTACGCCAAGTGTGCTGAAGTCGGGAGCAACGAAAATCAGATAGAGCAGAGCAAAAAAGAAATGGCGCAGATGTATGCCATAATCGGCGATCCTGCCCGTTTGCAAGCTGTTGCCGAGGATTTTGTAACCCATTATGAAAACAGGGTTTCCGAAGGTTCGACTGTCAAAGGCAAAGCCATGTTTGTGTGCAGCACAAGGGAAATCGCCTATGAGCTGTATAAAAATATCATAGCCCTGCGGCCCGAGTGGAATGAGGTACTGGCAGCGGCAGAGGGAGAAGTTCTTAGCGAAAAGGATCTGAGAGAACTGAAACCCATCGAGCGCATAAAAATGATCATGACCCGGGGCAAAGATGATGAGGAAGATTTTTACAATTTACTTGGCACCTCCGACCACCGCAAGGAACTGGACAGGCAATTCAAAAACGAAAAGTCCAACTTCAAGATTGCTATCGTGGTGGATATGTGGCTGACGGGATTTGATGTGCCCTTTTTGGATAGCATCTATATTGATAAACCGATTCAGAGGCATAACCTGATTCAGACCATTTCAAGGGTAAACCGCAAGTTTGAAGGAAAAAACAAAGGCTTGGTGGTGGATTATATCGGTATCAAAAAGCAAATGAATCTGGCTTTGAAGCAATACAGTGAAGGCGACAAAGACAACTTTGAGGACATTGCCGAATCCATTATCATCGTCAGGAATCATTTAGACTTATTGGCTAAACTGTTACATACTTTCGACAGCTCCAAATATTTCCATGGAACTACCATTCAGCAATTGCATACTTTGAATCTGGCAGCTGAATATGTTCAAAAGACCAAGGATTTTGAGACGCGTTTTATGGGTTTGGTGAAGCGGCTAAAGGCTGCTTATGATATCTGTGCAGGAAGTGAACAATTGAAACAGGCAGAAAGAGACTATACCCATTTCTATCTGGCGGTGAGGTCTATTGTCTTCAAATTGACCAAAGGCAATGCTCCCGATACCGCCCAAATGAATGCCAAGGTGAGGGAAATGATCAAAGATGCATTGCAAAGTGATGGGGTGGAAGAAATATTCAAACTCGGCGATGAGGAAGAAACCGAGCAGGATATTTTTGATGAAGATTACCTGGCAAAGATTGACAAAATCAAGTTGCCCAATACCAAAATCAAATTGCTACAGCAGCTCCTTGCCAAAGTGATCAAGGAAATGAAAAAGGTAAACCGGGTCAAAGGGATTGACTTCAGCAAAAAAATGCAGGACCTAGTGGACCGGTATAATCTAAGGGATGAAGCTGATATTTTGAGAAGTGAGGTATATGAGGAAATGGCGGAAGCGCTTACCAATATGATTTGGGAAGTTCACCGGGAATTCTCAGCCGGAGATGCCTTGGGAATTGACTTTGAGGAAAAGGCATTTTACGATATCCTGAAGGAATTGTGTGTGAAGTATGACTTCAACTATCCTGAGGACAAATTGATAGAATTGGCTAAGGCAGTGAAAGACCTTGTGGATGGGCAGGCCAAGTTCCCGGATTGGAATAAGCGGGATGATATAAAGTCAGCTTTGAAGGTGGGGTTGATTTTGTTGCTGGATGAATTTGGTTATCCCCCTGTAGAGAGAGACGAAGTCTATGTGGAGATTTTTGAGCAAGCGGAGAATTTTAAAAAGAATCAGGGGAGGTAAAGGATGTGGATTATCCCAAAACAGTCATTCGAAATTGGAAGATGTCCCCACCATTTCGGTAATGAGGATTCTCATTCTTAGGAGATTCGTGACCGAAATGCCCCACCTATTGCTTTTTTTAACCATGGGCTGTGGTGCAGGGAGATTTGTTAGAATATGAAAATCAGAGAAGCACCTTACCCATGGCTATCAAGATTTCGCCCCGATGGGGCTTTTGCCCAGAGGCTCCAGAACCTCCTTCTTAATACAAATTCTACCATGAAACACTAGTGAGGTGGATCTATGCCATTTTTTACCATGGGCTGCGGTGCATAGGGATTCTTGCACCTTACCCAAGGCTAGTCATATTTCGCCCCGATAGGGCTTACTTTATCAGACACTTTTAGGGAAGGGAGTATCCCTACTAAATGATTGCCGTTTGGTTTAGGATTCCATTACACATCTCTCTAAACCAAATCCCTATTGTTTCGACAAAAGTCCCCCTTCAGGGGGATTAGGGGGCAAAAAAATGGTAGATTTCTCGACCCAGTCAATACTTGGAGTCTATTGAGGTAAAGGGAAAATAATTTAACGCAGCCGCGCAGAGGAAAGAAATTATGAGTTGGTAATTTGGAATGGATTCTAGCCCCTCCCCGACCCTCCCCAAAAAGGGAGGGAAAATCCCTAATAACTTGATTTAACCGTTGAGTTTAGGATTCCATTACACATCTATCTCAACCAAATTCCTATTGTTTCGACAAAAGTCCCTTTCAGGGGGATTAGGGGGCAAAACCTTCGCGACCCATTGCGAAACCTTGGAGTCCATTGCGGTTTAAAAATATTTCCTCACGCAGAGGCGGAGAGAATAAAGATGTTTGTGGAGACACTAACATGGGCGAAAGAAATAACATCAATTGTTGATTTTAACCATGGGTTGCAATGCGAAGAGATAATTTGAATTATGAAAAGCAGTGTAGCATCTTACCCATGGCAACCTAGATTTTGCACGGATGGAGCTGCGGGTCTACCCCCCTATCCTTTGAAGTTTTTTATGTTTTGATGAAAATGCTCCAATCATTTCTCTTTTGGTAATTCCTATGAAAAAAAACCTCACCGAAAAATCTTATCCTACCCATTCCAGTCCTTTCAGCACCAGGTTTGGATGGTCTTGTTTATAATTACGGAGGCAATTTTTGTGGCTGTCCTAACTTGACAAGGTTTGATTTTTGCTCATTTTCGATTAGATTTTAGAAATTATTGAGATTTGAGAAGGTTAAATATGCATGGGCGGTGTTTTTTTGGTTGTTTTTGGATACTCCTCCTCTCTCCCATTTTTGAGGTAAAATCACAAAATCCCGACAGCCTGCTTGCGGTCTACCATACCGATCTGGAAGGCCAAGCCAAGCTTTCCGTACTTCATCAATTGTTCCTTTCCTACCTTAACAATGACCCGGTAAAAGCGGCTGAATATGCCAAAGCACAACTTGTATATGCTGAAAGTATCAGTGACCTGACAGGGATCGGGATGGCATATTATAACTTTGGAGTACTGGCAAACAACAGGAATCAGTTTGATTCAGCTGCCTATTGGTATCAGGAAGCACTTGGTTTTTTTGAAGAGGCCGATAATCCTGAGAAAATAGTCCTTGTTAGGTATGGCTTGGCGATTCTTGCCTATTATGAAGGAGATTACCCGGCTGCTTTGGATTTGTTGGAGGACAATGTCCGTCTGACCCTAGGGACCCAGCCTGATTCATCCGAATTAGGTGATGAATACCACCTGATGGGATTGATCCATATGCGGAAAGGTAATTTGAATATTGCCCTTTCAGAAGCGTTGAAGTCACTGAGGATTTTTCAAAATGCCGGAAATCAGGTCGGGGTTGCAGATGCGTATAATTCCCTCGGTGGGATCGAAAGCAGTTTGGGAAACTTCCAAAAATCCATTGACTACAATCGGCTTTCCCTGAAAATCTATCAGGAAAGAAACGACAAGATATATGAAGCCCAGGCTTTAAATGATATCGGTAACAACTTCTTTTATCTCGGGCAATATGATGAAGCGGTTTCCCATCTCCTTGAGAGTGCTGCGCTTTCGAGACAACTTGAATTCAAAGACCTAGAGGCTACTGCCTATACCAACCTTGGAAAAACCTATACCGCTCAAAAGGAATATGAACAGGCCATTGAAATTCTTTTGGAGGGGCTAAAACTGGTGGAAGAAACGCAAACGCCCATCAAAATCGTAGAAATTTGCAATGCCTTGGGGCAGGCTTATCAGGGTTTACAAAATCATGGAATGGCGATTCGGTACTTTGACTGGTCCATAGAACTGGCATTCCAAAATGGTTTTCTTGAAGCTTTGGGTGAAGGGTATCTGTTCCGGTCCATTTCAAATGAAAGTCTAAAAAACCTCCATGCTGCCTTTCAGGATTATAAAAAACATGCTGACTTGAAGGATTCAATCATGAATGTGGCTAAATCCAGACAAATTGAAGAGCTTCGTACCATTTTTGAGTTAGAAACTAAGGACAATGAAATCGGGATACAGCAGGCTGCCATCCAACTTCTTGAGCAGGAGGCACAAATCACCGCACTGCAGAAAGTACTTTTGGTTTCGGGATTGATCTCTTTGGTATTGGTGGCAGGCTTTGGGTGGTATGCCTTTCGGCAAAAGATGAAAAAAACAGAGCTTGCCAAGAAGCAAATGGATGCGGCCCTGCATTACAAATCAAGGGAACTCACGACGCAGGCTTTGCACCTTGCCAAAAAGAATGAGACGCTGGTCAATCTGAAAGAAATTGCCCAAAGAGGCAAGGAAACCGACAGTACTGAAGGCTATCACAAGCTGATCCAAACCATCAGTTCAGACCTAAGGGAAGATCGGGGCTGGGATACCTTTGCCGGTTTTTTTGAAGAGGTTCACCCCGATTTTTTTTCTAAGGCAGCAGCTTCCTGTCCCGGTCTTTCCCCCAATGATTACCGGCTGATGGCATTGATTAAAATGAATCTTTCCTCAAAGGAAATTGCCAATATCCTTTGTATTTCGATTCCGGGAATCAAAAAAGCCCGTCAGCGGCTCCGCAAAAAGTTGGGACTGGATACCGGAGATTCTTTGGAGGAGGTTATCATGAGGCTTTAAAATAGGGATTTACTTGGGTTTTAGCTCTCAGTATACCGTTTGTCTCCCCTTGTTTTTTAGCTTTTTATAGGGTTTTGTATAGGTTTGATTTTGTCAGTTTTGGCACATTCAACCTATTACAAAGCTTAACATGAAAACAAAGATTTTTACCTTGCTCCTCGGAATTGGATTCCTTCTTTTTTACTCCTGCAAGCCGGATGAGGATATTGCACCTGATGGACCGGGAGAAGTGATTGCAGGGAACGGTATTTCTCCGGAAGACTTGGATGCTTTTTCAGGAGAAATTGGAATCATCCTCAATGCGCGTTCCCTCGCTAGACGTGGCCGTTTTCCGACAGCCGCTGTAGTAAGTGTGAAAGCCCCCTCAGGTACCCTTACAGAGACCCTATCTTTGGATCCTTTTGCCTACATGGGACTGGTAAAGTTCCCTGTAGCAGGGCTTTCCCAAGATCAGTTCAAGGAACTTACCGATGGGGTCCAAGTAGAAGTCACTTTGAAAGATGAAGCGGGCGAGGATATCCTTACCAACCACAACTTAGGGACAGTTTCTTTCCTTGCCAATCCCACACCGGCAACAATAGAAACCAACATCAATGAGACTTTTGACTTTTCTACCCTGATGATCGATTCGGGAACTGGCGTTTATTTGCAACAAGTCAATGCGGATGGAACACCTGTGGAAGCCGGTGTAAGGTGGTTTCGACAGTCTGCCACAGCTGAAATGACAGTAAGTGCCAATGATTTTAAAGATAACCTGCCTGATTTTGTTTTTCAGTTGACACCTGTTCCCGAGAGGAGAAACAATTTTTATATACAGCTGAAGAGTAACGGTGATTATTTCAGTTTTACAAGACTACCTTCTGTCAATACTTTTCCGGCGGTCGTCCATACTGCGCCAAGAAAGACGACAAGAAAAACATTGAACGGGCTTTCTTTTGCTGACAGGTCAAGTTATTTCTTCCATCTTTTTAAGGTAAGGGATGGTGTATATCGCTTGCTTACCCATGATGGAAAGCAGGTAAAAGAGGCTGCAGGAGTTGGACTTACCCTTGATTATCCCGGTGCAAAGGAAATATTCTTCCGTGTTGTGGCCAAGGAAGTTGACTGGTCGGTTCAGCCTATCTCAGCCTCTGTCGTCGAACCCATCCTGCCCAAAGCCACTTCCGGATTCGGCTTCAACAGTACCCTGACCAATTGTAGCGGAGGAGAATTGCAGCAGACGGTAGGTGCGGATTTCAGTGAAGCAAGGACGACTACCACAGGGTGGTCGGAAACCATTGCTGTCAATACCACCAAAACCGTTTCTGTTTCTTCTACTGTAGGTGTTTCACTGAATGCTCCTTTTTTTGGTGCGGTATCGACTTTTAATGCCTCCGTGACTTCGGGATTTGAATGGTCGCATTCCATCACTTCCACCTCCTCCGCCTATGCGTCTGAAACCCGAACCCAAACAGAAACCTATTTTTCCAGCAGGGTAATCACTGTCCCACCCCGAAAGGCTTCCTTGGTCTATGATGCATACCAATATTATGCGGATGTGCGGGTGAATTATGTGCAGCGGATGAGAATTTCGGGTAAAAACGAAAGTGGACGGGCCCTTACCGGGCAGGAGATCAGTTCGTTATTTAAGATTTCAAGGTTTGATGGGGTGATCAATGCGGTGGAAGATAATTCGATAGTGGTCACTCTTCTTGGGTATTTTGTTCTGGATAAATTCCTAGAAACCCAAAGCAAGGTACAGGAGGTACCTGCAACATGTGATTAAAAAAATGGGATTCCCTCCTACCATTTATCCCAAATTCCAATTCAATCATCCCTTTTCTTGCAAAGAAGTAGATATTGATGGTAATTTAAAAGGTAAAGAAAAAACCCATTTATTTATGAAAAAGATTTATAGCCTGTTTCTGTTGGTTTTTGTATTGCTGAATACGGGAAGCTTTGCCCAACAGCAGTCGATTTTACAGCAACTGGAAGAAATTGCCATTATTGACCAAAAGGTCATGATGCCGATGCGGGATGGGGTCAGGTTGGCCACTGACATTTATAGACCCAAAACTACCCAACCTGTTCCGATCATTTTTTCTAGGACTCCCTACAACTTCAATGCTTATCGTGACGGGGAATTGCAGGAAAGAAGCCTTCAAACGGCCCTTGAGTCAGTCAAAAGAGGATATGCTTATGTGGTGCAAAACGAACGGGGCAGGTTTTTTTCCGAAGGTGAATGGGATATCCTCGGCACACCATTGACTGATGGTTATGATGCCTTTAGATGGATGGCGGCACAGCCTTGGTCAAACCAAAAAATCGGAACTATCGGCTGTTCCTCGACTGCGGAATGGCAGATGGCAGTGGCTTCGCTCAACCACCCTGCCCATGTGGCTTTGGTGCCGCAAGCATTTGGAGCAGGAGTTGGCAGAATCGGTAATTATTATGAACAGGGAAACTGGTACCGTGGCGGTGCAGGTCAGATGTTATTTACAGCTTGGTTGTATGGTACACAACATGACCCCATGGCGCCTAAGTTGCCGGAAGGGATTTCTCAGGAAGATTTGTTGAGGCTGCAGCGCTTCTATGACATGGCGCCAAGGTATCCCAAAGTAGATTGGAAAGAGGGTCTGGCACATTTGCCGGTGCAGGATATCATCAAAAACGTAAACGGTCCTCAGGGAATTTATGAGGAAATGATCACCCGAAAGCCGAATGATCCAAAATGGTACGAAGGCGGTTTGTTCCATGACAACATGGAATTTGAGAAGCCGGCTTATTGGTTTGTGTCTTGGTATGATGTTTCTACTAGCCCCAATTTGGCAATGTATAACCATATCCGGGCCAATGCGAAGGATCCTAAGGTGAGGGACAATCAATATCTGGTCATAGCCCCTACCCTTCATTGTGCCTTTACAAGGGCGAGTGAAAACACCATCGTAGGTGAAAGAAGTATGGGTGATGCAAGGCTTCCTTACAATGAGATGACGTATGCTTGGTTTGATTATTGGCTCAAAGGAGATCCAAAAAAGGAAATGGCCAAAGTGACTTACTATACCATGGGTTCCAACAAGTGGCAGACTTCCGACACTTGGCCGCCCAAAGAAGCCCAAATGACCACTTACTACCTGAATAGCGGCGGCAAAGCCAATACCAGAAATGGTGATGGGGTTTTGACCAAAAAGAAACCCGGCAAGGACAACCCTGATACTTTCCAATACGATCCCATGAATCCGGTGACTTCCTACGGAGGCAATGTCTGTTGTACCGGAAATGCCGTGCAGGGCGGGGCCTTTGACCAACAGGAAATGGAATTGAGGGAAGATATCTTGGTGTATACTTCCGAAGCACTCGCAGAAGGGATAGAAGTCAGCGGATTTATCGAATCTACTCTTTATTTGTCTACTGATGTGAAGGATACGGACCTGACCATCAAGATCATCGATGTATATCCTGATGGCAAGGCCTACAATTTGGATGAAACCATCCAAAGGGTTCGGTACAGGGAAGGCTACGAAAAAGAGGTTTTTATGGAATCGGGCAAAGTCTATGAAGTAAACCTTACTCCTATGTCTACTTCCAATTACTTTGAAAAGGGTCACCGCATCCGGATTGAGGTTTCGAGTTCCAATTTTCCGAGGTTTGACAGGAATATGAATACAGGAGGAAATAATTATGATGAGACTGAAGGAGTTATTGCAACCAATAAGATCCACCATTCGAGTAAGTATCCGAGTTATGTCAGTTTGCCGATTGTAAGGAAATGAGTCGAGAGACGAGAAGCGAGAAGCGAGAGACGAGTTTCAATGATGGATTTAGAATGAATAATTCTTAATTGAAATTGAAAAAGGCACAAAAGAAATCCATCTTTTGTGCCTTTTTTGGTAATAAATGAATCCCGAATTTAGAATAGGCCCAATTGGTCTTTGTCTTCGTCTTTTTTGATTTTGAATTCGACAGTAGAACCGATTTCCAAGTCCTCCTCTCCTTCTGATGTTTCTGTTTCTTCTTTCTGATCTGTATCTTCTTTGGAATCAGACTCTTCTTCCGGTTCGGAAACTTTAGCGACGCTTTCTATCAATCCCAATTCCAATACCGGATAGGAAGACAGTTTATTCCCTATGGCTTTCCATCCCTTGACATCGATCAGGATATCCAAGTCAAATTCCTGTTCTTCTTTTTCCTTTCCTTTTTGAAGGACCGCTTTGACCTGAGGTTGTTTGTCGGTGGAGACAATCTTCAGGAAGGATTGTTTGTGGTCAGAGATGAGGTTGAATTTCTTGTTGATCGTGGTCGTTTCGATCAGGAAGCGTTTGACAAAATAGGTTTTTGTCGCCCCGTCAAAGTAAACTGCGGAGATCACTTTTTCAGGATCAAATTTTTGGATCAGGACCACTTCATTGGCTTCATACCTGTTGGTAAGTTCAAAGGTCGTCAGCTCATAATCCCCGTTTTTGTAGAATACGATGATCCTGTCTTCGCCGAGGAAATTGCCGATTTTGCGGCCTCTTTGGTCAGTATTGAGTCTGCCGATGGAGGCATCGAAATAGATATCAAGACCTCCCAATGTGGATGTTCCCGCCATTTTCCATTGGATTTTTCGGACAGGATATTTGGTCAGGATATTTCCTCCTGCTGCGCGTCCTTTGATCTCGATGGTGCTGAAGTCAAAGTCAAATACTTTGATCTTGGCTTTGGCACCTTGGGTAAGGAAAATGGTAATGACTTCTGCTTCGCCGTTGGGGTTTGCGGTCAGGTACATGACTTTGGAACCTTTGGTCCCTTTGGTCAGGTCATATTCACGGTCTCTCGTCACGCCAATGACCTGAAAGCGCTTTACCATCGCCTTGCCGGATTCACCATCAAGGTAGACCATGTTGTATACCATGCGTTCGTCGCCCTTGCGGAAGATGGCGACATGAAGGATGTCTTTGCCCACAAATCCCTTTTCCTGGATTTTGGTCACAACACAGTTGCCATCCCTTCTGAAGACGATCACATCGTCCAGGTCCGAACAGTCGCAGATGAATTCGTCTTTTTTCAATCCAAACCCAACAAAACCATCAGCCCTGTTGACATACAATTTGGCATTGTTGGCCGCTACGACCGTGGCTTGGATGGTATCAAAAGCCCTGATTTCGGTTTTTCTTTCACGGCCTTTGCCATACTTGTCCAAAAGATTTTGGTAGTATTGGATGGCATATTCGGTCAAATGCTTCAGGTGGTGGTTGACTTCCTTGAGTTCTTCCTGCAACCTTCTCATCAGTTCGTCGGCTTTGAAAGCATCAAACTTAGAGATCCGCTTGATTTTGATTTCTGTCAGCCTGACAATGTCTTCGGTGGTAATTTCCCTATAGAAATCAGGCTTAAAAGGTTCTAGGCCTTTGTCTATGGTTTGGATGACCGCATCCCAGGTTTCACATTCCTCTATGTCTCGGTAAATCCTGTTTTCGATGAAGATTTTTTCTAATGAGGAGAAAAGCAATTTCTCCATCAATTCTGCCTTGCGGATCTCAAGCTCCTTTTTGAGAAGGGCTTTGGTCTGCTTGGTATTGTATTCCAAAATGTCATTGACAGATAGGAAAACAGGCTTGTCATTGATGATGACGCAGGCATTTGGGGAGATACTGACCTCACAATCCGTGAAGGCATAAAGCGCATCAATCGTCATGTCAGGAGACTGACCGGGGGCCAATTGGATTTGGATCTCTACATCTTTGGCGGTGTTGTCCACCACTTTTTTGATTTTGATCTTTCCTTTGTCATTGGCTTTGATGATGGATTCTATCAAAGAGTTGGTGGTAGTACCAAATGGTATATCCTTGATCAAGAGGGTTTTATTGTCTTCCTCTTCAATTCTTGCTCTCACCTTGACCCTTCCTCCCCGGACACCTTCATTGTATTCCGAAAAGTCCGCCATTCCGCCTGTAGGGAAATCAGGAAGGATATGTGTTCTTTCGCCTTTCAGGATTTGAATCGAGCCCAAGATCAGTTCGCAGAAGTTGTGTGGGAGGATCTTGGTAGAAAGTCCTACCGCGATTCCTTCCACTCCCTGTGCCAAAAGCAAGGGGAATTTGACAGGAAGCGTCACCGGTTCTCTTTTTCTGCCATCGTAGGACAGCTGCCATTCGGTGGTCTGTGGATTGAAAACCACTTCCAAGGCAAACTTGGACAACCTCGCTTCAATATACCTTGCCGCTGCTGCCCCGTCACCTGTCCGGATATCGCCCCAATTGCCTTGGGTTTCGATCAGGAGGTCTTTTTGACCCATGTTCACTATGGCGTCTCCAATAGAAGCGTCGCCATGTGGGTGGTATTGCATGGATTGGCCGATGATGTTGGCGACTTTGTTGAATCGACCGTCATCCATTTCCTTCATGGCGTGCAGGATTCGGCGCTGAACAGGCTTGAGGCCATCTTCAATTGCCGGTACGGCACGCTCCAGAATTACGTAGGAGGCATAATCCAAAAACCAGTCTTTGTACATTCCTGTTACCGGAATGGATTGATGCAGGCTTTCTTCTTTTCCTTCCGGAGTATCGTTGATTATATCGCTCATGCTATATTTTGAAATATTTGATGGGCACTAGGGCATCCCAATTGGGTAAATTGTAATTGAATCCACTGCTAAGATCGAAATAAAGGCTTTAGGCAGCTTCTGTCTCTTCTTCCTGCTTTTTGGAAGGGTCATCAAAAACGATGTCTTTTTCTATTTTGAGGTTGTCAATGATAAAGGTCTGCCTGTCCGGGGTATTTTTACCCATGTAGAAGTTCAGCAATTCTACAATTTTTGTTTCTTTACTCAGAATGATCGGTTCCAGGCGGATGTCATCCCCGATAAACTTACCAAACTCCTCAGGAGAAATTTCCCCCAGACCTTTAAATCGGGTGATTTCGGCGGTTTTACCGATTTTGTGGATCGCCCTTTGTCTTTCCTCGTCAGTATAGCAATAGATGGTTTCCTTTTTGTTTCTCACCCTAAAGAGAGGAGTATCCAGGATATAGAGGTGGCCGTTTTTGACCAAATCTGGGAAAAACTGGAGGAAATACGTCATGATGAGCAAGCGGATGTGCATGCCATCTACATCGGCATCTGTGGAGATGACTATTTTTCGGAAACGGAGATTTTCTATCCCATCCTCAATGTTGAGGGCATGCTGCAGGAGGTTGAATTCCTCGTTTTCATAGACCACTTTTTTGGTCATGCCAAAGCAGTTCAATGGCTTTCCACGGAGGGAAAATACTGCCTGTGTCTGCACATCACGTGATTTGGTGATGGAACCTGAAGCTGAGTCCCCTTCGGTGATGAACAGCATGGTTCTGTTTTTTTGCTCCTCATCCCCTTTCGGATCGTCATAATGTACCCTACAATCTCTCAGTTTCTTGTTGTGCAGGTTGGCTTTTTTTGCCCGTTCGTTGGCGAGTTTTTTGATGCCTGAGATTTCTTTTCTTTCCCTTTCGGACTGCAAAATCCTTTTGAGCAAGGCATCTGCCACAGCGGGGTTTTTGTGCAGGAAGTTGTCGAGTTCTGTTTTGACAAAATCATTGACAAAAGTCCGCAAGGTGGGCCCATCTGGACCAATGGACTGCGAACCCAACTTTGTTTTGGTTTGGGACTCAAATACCGGTTCCATGACCCGAACGGCTACGGCAGCTACCACGCTTCCCCTGATATCTGAGGCATCATATTCTTTCTTATAAAATTCTCTGATTGTTTTGACGATGGCTTCCCTGAAGGCTGCAAGGTGGGTTCCGCCCTGCGTGGTATATTGGCCATTCACAAAGGAATAGTATTCCTCTCCGTATTGGTTGGAGTGCGTGAGGGCGATTTCAATGTCATTTCCTTTGAGGTGGATGATCGGATATCGGATGCTTTCCTCGTCGACTTTTCTCATCAGGAGGTCATAAAGCCCCTTTTCGGAGAAAAACTTCTTGCCGTTATAATTGATGGTCAGGCCTGCGTTGAGGAAGGCGTAATTCCAAATCTGGTTTTCGAGGTATTCGGGGATGAAATGGTAGTTTTTGAAAACCCCGGCATCAGGAGAGAAAACCACTTTGGTACCGTTTCGCTCTGAGGTTTTTTCAACAGGACGGTCTTCGACCAAAATCCCTTTTTCAAACTGGGCTACTTTTGTTTCTCCATCACGGTAGGATTGTACCTTGAAAAAGTCCGAAAGTGCATTCACTGCTTTAGTACCGACGCCGTTCAGTCCCACAGATTTTTGAAAAGCTCCGGAATCGTACTTGCCGCCGGTATTGATTTTGGATACACAATCAATGACTTTTCCCAAAGGAATCCCACGGCCGTAATCGCGGACTTCTACTTTGTGTTCGGATATTTTGATGTCGATGGTCCTGCCATAACCCATCATGTGTTCATCGATACTGTTATCGAGGACTTCTTTGACCAAAACATATATCCCGTCATCCTGGGCACTTCCGTCTCCGAGTTTTCCGATATACATACCCGGTCTCAGCCGGATATGTTCTCTCCAATCCAAGGACTTGATGCTGTCTTCGGTGTATTTTACGTTTTCTGCCATGAAAATTTAATGTTGGTATTTTGGTTAAATGGTACTGTTATTTCTGATGGAATTGAATTTCTGCAACAATATCCAAAACAAAGCGATAATCCAAACCACAAAAAGAATAGGAATCAGATAAAAGAAGAAGGAATAACTGCCCGAACCGATTTCATTCTGGTTGTTGATGGCATGGATAAACAAGCTCATGATGCAAAGGGAAATGTTGACCACACCAGCAAAACTGTAAATCCAAGTTAGCATGTAGTCCCTGAAGATGTCTCCTGTGGGAAACAGTTGTTTCAGTGACCTGGTACTTTTATTCTCAATGAGTTTGGCAGGGGTGATCAGTGCAAAATTCAAAACAGCAAAGAGAATAATGCCGGTATAGAAATAGGCGCTTCTTGAAAATTCCTTTACGGCATAGCCGTTTTCATCGAGTTCGTAGGCCACAAATTCCGGCATGGCGGAATAGAAATAGAGGAAGGTGAATAAAAACAGGAGTACTGAAATGAAATGAAATACTTTTCCGAATCGGTAATACATAAAACTAGTTGATTTTGGACGCTAATATAAAGATTAATGATGGTACAAATCCGAAACTGTTTTTTCCTTTTTGGGTTTTTATGGGTAGATTTCCAAACCAAAAACCCAAATAGCTGATAGAAAGATGAATCTGAGTCCTGTTGTAATTGCCATCCCGATGTACTTTATCCTGATGGGGATTGAGTTGCTCGTTTTGAGGTTTCAGAAAAGCCCAACTTATAGGCTGAATGATGCCATCACCAATATCAACCTTGGAGTGGTATCACAAGTTTCGGGGGTTTTTCTAAAAGTGTTGTCTATCGGCATTTACACTTTCTTTTTTGAGAAGTTTGGCCTGTTCCAGATTCCAAACAATGTCTGGACTTTCTTTATCCTCTTTTTCCTTTATGACTTATGCTATTATTGGGCCCATCGTCTGAGTCATGAAATCAATTTATTTTGGGGCGGTCATGTGGTCCACCATTCTTCAGAGGAATACAATCTCTCTGTAGCCCTGAGACAAAGCTCCACGCAGACGATATGGACATTCATGTTTTACCTGCCCTTGGCGGTAATCGGATTTGATCCGGTGATGTTGGTGCTGGTGTCCGGAATTAACCTGCTTTACCAGTTTTGGATTCATACGGAAGCAATTGACAGGATGGGATTCTTGGAAAAATTCATGAATACACCTTCCCATCACCGGGTACACCATGGGCGCAATCCCAAGTATATAGACAAAAACCACGGAGGTACATTTATCATCTTTGACAAGTGGTTTGGGACTTTTCAGGAAGAGGAAGAACGCCCCACTTATGGCATTACAACACCTGTGCAAAGCTGGAATCCTGTTTGGGTGAATATTTCACATTATGCGACCATGAAAGAGGAATTGAAGATGATTCCCCATCTGAAGGATAAAGTCAGGTACCTGTTCAACAAACCTGGATGGCTTCCGGAGTATCTCGGTGGTTACCGCGCTGTCAAGGATGTGGGACCTGATTACAAAAAATTCGATACGACTGTGCCATTGCAGCTGAATTATTACGTGTTTTTCCAGTATGTGGTACTGATGGGTTTGACGGCATTTTTCCTTTTCAACTTAGGTAAATTTGATTGGATGACTAAAGTCGGTCTTTCAGTATTGATTATTTGGAGTACAGTAAGTTTCTCCGGAATTTTTGAACAAAAGAAATGGTATCATGTTCAGGAAATTCTCAGGATAGCCGTTTTTGTTATTGCAAATTGGTTTATTCTAAAAGAATTAGCACCTGAGAACATATCCATGGTAATGCTTTCTATTTATGCAGCTCTCTCCTACTTTTGGCTTTGGTTCAATTATGGAGCCGTGAAGAATTTCCAAAAATCAGTTAATCAAACCCCTCAAAATGCGTAATATTTTAATTGTTGTTTTTGGAATAATTTCATTTTCATTCCTTTCCTCCGCCTGTTCCAGCAAAGTGGACCTCAAAAATGTAAACCTTGAAAATTGGAAGGAAGACAGGGACGGCTGTTCCGGACTGAGGATGCAAGAATTGGAGGCTTTTAGGGAGGTGAAGAATGATTTGTTGGGTAAAGACAACCAATCCATCATCAAGACATTTGGAAGGCCTGACAAAGTCGAATTGACTGACAGAAGTCAATCCTTTTTTATCTATTTTATCGATCCCGCCCCTTCCTGTACAAATTTTGATGCAAGTGCTGAACAGCCGATGAAAGTCATGCTCAGGATGAATGCCTACAGCAGGGTGAGTGAGGTGGTGATCAGTAGGTTGGATCCGTGAGAAAGGGTCTCTTGGTTCTAATGGTTGTATTGGTTGTAATTGTTATACTTGTTATAATGGTTGTCAACTTCGCGTTGTCGGGTTGTCGAGTTGGGAACCGTCACCCTGAGGAACGAAGGGTCTCTTGGTTCTAATGGTTGTAATTGTTATAGTTGTTATAATGGTTGTCAACTTCGCTTTGTCGGGTTTTCGAGTTGGGAAACGTCACCCTGAGGTACGAAGGGTCTCTTGCTTCTAATGGTTGTAGTGGTTGTAATTGTTGTCTGCTGCGCGTTGTCAGGTTGTCAATTCGTCAGGAAAAACCAAAAAAAAAGGTTTTAAGGAACCTCAGAACCTTAAAACCTTTTAAAATTATAACCTTAGAACGCTTTATTTATCCTCCATAAAGCACAGTGCTGCTGCGCCAAGTGTTCCGGCATTATTTGCCAATGTGGCCCTGACCAATTGAAGGTCTTTTACATAGTATGGCGTCAGGTATTGTCTGACGGTCTTGTCCAAAGAAGGCATCATATATTCTAATCCTGCGGAAATACCGCCTCCGAAATAGACATGGGTTACGTCAAGAATCCTGATAGTTGAAACGATGGCTTCACCCAAAATTCTTCCCACTTCCTCGAATACCATCAGAGAAACTTCATTTCCTGCTTTTGCAGTATCCACGAGCAGGTGTGTACCGAGTTCTTTGTCTATCAATTCGCCGGCAAGTCTTGGATAACCTTGAATAAATCTTTCCATGATTTTGAGGATGCCGTTCCTTCCTACCAACTTCTCCAATCCTTCATTTCCTCTAGAAAGCATATGTCCCATTTCCATGGCATTGCCTCTTGATCCCTTAAATATCTCTCCATCTAAAACCAACGCACTTCCAATCCCTGTGCCCATGGTGATGAAAAGAAAGTTTTCAGGAGGATTGTTTTTGCCGTACCTGTATTCGCCTATGGCAGCAGCAGCGGCGTCATTTTCTAGGTAGAAAGAAATACCTGGATACTTTTTCTTGAGTTCGCCTTTTAAGTTATAGCCGTTCAGGTCAGGAATGGCGGGAATTTCAAGTGTAGTTGTTCTGTCTTTAGAGATCAAACCCGGTAATCCTATACCCACTTTTTTGACTTCTGGATATTTCTTGAGGATATCAACCATATTGTCCGTAAAACAGACACTGAAACCTCTTGGGTCATCTCGGTAAGGTGCGGTATCAATTTTATCAAACGAAACTATTTCCCCTTGCTTATTCACTAAGCCTATTTTTAAATGGGTTCCTCCCACATCGACTCCCAAAAAATGTTCTTGTTCTTTGCTCATGGTTATTTTCCAATAGGTTTTAAACCCTAAAATAATAAACAGAATGTCTTACTTCCTACAATCTTTGATAAAGTCTTCAAATATTTCGAGGCTTATCTGATCTGTCAAAGAAATTCTGAACGTTAAGTTATTGATAAAAAGGGGTTTTCAACTGATTGATTCCATAAATGAATCCAATACTATTTTTGCAATTCTAAATTTTTACTTTACCTGTATTGTCTCCTAAGCTGAAAGTATTTCATCCAGACTTTTCCTTGGGAAAGGAAAAACAATTGTAGTAATTTTTCATGAAACAGAAATAAAACCCAAGACTTTGTTCGATTTTGACTTTGTCTGTTCATTTTCCGCAAATTTATAAGTCATGATCTGATTTTTTTTAACCGGCAAAAAGAGCCAATCCAAAAATTTGAAGCCAAATAGCTTGATACTTCCTTATAAAAAAAGTATATTAATAGTCTGTAAACCAATAGACTATGAAAGGACATCCCAACGAATTGTTTTTCTACTACAATCCAAGCCACAGTGTAGACAAGCAAATGCGGGCTTATGCAAAGTCCGTAGCCCGACATATCAATGAAATCAACATTGAGAAGGAAGCCATCACCATGACAGGGTGGAGGACAATATTGGATAAGTTAAATCTCAGACCAAAGGATTTATTGAACAGGGCGCATCCGGATTACCAGAGTTTCATTGCAGGCAAATCTTGGGACGATGAAGGATGGCTCAATATTTTGATCAGAAATCCACATTTACTCAAAGCTCCGATAGCCATAAAAAAAGACAAAGCTGTGCTTTGCCTTACGCCAAACCATATTCTGGAACTGGACTAGACGAGTCTGATTCCATCCTCATGTATTGTGATTTTTTTAGCTTTATACAGTTGACCGATTGACTGTTTGAAATGTTTTTTACTCATTCCCAATAACTCTTTGATGGACTCAGGGGATGATTTATCTTGAAGGGGCAAAAATTTCCGGACTTTTAAGGCTTCCAGGATTTTTTCGGCCCCTTCCTCGTATTTTTCCCTTCCCGAAGGCAACAGCTGTAAATCTATTTTCCCGTCATCACGGCGTTTTTTGACAAAAGCTTTGGTTTTATCCCCTACCTTGAGGGGTTGAAAAACTTCATTTTTATAAATCAAACCTTCATAACTGCCGTCAATGAGGGTTTTAAATCCCAAGTCTGTTTCTTCAAAAATAAGGGCATCTACCTCCTGCCCTGCTGCATAGGCCAGCGTATCGCTCAGAATAAAATCCTCATATTTAGAAACCCCGATCAAACGGTTGGTTTTATAATCCTGACAGACCATCACCAGGTATTTACCACCAACTTCCATTGTTTTGCCCATTTCAGATTTGGGGACAAATAGGTCCTTGGGAAGTCCCCAATCCATAAATGCTCCAAAATCTGTAATTTCTCTCGCTTCCATGACAGCAAATTCGTCCAATAATGCGGTCGGTCTGTTGGTAACAGCAACAGGTCTGTCCTCACTGTCGGTATAAACAAAAACCTCCAATTCCTCCCCTTCTTTTTCCTCGCCTTTTAGGTAGCTTTTTGGCAATAACACTTCGCCGCCTTCACGGAGTGCCAAGTATGCGCCATTGGCAGTAAAACGGTTGATGAGAAGTGAATTGATTTTTCCTAATTCTTTCATGTGCCAAAGTTAGCCATTTTATGTGATTGGGAATTGGATTTGCTTCCGAATCAAATTAGATTTGGCCAAAATATCACTGGAAAAAAAACCCTTTTCCTGTCCATTTTTCATTTCATTTGTTAACTACCTGAATATTAAACCCAAATCAAAATGAATAAAATTTCTGTTATCGGTTCCGGCACTATGGGAAATGGAATTGCCCATGTCTTTGCGCAATATGGCCATCAGGTTTCTCTAATTGATGTACAGCAGGCTGCTTTGGACAAGGCTTTGTCTACCATTTCTAAAAATTTAGACAGACAGGTTGCCAAAGGCAGTATCAGTGAAGAAGAGAAAAGTGCGTCATTGGGAAGAATTCTGACCTTTACTTCGCTTGGAGATGGCGTAAAGGACGCCGACTTGGTGATAGAGGCAGCAACAGAAAACCTGCAGATCAAATTGGACCTTTTCCGACAATTGGATGAATTGTGTCCACAGCATACCATCTTGGCTTCAAATACCTCATCCATTTCCATTACCAAAATCGGTTCGGTCACCAAAAGACCGGATAAAGTGATCGGAATGCATTTTATGAATCCTGTTCCTGTCATGAAACTCGTCGAAGTCATCAAAGGATATGCAACATCCTACGAGACTACCGAAACCGTAATGACCATTTCATCTAAACTTGAAAAAATCCCTGTTGAAGTGAATGACTACCCGGGTTTTGTGGCCAATAGGATTTTGATGCCGATGATCAATGAAGCCATCTACACCCTGTATGAAGGTGTTGCGGGGATTGAGGAAATAGACACTGTGATGAAGTTGGGTATGGCACATCCTATGGGACCTTTACAGTTGGCGGATTTTATTGGCTTGGATGTCTGTCTTTCCATTCTGAGGGTCTTGCATGAGGGTTTTGGAAATCCTAAATATGCACCCTGTCCACTTTTGGTCAATATGGTGGAAGCAGGATTCAAAGGTGTGAAAACCGGTGAAGGGTTCTATGCATATACTCCAGGAAGCAAAGAATTAAAGGTTTCAGGGAGATTTAAATGATCTGCCAACCCTTAAGAGAATTAAAATAATCCGGCATTAAATTGAATACAACAAACATGCATATAGCGGTTTCAGGAAATATAGGAAGTGGGAAAACAACATTAGCCATCAAATTGGCCAAGCATTATGGCTGGCATGCAGAGTTGGAAGCAGTTGAAAACAATCCCTATCTGGCGGATTTTTATGAAGATATGAAGCGTTGGTCTTTTCATCTTCAGGTTTTTTTCCTCAATAGCCGATTCAATCAGATCAAAAGGATCAGAGAAGGCGGTTTATCGGTCGTTCAGGATAGGACAATTTATGAAGATGCTTATATTTTTGCTGCCAATCTCCACAAGTCGAATTTGATATCTGAAAGAGATTATGAGAATTACCTTTCCCTTTTCGATTCGATGATCAATTATGTCAAGGCACCCGACCTGTTGATATACCTGAAGGCTGATATTCCAAAATTGGTGGGTCAGATTGAAAAGCGTGGCAGGCATTATGAGAATGCCATCAGGATTGATTATTTAAAAAACCTGAATTCTCATTATGAAGAATGGATCGGAGGATATGATAAGGGAAAATTATTGATCGTGGATGTCAATCAGATGGACTTTGTGGAATTTCCGGAAGACTTTTCTTCGATTGTGCAGCGCATAGACAGAGAGATATTTGGGTTGTTTTCTTAATTTGATGATATCAATTTGTGGCAATTCCTAAAGTCGTAGAAATAAAATACCTGATTATCAATTTGTTTCAATAAAAGGGTTTTGTTTTTTTTAAAATTTGTTTCTTTTTCAATTAAATGTATTTAAGTTGGTTTCCTAAATATTCTTTAACAAAAAAAGTATGAAAAAAACATTCCTATTATTTCTTTCAATAATTTTCATAAGCAACTCTTTTGCAAGTGATATTATTTATCTAAAAGATGGATCCAAAATTAAAGGAGACCTCATCAGTGTTGATGTCAATGAATTGACATTCAAATCAGCCAAAAAAAATCAAAAATTGCTTAAGCTTAAATCTGAGGAAGTTGAATTTGTAAAGGTTGAGAATTACGAAAAGCTTGTCGAGGTACAAGAGAGTATGTATTTGAAAGGGATGAATGATGCACAGATTCATCATAAAAGATTTGGCGGGAACTTCTGCGCAGGCCTTTTCGGTGGAGTTATCGGTTTTGTAATCGTTGCAGTCACTGACGCAAAATCTCCAAATCCTTTGCTCGTGGGTGAAGAAAACTTCAAAAGCATGGAATATAGAGAAGGCTATAATAAAAAGGCAAAAGGAAAAAATCTTGGAGCAGCAGGTGTGGGTTGGGCCGTGAGCTTTTTGGTTCTGCTCGTTTTGATTTCCTCTGGGTCATAAAAAATAAAAACCCTACAATTTCAATTGTAGGGTTTTCATTTTTTGATTTTAAAATTCAATTTTATAAATAAATCTGTTTTTTTTTATTTCTTAAGTTATTTTCCTTGAAAACCAATTGACGATTCCATGCCGGTTTTCCTCTTTAGGATGCAGCAATAGATCGTCTATTTTCTTTAGACTTCCCCCTATCATGAGGTTTTCATAAATCGGTATCCTGACCAGTTTGTAACCGTGTAGCCTGCTTACAAGATCGTATTGGGTGTCATTGTAAGCATTTAGCTTCCATCCTGCAGAACCATTACCAGAAAGGTCTCCGGCAGTTTCACTTTTTCCAAAAAACTTTGCGGCGATTGGAGGTCCATTCCATACCCTTTCATGGAGACCTGTTTTCAGGCATTCCTTTTCATATGTTCTGCAAAGCCTGAGGTAAGCCTCTGCCCATGGAAAGGAAAATGTCTCATAGAGTGGTGATTTGAGTGTCGCCAACCTGTACCTGTTGAAATGCACCTCATCATCATAGAGGAATACATGGCGGTTGATTTTAAAATCAAACTTCAGTTTTTCCAAAACAGGAAGTCTTCCATTTCCTCCAAGTTCTATCAATACTGCATTCAATAAGGTTTCACCTTTACCTTTGAGATAGCTTGGATTGACTTCCAATTGGTGGTTATATTCTATTTGGAGTCCTGATTCTTTCAGGATTCCATGCAAATTCTCCACTTTCAAATGATGCATGGACAAAATTAAGCTTCTTTTCGGATGATTTCCCAAGTATGGTCAGCCAACAGTTTGATTTCGGCTATGAATTTTGAGAACTTACTTTTTCTTCCCCATTCTTCCGGTGCGACCAAACTGAGGAAATCGCTGCCATCCTCCTTTTCATACAAAAAATAATGGTGGTTGATCAGGGGTTCAAATCCCATGGAGGTTTTGTAGATTCTTTCGGAAATTTCAACCCTGTTTTGGATCAATTTTGCCTGCTCTGCCAAAAGTTGCATCTGCTGATAAATCTGCGCCATCTGCATGTCTGTCTGTGAATGCATGGCTGCCACTGCCCTTCCGGTGATTTTTCCTTTATCCTCAGGTTTGATGATGGCACTTCCTGATTGGTGGGCATATGGCAAAAGACCGGGAATGTCTGTGGTCTTTTCCTTCATTTTATCCAGGTCAATCAGGCTGACATCAATCTTTTGTTTCTTTGACATTGTTTTTTACCGTATCTGAGGGGGCTATTCTTTCTTTTAAATTTCGTTTGGATCCCGGAAAAGTCGTTCTGCTTGACATATCGATTCCGATCCAAAGCATGCACAATGCAAAAATTCCTGCAAGCACAAAGAAAACTATTTTATTTTTCTTCATTGTTATTATCTAAGAAACATTAATAACTTTAAGATGTTTCGACCTGACAAAATTATCAGATAAATTATTCATATAAAATATGAAACTACCGCATAATGAACGACTTATAAAGTTTTGATAATAAAGGTGTATTATGGTTTTTAAAAAAAAACAATAAAATCACTTTTTTTTATTTTGAAATACATAAATTTGATTGTTATACACACTTGACAGCTACTTGATTATTTTATGTATCAGCTTATTAGCCCACAAACAATTTTTCAGTATTTCGGCGATGACGACAAAGAAATGTTGCAAGAAATGATTCAGATTATTCTGGATTCGAACCTGAAAGATTTGAAGGATATGGATGAACTGTATCAAGCTGAGGACTTTGCATTAATCAAAAGAAGATGTCACAAAGCAAAACCGAGTCTAAGTTATATCGGTGCCATTCAGACCAGAAAAATACTTGAATCCATTGAAGCAGATCTTGAGAATTCACAGGAGCAGTTCAAACACCTTTTGCACGACATCGAAATAATTGAAAAAGAATTACATACTTTCCTTGATTCCCTTTGATCAAAATAATTTTTTTGCCTCTCCCCATTTTTTTATTTTCAAATCAATCCGATTCTTAGACCTTTATTCTTACAATCAATTTCAGTAAAACCAATTCCTATGAAGAAAAGTCTATTTCTGACAGCTTTTGTATGCCTTTTTGCCTGGCAGTATTCTTTGGCCCAAACCGAACTTTCGGTAGAAAAAATAATGAAAGACCCAAAATGGATGGGGACATTTCCATCTGATATTCAATGGGATGAGAAAGGGCAATTTGTTTATTTTAAATATAATCCAGAACAACATCCTGCGGATTCATTGTATAAAATTGCCATTACCGGCAATTCTAAACCAGAGAAAATTTTCTTGGCTGAACAAAGAAATCAGGTTCCCCGGAATGCAAAATTCAACCTCGCAAAAACCAAAAAAATCTATGCAAAGGATGGAGAAATCATACTTTATGACCTTGCGAGTGGCAGTAAGACCTCATTGCTAAATTTGGGAGAGAGAATTTCAAATCCTTTTTTTTTAGCCAATGAAAACAGGATTGCCTTTGAATCTTCGGGAAACCTATTTGTCTTGGATGTTCCTACCGGGAAACTTCAAAAAATGACCAGGGTCCAAAATGGAAACCGGCCCAAGGAAAAGGACGAAAAGCGGGCTGAAAGAGAAAAATGGCTACAAGAGGGTAATTTGAATCTTTTGCAAGTGGTCCGGGAAAGGGAGGAAAAGGAGGAAAAGTCTAAAAATTATTATGAATCCATTGCTGAAAAAGAAACTTTCACCTTTTATACGGAAGGAAAGCAGGTCATTAATATCCAACTTTCTCCCGATGAAAAGTACGCTACTCTCCTACTCCTTGGACGCGCCGAAAATAAAAGGACTGAGGTGCCGGATTATACCGATGCTTCAGGCTATACGACCAACCTGAATACAAGGTCTAAAGTGGGGGATAATCCGCAAACCATAGAATTGGCAGTTTACAATTTTGAAAAAGATACAGTGGCCTATGTGTCTACAGACAGTCTTCCCGGTATCAAAGATCTCCCTGACTATGTCAAAGATTATCCTGAAAAAACATGGGATGAAAAATTGAGGAAAGTGACCATTGCAGCACCGATTTTTTCAAACGACGGAAAAAATGCCATCGTCAATATCCGTGCAAATGACAACAAAGATAGGTGGATTACCTTACTTGACCTTGAGTCAGCAACCTTGAAATCTGTTGACAGACAGCGTGATGAAGCTTGGATAGCAGGCCCGGGGATCGGATGGGGTTTTGGAGGGGGAACTTTAGGTTGGCTACCTGACAACAAGCATATCTACTTCCAATCTGAGGAAAGTGGCTATTCCCATCTTTACGTATTGGATGTAACCACAGGCACCAAAAAAGCATTGACCTCCGGTAAATTTGAGGTCTTTGATCCCTTCATTTCCAAAAACGGGAAGTTTTGGTATCTCACCACTTCTGAAGTCCATCCTGGTGAAAGGCACTTTTATATGATGCCACTCATGGGTGGAAAGAAGGAAAAGCTGACCACACTCACCGGAAACAATGAAGTATCCCTTTCTCCGGATGAGAAAAACATGGCGATCCTCTATTCTTACAGCAATCAGCCTATCGAATTATTTATCCAACCCAACTCTCCTAAATCCCAACCAAAGCAATTGACTTTTGGTCAAAGTGATGAATTCAAGGCTTATGATTGGCGTGACCCACAATTGGTCAACTTCAAAGCCTCTGATGGCCAAATGGTTCCTGCAAGGTTATATGTGCCTGAAGCTATCAACAACAATGGAGCCGCCGTTATTTTTGTTCATGGGGCGGGTTATCTACAAAACGTTCATAAATGGTGGTCTAGCTATTTCAGGGAATACATGTTCCATAATCTTTTGACGGATTTGGGTTACACGGTTTTGGATATTGATTACAGGGGAAGTGCGGGATATGGCAGAGACTGGAGAACGGGCATTTACCGTCACATGGGCGGAAAAGACCTTTCTGACCAAGTGGATGGAGCCAAATTTCTGATGGAAAATCATGGCGTCAAACCTGGAAAAATCGGGATTTATGGGGGAAGTTATGGCGGGTTCATCACCTTGATGGCACTCTTTAATGAATCGGAAATCTTCACATCAGGCGCTGCTTTGAGGTCCGTGACAGATTGGGCGCATTATAATCATGGCTATACTGCCAATATCCTGAATGAACCTTTCAATGATCCTATTGCTTACAGGAGGTCCTCACCTATATATTTTGCAGAGGGCTTAAAAGGTAATCTTTTGATAGCGCACGGAATGATCGATGTAAATGTGCATTTTCAGGATGTGGTACGACTAGCACAACGATTGATCGAATTGGGCAAGGACAATTGGGAAATGGCCGTATATCCTGTGGAAGACCACGGCTTCGTTGAACCAAGTAGTTGGACTGATGAGTATAAAAGGATTTTAAAGCTTTTCAATGAAACACTGATTGACCAAGATGAGAAATAAAAAATATACCCTTCTTTTAGCAAGCTTTGCTTTTTTGCTTGTTTTTTCCTGTAAGGAAAATGACCCTGTTTCATTAGAAAATCGTGGACTGATTGCAGAAAAAGCAATGGTCGTAGCCGCCCGCGGAGAAGCATCCAAAATCGGCTTGGAGATCATGGAGAAAGGAGGAAATGCCTTTGATGCCATGATTGGTACGGAACTGGCACTGGCAGTGGCCTATCCATTTGCGGGAAATCTTGGAGGCGGGGGATTTATGGTTTTCAGGCTCGAAAACGGAGAAATCGGATCTTTGGATTACAGGGAAAAAGCCCCATTAGCCGCTACTAGAGACATGTATCTTGATGAAAATGGAAATGTCATTCCCGAACTGAGTACTTTGGGGGCCTTGGCAGTGGGTGTTCCCGGAACAGTGGCAGGAATGTTTGAAGTTCACCGAAGATTTGGGACCCTTCCCATGGAGGAAATCCTCGCTCCTGTAATTGAATTGGCAGAAAAGGGTGTTGTCGTGACCGAAAACCAAGAAAAAAGGCTTGCAGGTAACAGAGCCAATTTTATCAAAGTCAATGGTGAAAACACATTTTTCGGGAGGGAATTCAAAGAAAATGACACGATCAAATATCCGATTTTGGCGGAAACGTTGAAAAGAATAGCCAAAAACGGCAAAGATGATTTTTACCTTGGAGAGACTGCCCAAAAGTTGGTGGACTTTATCCAATCAAAAGGAGGAATCGTCAGCATGGAGGATATGGCAAGTTATGAAGCCAAATGGCGTGATCCCATTTCCTTTGATTACAAAGATATCAAAGTCATCTCCATGGCTCCCCCGAGCAGCGGAGGGGTGACATTGGCACAAATCTTTGGAATGTTGGAAGGTTTTGACCTGAAGTCAATGGGTCATAATTCTGCCCAATATATCCAAACATTGACGGAGGCAGAAAGACGGGCTTATGCAGATAGGAATTTTTATTTGGGTGATCCGGATTTTGTTGCTGTTCCTGTGAATGAAATGATTGACAAAGAATACCTGAAAAACAGAATTTCTGATTTCAATCCCGGGAAAGCGACCCTTTCAAGCGCCGTTTCTCAGGGTGTGATCCAATACGTGGAGAGCGATGAGACTACCCATTATTCCATTGTAGACTCTTATGGGAATGCTGTAGCCATAACAACGACTTTGAATGGGGCTTATGGTTCCAAACTGTATAGTGACGAATTGGGATTTTTCTTAAACAACGAAATGGATGATTTCAGTGCTAAAGCAGGAGTTCCCAATATGTTTGGGCTTGTCGGGGCCGAAGCCAACAGCATCGCACCCGGTAAAAGGATGCTCAGTTCTATGACCCCCACAATTGTGGAAAAAGATGGTCAGCTTCTCATGGTGGTTGGAACACCGGGAGGATCTACTATTATCACCTCAGTTTTGCAGACCATCCTGAATGTGGTGGAATTTGACATGACCATGCAGCAGGCGGTTGATGCACCGAGGTTTCACCATCAATGGCTGCCTGACTTGATCAATTTCGAACCTGAAGGATTTCCTGTTGCCATATTGGACGAGCTGAAATCAAAAGGATACCTTATCAATGAAGGATTTACACCGATTATAGGAAAAGTCGATGCAATCCTATTGCTTCCAAACGGTAAATTTGAAGGGGGAGCTGACAAAAGGGGTGATGACAAAGCGGTTGGATTTTAGACCAATCCACCTCTTCTTTCAGTTTCCCTTGTATTTTTCCAGATAATCTCGAAAGCGGTTCATCACCCAAAGGTGGATTCGGGCTTGGGTATTGACATAGACAAACCATGGAAGCCTCGGTACAAATTCATGTATCGCCGTGATCATATATTTTCCACCTAGTACCTCCCTGAATTCCAGCCATCCATAGTCAAATCGCTTCACTAGCCATCCTCCTGTGATGTAAAACAGTTGCCTCTTTATATCGCTCCTATCAGGAATGAGAGTCAGTTGCAGCATCGGTTTTGATCCTTTCAACAGGTAAAAGCCGATGTCTCCCCGGCTTGTTTCCTTGGCATTGATCAAAAATCTAAAAAAAGTCGGTAACCAACGTTTATACCTATTGGCCACCCACAAGGCGCTTTTATGCCTCGTATTGGGCATTCTTTGGATGCTCCTGACCGTATTTTTTACTTCCCTGTCATGTTTGAATTTTGGCAGTGCAGGAAGTTTATTCTTTGGATCAAGCGCTTCCTTTACACTTTCTTCATAAGTCAGGTAATCGATTTCTTTTTCTTTGAATTTCAGTTCTTCGGAAACTGTCAGCGTATGTTTGAGACTTTCGACCAAAGGAGAAACCAGTTTGGAAGGGGTTTCGCCAAAATAGGACACCCAAAGTTTCGAAAAACCCACAGAAAAAACGGGCACTGTAAAAATCACCCTTTTCTTTCCCATTACCCTTGCGGTTTCTTCCAGCATTCCTTTGTAGGATAAAATTTCGGGGCTTCCGATTTCAATGGCCCTTCCAAATACATTTTCATTTCCAATGCAGGAATCCATAATCGTCAATGTATCGCGAAGAGAAATGGATTGTGTTTGGGAAGTGGTCCATTTGGGACACATCAGGATAGGAAGTTTTCTGACCAGATTTCTAACCATTTCAAAGGAAGACCCTCCCGGGCCAACAATGACTCCGGCCCTAAGTGCAGTGACAGGTACTCCCCTTTCACCAAGCGTTTTTTCCACTTCCAACCTGCTTCTAAGGTGGATGGACATTTTTTCTTCTTCCACTTCTTTGGGGAGAATTCCTCCCAGATACAAGATCTGTTTGATGTTGTTTGCTTCGGCAGCCCGGGAAAAATTATCAGCCAGCAAAAGATCAGTATCCTCAAAACTACCTTGGTCTAAGCGTGTCAAAGCACTCATTGAATGGATCAAATAGATGGCATAATCTACCCCTTGCAAAGCCTCAATAGTCGAGGTGATGGAAAACAGTTCTACTTTTCGCCATTCCACTTCAGGATCAGGATTTTGAATGGCATCCCTTCTACTCAGTGCGATGATGTTGTACTTGTTTTTATATTTATTGATAAACCACCTTCCGATGTATCCTCCTGCTCCGGCTATTGCTATGGTCTTTTTCAATTTAGTGGATGGGTTGAAGGCTTAACATAACCGCTTCCGCAGCCTTTCTACCGGCTGTCATGGCTGCGTTGATTGATCCGTTGAGCAAATAATCCCCGGCCAAGAAAATATTGTCCTGAATTTTAGTATTGGTGGGAGAAATCGTGTACTGCATGTCATCGACCTGTGGAAGGGCATCGAGAATCTCATAAGTTTTGATTTGGTCGAAATAGGAAGCCTTGATACCCGTTAGGGCTTCCAACTCCAAGGCCACCATTTTGATCAACAGCTCATCTGCTTTGGAATCCTGCGTTACCGAGACAGAAAGCAATGCCCTCCCCGTACTGCTGTAGGATTTGGACACATCCGTCATGAAAACAAAATTGTTGATCAGGTATTGGGTGTCAGGTACCAAGCCGATCATGGGTTGGGCAATGAATGATTTTTCGAGTGAGAAATAAATGTTGATCACCTTCCTGTATTCCTTTACCTGACCTTCCAACTGCGGCAGCACTTTGTCAGGACGTGAGGCGATGATGATTTTATCAGCCTGAAGTTTCCTTCCATCTTTTAGAAGGATGGTATTTCCTTCGACTCTTTCAACAGGTGAATTGAAATGGAAAACAGTATGTTGGAGTTTGCTTTTCAATTGGTTAGGAATTTCCTGCATTCCTTTTTCAGGTATAGAAGCATATCCGATTGAAAACATCCTGAACACAAAATTGAACATCCGTGAGGAAGTCTGCAGAGCATTTTCCAAGAATATCCCTTTGAAAAAAGGTTTAAAAAAGTTATCAATGATGGTTTCTGAAAAGCCATAGTTCCTCAGAAAATCAATAGTGGGAATGGATGGTTCGGCAAAAATCTCCTCTTCGGTTTTCTTTTTAAGGGAATTGGTGAGGCTTAAGATTTTAAATTTATCCTTGAACGTTCCGACTTTGGAAAATGCCATTCCAAACAATCTCATTGGATTTCTTAAAGGATCATGAACAGCAAAGAAGTCACCCGGTTTGAAAATTATAGCGCCGGGGTCAAACATTTTGAGGTTTAGTTTTTCATAATCCAAATACCTTTGAGCTTCAGGATAAGCTGTCAACAATACCTGAAATCCCCTGTCCAAGCGAAATCCATTTTCAATGTCTGTCCGGACCCGCCCTCCAACTCCATCTGAAGCTTCCAATATTTCGGGAAAATATCCCGCTCTTTCAAGTTCATAGGCAGCGATCAGCCCCGAAATCCCGGCTCCGATGATGTAAATTTTTTCTTGGTCCATTTAAACACAATTTTAAGTAAGACAAATATCTGTCATAATTGTTTTACGCTACAATTTAACGCATTATTACCAACCTTTTAAAGTTAATAGGCGCTAATCCTGTAAGAAGATTTCCAAGACCACAGGATTACTGATACCTTCAATAAAAAATATTATGAGAAAGATTTTCAAAATAACCATTGCTTTAAGCGTTTTTTTGATGCCATTTTCATCTATCGGGCAGCAGGTTTATTTTCCTCCGGCAGGAAATTGGCAACAAAAAAATCCTTCAGAGGTGAAAGTCGATGCGGCCAAACTTCAGCAGGCGATAGATTTTGCAAATTCAACGGAAAGTGAGGCCGACCCAAATCTGAAAATGGCCCATTACCAAAGTGCTTTTGGCAGAGAGCCTTTTGGATTTCCTGTTGGACCTATGAAAGAAAGGGGTGCAGCAAATGGCCTGATCATTTACAAAGGATATATCATAGGGCAATGGGGTGATCCTGAAAGGGTTGACCTGACCTTCAGCGTGGCCAAAAGTATCCTGTCCTCTACAGTTGGTATGGCTGTTGACAGGGGTCTAATCAAAAGTGAAAAGGACCTTGTTTATCCTTATGTAGGGCCAATCATACCTTACGAGCCCCATAAATCTCTGATGAATAAAGCAGATCATTTGGATCAGGAAGATGTATTTGACCTTTTTGCAGGACCGCACAACCGCAAGATCACTTGGGAGCATCTGCTGCGTCAGACTTCGGATTGGGAAGGTTCACTATGGGGTAAGCCCGACTGGGCTGACCGTCCTCAGGGCAATTCATCCGAATGGCTGAACAGGCCAAGAAATGAACCCGGAACAGTTTATAAGTACAACGATACTAGGGTCAATGTCTTGGCTTTGGCCATTTTGAATGTTTGGAGAAAGCCCCTTCCGGTGGTATTGAAGGAAAACCTAATGGATAAAATCGGTGCAAGCCCAACCTGGAGATGGACCGGCTATGAAAACTCATTTATCATTCTTGATGGGCAGATCATGCAGTCAGTCAGCGGCGGGTCACATTGGGGTGGTGGTATGTTTATCAATGCCTATGACCAGGCAAGGTTTGGATATCTTACTTTGAGAAAAGGTAATTGGAACGGCGTACAAGTGATTTCTCAGGATTGGATCAAGAAGTCCAGAACCCCGACTTCCGTCCAACCCAATTATGGTTTCATGAATTATTTCCTGAACACGGACCGAAAAGTGATTCCGGCGGCACCTGAATCTGCTTTTTTCCATTTGGGTGCAGGTACCAACATGATTTATGTGGATGAAGAAAATGACTTAGTGATCGTGGCTAGGTGGATCAAAGACAAAGAAAAAGCAGAATTGGTCAGGATGGTTTTGGAGAGTTTGCCGAAGTGATTTTGAATTAATTATTTACACAATAAAGTATAAAAAAAGAGGGCAGCGAAAACGCTGCCCTCTTTTTGGTTTATTTAAAATCCCGTGATCAATCAATCACATTGGTTCTTTTCCCAAATGGAGTGCTTTTTTCTTTATTGGAGTCAAGGGTTTTTTCTCTGGGAGGCCTTGTTTCCTGTTTTGGCTCTGAAGGCTTTACCGTTGGTTTTTCCTTGGATACTGGATTTTGATTGTCCCTAGGTTTGAAGTTTTTCTTCTTTTTGGAATTCTTAGAGAAACTTTTCTTTCCCTTGAAATCCCCCGTTTTTTCCGAGTGATGGCTTTTGCTTTTGTACTCAGGACCTGATTCAAATCCCTCGGGAAGCGGGAATTTTTCAATTTCCATACCGATCATCTGCTCTATGCGGGATAATTTGTATTGGTCTTTGTCACTTACAAATGTGATGGCTTCCCCGTTGCTGTCGGCCCTTGCGGTCCGTCCTACCCTGTGAACATAGTCTTCAGGGTCATTTGGTGTATCATAATTGATGACCAATTCTATTCCGACGACGTCAATTCCACGGGAAATGATGTCTGTTCCGATAAGAATTTTGAGGGACTTATTCTTAAATCTTGACATGATGATTTCCCTTTCAACCTGCTCTAAATCAGAGTGAAAAGCTTCTATATCAAAATCCTTTTTTAATAACTTATACAGGTTTTTTACTTTCTCTTTGGTAGAAGCAAAAATGATCACTGCCTCGTAATCCTTTTTGGTTAGGATACTTCTTACCAAAGCTTCCTTTTGGCTTTCATAGACCAAGTAAACCCCTTGCGTAACATTGGCTGCGGTCTTTCCGATTGCAAGGCTTATTTCCTCAGGGTTGTTGAGGAGTTGTTTGGAAAACTGCCTGATCTTGGGTGGCATGGTGGCAGAAAAAAGAATCGTCTGCCTGTCTTTTGGTAGGTAGTTGACGATTTTGAGAATATCTTCTGAAAAGCCCATATCGAGCATCCTGTCCGCTTCATCCATGATGAGGTGCTCCAATTTGTCAAAATTGATCTTTCCTCCTGCCAATAATGCAATCAGTCTACCCGGGGTGGCTACAATGATTTCCGCACCTACTTCCATGGCCTTTTTCTGTTGCTCCCAAGCAATACCATCTCCACCTCCGTAGACCGGAATGGAACTTACTCCCAAGAAATAAGCAAAGCCTTGGATCTGTTGGTCAATCTGAATGGCCAACTCTCTTGTAGGGGCCAAAATCAGGGTATTCAAACCGGTCTGACCTTCCTTGGCCATCTTGTTTAGGATAGGGAGAATAAATGCGGCAGTTTTTCCGGTACCTGTCTGTGCGCAGGCGATCAGGTCTTTCCCTTGTTGGATTACGGGAATTGCAAATTCCTGTATGGGTGTGGGTTTATCAAAACCCATGGCATCAAGTCCTTCGTTCAGGCTTGATTCAAAATTAAAATCACTAAAATTCAAAGTCAATCAGTTTAGACATATACATAGGCCCAGGCAATAAGCGCAAATTGCATCGGCAACCTTAGGAGTAGGGCCCATTTTGGGATTCCTTTAGCGCCTTTTCGATACATATAAATATTGGCAGGGAACACTGCCAAAAGAAGAAGAATTATCCCGATGGCTGATATTGAGCGTGTTGGTTCAAATAACAAACCCAAACCAAAAACAAGTTCAAACATACCTGCAATCGCATTCAATAGCTTTGGTTTTGGAAAATACGGAGGAATGATTTTGATGAACATTCTTGGTTTGACAAAATGCATTGTCCCCGCAAAAACGTAAAACACACCCATTAAGTAAAGAAAAAATAAGTACATGGGTTTTTGTTCCTGTTATTCCAAATCAATAATTATATTCAAGTGTTAAATGTAGGATAACATAGTCAGATTACAAAACAAATGGTATTCCTAACTATTTACTCTCAATACTTTAAACCGCAATAAAAAGCAAAATGAATAGATTCAGGGAGTTATTGCTTATGATTTCGCTTTTGACTTTTTCAGTACAGGAATTAATCGCCCAAAGATTTACCTTGACCGGGATATTAAGAAACGGTGCAACTGAAGAGCTAATCTCCGGTGCGGAAATCACATTGAGAGATTTTGCTTTTTCTGCAATTTCCAATGAATCCGGTAAGTTTACCATTGACAGTGTGTTTGCAAATACCTATGTCCTGAATATCAAATTAAACGGTTTCCAATCGTATCAGGCACAGATTCAGGTCAAGGAAGATTTAAACTTAGGGGTGATCACACTTTTCCCGATGGGCTATCAAGACGCCACAGGGGCTGCCTTACAAAAAACAATCAGAGCCACCAACATTGCCGAATTATTCAACAAAAGGCCCAATTTCATAGGCGGAAATGCCATTTATGGGATTCCACCTGAACCTAAAAAGCTGCAGGGAAATTTCTATTTGGATACAAAATGGAACAAGGCCTCTATCCTACTCTATAGGAACGAAGAGCTTATTGAAGGTTATTTTGTCAGGTATAATATCAACAGCAATACATTTGAATTGAGGTCAGAAAACTCTGAAGAGGCCACCACAGTTCCCGGATTGAGGGTAAGAAACATTGTTTGGATAGATTCAGAACATGGTGTCCCTAGGTATTTTATCAATGGCATGGATTTCAAAGAGGAAGGTTCTCCGATTGCAGGATTTTTTGAAGTGCTTGTGGATGGTAAAATGCCATTGGTCAGAAGAACCATTGCTTCCATCAAGGAGTCAAATTACAATCAGGCTTTGATGGTGGGTGAACCTGATGACAGGGTGGTCAAGCGGTATGTGTACTATTATGTTGAAGGAAAAAACATTATTGAAGTCCCTTCCAACAAGAAAAAATTATTCCCAATATTCGGAGAAAGCCAAGCTGAAATGGAAGCTTTTGCAGATACAAACAGGCTTAACCTCAAAGAAGCTTCTTCCCTTTTCAGTCTTTTCACCCAATACAACAGCAAATTTGAGGGCTTTGACCCTTTACTACCCAAATTAATCGACAATCAGCCATGATGAAAAAACCACTAATTCTTCTGTTCCTCAGTTTTTGTTTTGCCAGTGCATTTGCCCAAACCCAAAAACCGCCCCTCCATGGCAAACATTGGATGGCAATCACAGGCAAGCCTCTTGGTGCGACTGCCGGCGCCATGATATTCAACCAAGGTGGAAATGCTGTGGATGCTTCCTGTGCCATGCTTGCTGCTGTCTGTACCATGTGGGATGTGTTGAGTTGGGGTGGTGAGACGCAGGCTTTGATTTACAATCCAAAAACAGGGAAAGTCATTGCCATCAATGCCATGGGAATTGCCCCGACGGGTGCTACAGTGGATTTTTTCAAGGAAAAGGGAATGGCCTATCCACCTGAATTCGGTCCTTTGGCAGCTACTACTCCGGGAACTCCCGGTGGATTGATGACCATATTGGCGGAATATGGCACGATGAGTTTGGAGCAGGTGCTTGCCCCTGCTATGGAAATGGCAAAGGGTTATCCAATAGAAGCACAAACCGCCAACATGATTGAAAACAGAAAGGACTTGATCAAAGAATGGCCATATTCAAAAAAAGTTTTTCTACCACATTTGGGAGAAGAGAGAGAAGCACCCTATCCGGGGGAAATTTTTGTGCAGGAAGACCTGTATCAAACTTTGAAGAAATTGGTGGATACAGAAAAGGCCGCGCTTGCTGCCGGAAAATCGAGGAAAGAAGCCATCTATGCCGCTTATGAGCGTTTTTACAAAGGCGATATTGCGGCTGAAATTGTAAGGGGCGCTAGAGAACAGGGCGGTCTTTTTACCATGGAAGATTTTGCCAAATGGAAAGTAAAAATCGAAGAACCGCTGAAAGTCAATTACAAAGGAATAGATGTCTACAAACTTCAGGAATGGACCCAAGGTCCGGCATTGCTCCAAAGTCTGAATATCCTCGAAAATTTTGACCTCAAGTCAATGGGATATAATTCCGCCAATTACATCAATACAGTTTACCAGAGCATGAGTTTGGCATTTTCTGACCGTGATTTCTATTATGGTGATCCTGACTTTGGTCCAAAAAGCCCGATGAAAGGTTTGCTGTCCAAAGAATATGCGAAAGAGCGGGCAAAACTGATCAAAGAAAAGAACGATCCTGAAATCGGTCCGGGCGACCCCTACCCTTTTCAGGGAGAAACCAATCCTTTTAAACACCTCTTGGCAAACAGGAAGGAAGCCTTGGTGTACGACCGTCCTGAAATGCCGATCCAAGGCTTAGACGATCCCTTTTTGGAACATTTTCTTGCCGGAACCACTTCTATTCAGGCTGCGGACGAGGAAGGTTGGGTAGTATCGATTACTCCTTCAGGCGGATGGGTCCCTGCTACAATCGCAGGAAATACAGGAGTGGGAATGAGTCAAAGGATGCAGAGTTTTGTCTTGGATGAAAAACTCAACCCCTTCAATGTCCTTGAACCGGGAAAAAGACCAAGGGTTACCCTGACACCAAGTATGGCACTGAAAGATGGTAAACCCTTCTTGTCCTTTGCAGTGCAGGGCGGCGATACGCAAGACCAAGACCTGCTTCAGTTATTTTTGAATATCGTCGAATTTGGAATGACCGTTCAGGAAGCTGCAGAGGCAGCCAATATCCATAACTACCAGATCCAATCTTCGTTCGGGGCGCATGAGTCCAAACCCGGATCTATCACGCTCAACAGTCAAGTACCGGCTTGGGTAAGAAAAGACTTGCAAAATAGAGGCTATAAGCCAAACATGCTTGAAAGGACTTCAGGCCCACTGAATGCCATTTGGTTTGATTGGAAGCATGGAACATTTTGGGGAGGTTCAAGCAACCACGGTGAAGATTATGGGATAGCCTGGTAAACTGAAGTCGAATCGATTTAAGTGTTTATCCTATTTCGGCAATTCATTTTTTTGAACCAAGCTTGATCAAGAAATCCATAATTTATTCCTTATCAGGAATTCAAAAAACTATATTTGCACCTTCAAAAAATCAGAGTTTCCCATGAATAACTTTATTGAAGAGCTGCGCTGGAGAGGAATGCTTCAGGATATGACCCCGGAGATCGAAGAATACCTGAACAAAGGAATGGCATCTGCCTACCTTGGATTCGACCCCACAGCTGATTCATTGCATATCGGTCACCTCGTCGGAGTGATGACTTTGCTGCATTTCCAAAGGGCGGGCCACAAACCTTATGCGCTCGTGGGAGGGGCTACAGGGATGATCGGTGATCCGAGTTTCAAATCAGCAGAAAGAAATCTTTTGGACAAAGCCACTTTGGACCATAATGTGGCCGCTTTGCAAAAGCAATTGTCCCATTTTTTGGACTTCAGAGAAGGAACTTCGAATAAGGCCGAATTGGTGAATAATTACGATTGGATGTCCCAATTTTCATTTCTGGAATTTATCAGAGATGTGGGAAAATACATCACAGTCAATTACATGATGGCCAAGGATTCGGTAAAAAGAAGGTTGGAAGACGGAAATGGCCTGTCATTTACAGAGTTCTCTTACCAACTGATCCAAGGATACGATTTTTATCATTTGTGGAAAAACAAGGATGTAGCCATCCAACTCGGTGGTTCTGACCAATGGGGAAATATCGTCACGGGTACGGAATTGATCCGCAAAATGGAAGGTGGAAGTGCCTATGCCTTAACGGTTCCTTTGATCACCAAAGCAGACGGTACCAAATTTGGAAAAACAGAAAGCGGTTCTGTTTGGCTCGATCCTGAGAAGACCTCACCCTATGCATTTTACCAGTTTTGGCTGAATGTGTCTGATGAGGATGCTTCCAAGTACATCAGGATTTTCACGGTTTTGGATCAGGAAACTGTTCTAAACTTGGAAAAAGAACAGGCTGAAGCCCCTCACCTTAGGGTAATTCAAAAGGAAATCGCCAAGCAGGTCACCATCATGGTCCATGGTGAAAACGAATACAACATGGCCGTAAAAGCCTCTGAAATTCTTTTTGGAAAATCATCCACAGAGGACCTCGCCACACTCAATGAACGGACATTCCTGCAGGTGTTTGAAGGCGTACCGCAGGCTGAGATTTCCAAATCTGAATATGAGTCTGCTGCCAATGTGGTCGACCTCTTGTCAGAAAAAACCAATGGACTTATCTTTCCTTCCAAAGGTGAGGCAAGAAAAATGATCCAAGGTGGTGGGGTTTCTATCAACAAAGAGAAAATATCAGACCCAAACCAAGGTCTTTCAATTTCACTGCTTCAAGGGAAGTACTTATTGGTCCAAAAAGGCAAAAAACAATATTATATCATTTCAGTAAAGCATTAAATCCAAGCTTATTTCAATTGGTTTCCATCACTTTCACATTGTCTGTATGTAGAAAGTGATGGAATTTTTTTTATTCATCATTTTGATTTTAAGTGGTTATATAATCCCATCAATACCAAAGAGCAAGCGGTCAACATGGCAAGGGAAAGGGAAATCAGCAAAAAGGACACGAGGGCTTCAACAACACCTGAACCCTCTTGCCCTCCTGCCAAAGGCATCATTTTCCCTGCACCTGTAGCAGCTGCTATCAATACAGCGAGAAAGTTGGCAAATGAACCATAGACTGTTAGCCAAAACGTTGCGTTTAGCCATTTTTGAGATAGATCCAACCTTTCCCAGATTAGACCTAAAGCCAATAAAAAGATCCCGTTCAAGACACCTTCCAAATGGGAGGATAAACCCATCCTCGGATTGGCCATTATCGGAATAAACAAACCTACGAGCAAGCCTAGAAAGAAAAGGAGAACGCCTAAAAAGAGGAGTCGTTTAGATTGCAGTTTTTTTTGAAATGAAATTACCATAAGTGTTGGGGTTTAAATTGGGTATGATCCGAATTTAACCATTCAGAATAAATAAAAAAATACCCTGCAAGTAATTGAATTTAAGGTTTTTGAATTCATTTTTTTACTTTTGAATCCAAAATAAATAGGGATGTTAAATCCCTATTTTAGCCTAATTCTTTTTTCGCGATTTTAGTCATCAAAGGGGTTGTGATCCATGTTGGCAAAATCTTAATAAGAAGCCAAACCATCGGGTTTACGATGATTTCAGCTTTCCTTTCAAAAAGTTGACGGATACATTTCTTGGCAATCTCCTCCGGTTCCAGGATCATAAATTTGCCAAAGTATCCTTTGCTGATTCTATTTACGACATCGCCATTTGTCCTGATTGGCCCGGGACTTACCACACTCACAGACACATTTGAGCCTTTCAATTCCTGGTTAAGGCCTCTTGAAAAGGAATAGATAAATGATTTTGAGGCAGGATAGACGGTTTTAAAACCAATGGGAAGATGTGCTGCCAAGCTTGAAACATTCAAAATATACCCTTTAGGCTGTCTCAACAGGTTTGGCATAAGTTGATGGGTGAGCACCGAAGTAGTGACAATATTCAGTTTTAAAATCTTATCAATATATTCAATGGAAGCATCAGTCATCCTGATGGTACCGCCGGTTCCAACATTATTGATCAAAATGATGATATCAAAATGAAGGTTAACCCAATCTGCCAAATCAATCAAATTATTATATACTGATAAATCTGTTTCGTAATACCTGCAGTCGACCTGGTATTTTTCTTTTAATTCTTCGCAAAGGTCCTGCAAACCGTCGTTCGGACGGCTTACGAGTATGGTATTGATTTTTCTTTTGGACAGTTCTATGGCGAAGGCTTTTCCCAATCCTTTTCTTGCTCCTGTAATCAGCGCATATTGGCTCATGCTTGTTTTATTTGTTAGAAAATGGCTTAATTCACCAATTTTTGAAAGGCGACATGCAAATCAAATACAGGAATTCATGGGGGTTTTTGGAAAAAGAAAGCCTTGTCAAAACCAAATACAGCGCGTTATTTTCTTCTCAATAATCCCCTTCCTTAAACGCTAGAACAATTTCATCCATAAAAACAGGGATACCTTGACATCCTAACTTACCTTAAGATGGTAAAAATTCATTTTATTTTATTTCAAAGAATTGATTTTTACTAAAAAAAGAATGCAATTAAGGAATTACTTGACAGACCTATCACCTAATTTTAAGTATTCTGAAAATGATTCAAGGCAGTTTATAGCTATTCCAAAACGAAACGCCATCGACCAACATTTTTTGAAAAATTATTCTGTTGATTAGAAAGTCCTTCACGGAATTTCAAGGCCACGGGTAAATTTTTTAAGCTTTCTTATTAAAAATTTCTCAACTATATACCTATCACCATATGCAGCAACTCTCTCAATCCGGTGTTTTTTAGGTTTTTTTTATACCTTTGAAAGACAAAGACGATTCAATTATGCGGATTTCGCCTCATTTTTTATTGCTTTTCCTACTTCTCCTTTCAGGCATTTTATCTTCCTGCATCAAAGAAGACCCCCAAATTCCTGAAGCCACTACAGGAGACATTGACAGGGTTGTCGACAAGATTCACGAAGGATTCTTTATCTTCTCCATTCAGGGTGGAACCAAATCTCAGGCCTTTTCGATTGAAAATGAAGGAATGGACGGGGTATATGGGATCAGAATGGCTGACCTTGAAAATCCTGAAGGGGAAAACCTCAGGTTGTTCAATTGTGTCAATTCATTGAATCCCGGAATCCTCCAAAAAATCAAAATCAATGAGGCAAGCAACACTTTTGCCGTTTGTCGATATTCGGTAGGTTTGTCTTATATCGCTGAAATCGAAGTTTTGCTTGAAGAAAGTGAAGCCGAAAGACAGGAGTTGATCCAAAATTTTGAGCAAGGTATCCTTACTGAATCAGAATTGGACAAAGAAATGGATGATTTGAGGGAAAGATTTATAGGATCTTATTTGGGCATAAAAAATTTTTACAGCGATTATTTCAGGGAATGCCTACACACCTTAGTCACTGAAATCAGTGGTATTTTTAATAATGAACAGTGGCAGATTTTTTTCAAATGCATTGACAATTAGTCCTTTGCTTTTTTGTTGATAAATTTCCAATGACTTTCTGACTCTTGTTTAATATATTTGAACACAATTCGAAAGATTTAAAGTATGGGAGCTCAGGAAAGACAACAGAAAGAAAAATTGATTTTAGAGGCTTCAATCAAGCTTTTTACAGAAAAGGGATATCAGTCCACCAAAATGGAAGATGTCGCCAAAGCTTCCAAAATAAGCAAAGGACTCACCTATTTTTATTATAAAAACAAAGAAGACCTGTACATGGCAGTGACCAAAAAAGCCTTTGATGAATTGAAGGATGTATTCCGCGATGTCATCAAAATCAAAGGCAGAAACGGGCTTGACATGCTGACCGAGCTTTCTAATAACTACTTCAAGTTTGCCAAAAGCAACAGGATGTACTATGAAGCCATACTGAACTTTATGGGTCTGGTGCAGCAGTATAATGATGAAAGTCTTAGATCAACAATAGATCCATTGGTATTGGAAAGCGATCATTTTAAAAAGCTTTTGGAGGTTCACCATGACTGCGGAAAGATAGGAACCCAAATGGTGGTCCAAGGAATAAAAGACGGCAGCATCAGACCTGAATTACAGGCTGAAGCCACTTTCTATACGATATGGGCCATGTTGGTAGGATATGAAAGGCTGTTGGGCCCTGTTGGTTATGAAGGAAAAGATGCCAAAATCAACCTGGAAACCTGGAAACCCTCTTTCAACCGATTGCTTCAAGACATGCTCAAAGGAACCTTTCAAGCCCAAAAAGTACAACCGGTACAGGGAAGTTTGTTTTAGTGAATTCGTCACCTTCGCAGTAGGAATGACGGTTGGTGTTGCGTCATGCTGAACCGGAGCTTGCGGAGGAGAAGCATCTCATAATTTAAATTGGTCAGACTCTTTGCTTCACTACCATTGAAATCATCTTACGTCACCCTGAGTATAGCGAAGGGTCTCCATTTAATGAGATCCTTCAGTTCCCGAAGAAAACGGGACAGGCAGTACCTCCTTCAGGATGACGTAACGCCAATCCTCATTCCCCATTCTGAATATTAGCAAAGTGTTTAAGACTACCAATGACGTATAAATTCGGGTCGTCACACTGAACATAGAGAAGTGTCTCATTAAAGAGATTATTCACCTCCGCAGGCTGCGGTTCAGAATGACGTGAATCTCTTGGTCGTCACCCTGAGTGTAGTGAAGGGTCTCTTTTTTCTGAGATCTTTCATCCTTCCCGAAAAATCGGGACAGGCTGTACCTCGGATTCAAGATGACGCAACAACCGTCATTCCTTTTCTGAACATTTATAAAATGTTTGAGACTCAGAATGACGGAGGATCAAACCTCATCAGAAAAAAACATAAAGGAGAGAATCCTCTCTCCTTTTTTTATTTGGAAACCAACAATACTTTCCCGTTTCTTCCACCTTTTTCGTAAGCTTCCAATGCTTCTTTGAATTGCTCCAAAGGAAAGGAATCCTGCACATCTACCTTTACTTTATTGGATAGCAAATAGGTAAACACGGTTTTAAACAGGGTTTTTCTTTGTTCGGGACTCAGGTTTTCCATATAAGTGGTCAACCAAAAACCTTCCACTTTTAGATTTTTGAAGATCAACAAGCCTGAATTCAAAGGGATGTTTTCCAGACTCAGCAATCCAAAAACCATCATTTTTCCGCCTGTTTTTAGGCTTGCGATGGCTTTGGCACCAAGAACCCCTCCTACCGCGTCAAATACAACAGACACTCCTTCTCCGGTATGTTCGGCAATTACCTTTTGAAGTTTTTCCTTCTCGGTATTGATGACAAGGTCCGCGCCGATGGATTGTAGCATTTCCTTTTGGTCCTCCCTACGTACGGTGCAGGCAACTTTGATTCCTTTTTGGTGCGCCATTTGGATGGCCAATTTGCCAAAGGCAGAGGCTCCCGCAGTGATCAATAGCCAATCCCCTTCTTTCAATCCGCTTGTTTCGATCATTCCATATGCAGTCAAAGGATTGACAAATGCCTGACAGGCTACCTCATCTGTCATTCCTTGCGGCGTTGGGATGACCAATGAGGCAGGAATGCAAACATATTCTTTCCAGGTTCCGATAGCGGTAAAAATCACTCTGGTACCCACGGGTATTGAGTTGCTTTCATCGGATGCATCTACGACTCCGGCAGCTTCGAATCCTGCGCTGCTTGGTAGTTTGGGTGTGATGCCATACATACCCCTTACAAACATTATGTCCGATGGATTGATGTTGCGTGCAGTTACTTTGATCCTGACTTCATGCGGTTTTGGCTGTGGCATAGGCGCTTCCTCAAGCTGTAATACTTCTGAAGGAAGGCCTGTCTGGTGAAAAATTACTTGTTTCATATTTCTGTTAAGATGGATTTATTTTCTGTTTTCAAAAATGAAGTTATAAAAAATACTCGGTATGCATAATATTTTTTTGGGTCTAGGTAGCCTTTCAAGGCTTTAATTTTTATCTTGTAGCCTATCTAAAAACCCAAATAACAATTATGGATTTATCTGCATTATTTTCATTGGCAAACAAAGTGGCCATCATCACAGGTGCAAGCAAAGGTATAGGTTTCGGGATCGCAGAGATTTTTGCCGCTGCCGGGGCCAAAGTCGTCATCAGCAGCAGAAAGCAGGAAGCATTGGATGAAATGGCCACCCAACTCAGGGAAAAAGGCTATGAAGTTGCTGCCATTGCCTGTAATGTGGGCCGCATGGAAGAGATGGACAACCTGGTCAAACAGACCATCGAGAAATATGGACAAATTGATATTTTGGTCAACAATGCTGCCGTCAACCCTGTTTTTGGACCGGTTCATAATACAACTCCCGAAGCCTTCGACAAGATCATGGATGTCAATGTCAAAGCCCCTTTTCACCTGATGAATTTATGTTTTCCTTATCTCCGCGCTTCTTCGTGTGCGGCAGTGATCAACATCAGTTCGATCGGCGGCATATCGCCCGAACAAGGATTGGGAATCTACAGTGTCAGCAAGGCGGCCTTGATTTCCCTTTCAAAAGTATATGCCAAAGAATGGGGCGACCATAAAATCCGGGTCAATACTATCTGCCCGGGATTGATCCAAACCAAATTTTCAGAAGCCCTTTGGAGCAATGAAAAAATCATGGACCACATGATGAAAGCCCTCCCCATCAAAAGGGTGGGAACAAGCGAGGAAATCGGTGCCATGGCGCTCTTTTTGGCATCCAAAGCCTCTTCCTACACCACCGGCGCTACCTTAACAGCAGACGGAGGTTTTACCATTTAACTATCGACCTTATGGAATTCAATAAAATATTTGCCTCGAAAGAGGTGCAGGACTTGGTATCCCGGTACGAGATTTTTATCAAAACCCATGTCCATCCTTTGGAACAGGAAGCTGTTTATGGTTCTTTCAAGGCAGTTTTGCCGAAGCTGAAATCCTTGCGGGAACTGGCAAAAAAGGAAGGACTCTTCGCCCCCCACCTTTCCAAGGAAGACGGAGGTTTGGGCTTGGACCTGACAGAGTTTGCAAGTATTTCTGAGGTTTTGGGAAAAAGCCCCATTGGACATTATATCTTCAATTGCAACGCACCCGATATCGGGAATATGGAGTTGATGCACCGCTTTGCCAGCAAAGCGCTAAAGGATAAATACCTTGTTCCGCTTCAAAGGGGGGAAATCCGGAGCTGTTTCGCCATGACCGAACCCAATAATCCCGGCAGCAACCCTGTTCACCTTTCGACCACGGCCGTCAAAGAAGGAAATGACTATATCATCAAGGGCCATAAGTGGTTTACCACAGCAGCAGATGGGGCGGATTTTACCATCGTCATGGCTTTGACTGATCCAACTAACCCCAATCCTTACCTGAGGGCAAGCATGATTTTGGTTCCTTTGGATAATCCCGGCTACAAATTGCTCCGAAATATCCCCATCATGGGTGATGTCGGGGAAGATTACTTATCCCATGGGGAAGTGATGTTTACCAATTGCAGGGTTCCGATTTCCAACCTGATTGGGGAAGAAGGACAGGGTTTTGCTTTGGCACAGGAAAGATTGGGACCGGGTAGAATCCATCACTGCATGCGTTGGATCGGAATCTGTGAGCGGTCTTTGGAAATGATGTGCAGGCGTGCCTTGTCCAGACAATTGGATCCCGGCAAACCTTTGGCCAACCAACAAACCATCCAAAATTGGATTGCCGAAGCCGCTGCGGGTATCAAAGCTTCCCGACTGATGGTCATGACAACAGCCCACAAAATCGAGCAGGAAGGAGCGAAAGCCGCCAAAGAGGACATTTCTACGATCAAGTTTTTTGTCTCTGATGTCCTGATGACTACCCTGGACAAAGCCATTCAGGTACATGGGGCATTGGGAATAACCGATGACACTTTGCTTTCATTTTGGTACAGACATGAGCGCGGGGCAAGGATTTACGATGGGCCTGATGAGGTGCACAAGTCAGTTTTGGCCAAAAGAATCCTAAAAAACTATTCTCAAGAATGAACAAGGAACCCCAAGGTCTCGAAAACCTCTTTCCTTTTTTGGAAGCAAAACTGAATCTCGATCCTCAAAGTACGGTGATCTCCCAATTCAAGGGAGGGTATTCTAACCTTACATTTTTGATCAATTCTCCTGATGGGCAATATGTCCTGAGAAGGCCGCCTTTGGGCATGAAAATCAGCAAAGCCCATGACATGGTCCGGGAATTCCGGATTTTGGAGGCACTGGAGAAAGCCGGATATGACAAAATTCCCAAACCCATTTTATGCTGTGAGGACGAAACGGTCATCGGGGCACCTTTTTTCATCATGGAAAAAGTAGATGGTCTGATCCTTAGGAATAAAATCCCCGAGGGCATGACGCTTGGAAAGGACTATTTCCAAAAACTATCCAAAAACACGATAGATGGATTATTGGAACTCCATCACCTGGAGCTTGAAAAATCAGGTTTGTCCCAATTGGGAAAACCGGAAGGCTATGTGGAAAGACAGGTTTTGGGTTGGTCAGAAAGGTATTTCAATGCAAAAACGGATGAACTGAAAGAATTGGAAGCAGTCAGTGACTGGCTCAAATCAAATCTCCCCAAAAATGAGAATATCGGATTTATCCATAATGATTACAAGTTTGACAACCTCGTCTTGGCCAGTCCTCAGGACCCTACCATCAAAGCTGTTTTGGATTGGGAGATGGCGACAGTCGGAGATCCTTTGATGGATTTTGGCACCTCTTTGGCCTATTGGGCGGAAGCAGGAGACTCGGATATCCTCAAAATGTTTAACCTGAGCTACATGGAAGGCAATTTAACCAGGGCCGAAGCCATTCACTATTATGCCTCCAAAAGCCCCCTCAATTTGGAAAATATGATTTTTTATTATACCTATGGTTTATTCAAAGTAGCTGTGATTGCCCAGCAGATTTATAAAAGATTTACAATGGGCTTTGCCCAAGATCCAAGGTTTTCTGCATTGATCCATGTAGTAGATGCCTGTGGAAAAAAAGCGATGAACAGTATCCAAACCAATAAAATTTAAACTATGAAAATCAAAAAAGTTTGTGTTCTAGGTGCAGGTACATTGGGAACCCGTGTTGCCCTTCAGGCAGCCCTGTCAGGATATGAGGTTTCCCTTTATGACATCAATCTCAAATCCCTGAAAAGCGCAAAAGAAGTGATGGAAACGATAGTCACCAAGCTTGCCAAAGCAAGTGGCTTGGAATCCGAATCAGGTTTGATGGCCATCGAAAAAATCACTTTCACCAAAGATCCAAAAGTAGCTGTCCATGAGGCAGATATTATCAATGAAAGTGTGTTGGAAGAAGTGAGTGTCAAGACGGAAGTGTGGAAACTCTTTGGAGAAATCGCCCCTGAAAAAACCATTTTTACCACCAACACCTCCTACCTGTTGCCGTCTATGTTTGCGGAAGTTTCAGGCCGTCCTTCCAAGTTTTGTGCCTTGCATTTCCATGATGTGTTTACCGCAAAAGTGATAGACATCATGCCGCATCCCGGTACAGACCCCGCACTGATTCCCCTGCTGATGGACTTTGGCAGATCTTTGGAACAGGTTCCCGTTTTGGTCAAAAAGGAAAACAACGGATATATCTTCAATACCATGCTGATGTCATTTATTGGTGCTGCAGGAAAGCTCTTGGTAAACGACATCGCCTCGATTGAGGACATTGACAAGTCTTGGATGGTCAACTTCAACATGCCAAAAGGTCCCTTTGGAATCTTGGATACCATCGGTTTGGAGACCGCTTGGCATGTCACCAAAAACCAGCCTGACAAAGCCTCCCAAGCCTTTGCCGCCCTGCTGAAAACATACGTCGACGCAGGAAAACTCGGTGAAAAATCTGGAGAGGGATTCTACAAATACCCCAAACCAAAATATAAAAACCCTGATTTCTTGGTTTAAGTAGAGATCAGGTTTGAATATTGACTTACAAAACGGGATGTAGGGAATTTAGCCTTACATCCTTTTTTTTTGATCAGGGTTTGATTTGGTTTAGAGTCAAAAAATAGGTGAAAAGTAAGAAGTAAGAGGAAGGGCTAGAGGCAATAAACCAAATACTAATTGTGCCGAATGTAAATTAATTTTCAGATATTAATCCTTACTCGGAATCGCTCACTGGTTGAACCATAGGTGAACAATATCTTTTATTTACAACTTTGGAGCGAAGGGATGCTTTACTTTTGAAGTGTCTTGAAATGGCAAAAGTCTTTTTCTCATAGTCATTTCCCGACTTCTTTTCATGAAAAAAAATTTTGATCGAAATGCAATTTTCATTTTCAAAAATTGTACTAAGCATAGTACGATCAGAAAGTCCACAAGAATGACCATAAAGGTGTACTTGAAAAGGCAATCCTTCTATAAATTCCAATAATTTCCTATAATGATCAAATTGAAGATATTTAAAGGATTTAATATGCTCATATAAATTGTCGTTATTTTGAAGTTCAAATTTTAAATATTCTTCATCTAATTCATCTCCAAATCCAAAAATTGGACTTTGCGAATCATTATCATTTCCTTCAAGTTCTCCATGAATAGAGATATAATCATAATTTTGGCCCTTGAATTCTTTAAAATAATATTTCGGCGTATGCGTATAATTAAAATTTAAAATTGTAATAAAACTTGGTTTTGTCTCTTTTCTAATTGTATTCGGCTGAACTTCAAGAATACTTATTGGTTCTAAAAATTGATTTGCTAATCTTAAATAAGAGTTTAAATTTGATTCATAGTTTGTTTTTTGATTTTCAACCTCCCGTTTAAGATAACAAATTAGTTTTTTCTTTAAATAGGTCATTTCGCAATTCAAATCATTAATTGACTTTTCATTATTCGATTTGTTGGCCTCTTTTAACAAATCAAAATAGATCAACTCGATATCCACCCAATTTTTATCGTCAATATCATTACAAATAGCATCGAGAATGTCTGATTTCCAATGAGTAGTCAATATTCCACTTTTCATTAATTTTTTTAATTCTTTGTATGCTCGATCTGGTTGAATCAAGTTAATGCCAGGAATTAATTGATCTATATAACCTTTTGATGTAATCGATATTAATGGATCTTCATGTTTTAAGTCATCTTTAATATTTTTTAGAATTGAATAAAAATAGTCTTCAATAAAGTCTTTAAAGCTCGTCTTTAAACCATGGGCAAGATCAAAACCATTTCCTATAATTATAAGTCTATTTACCTCCTCATATTGATCATAAATACTGTTTGGAAGTGAGGGTGATTCCAAATTCGGTATTGAAACATGTGGCAATTTTAAATAATCATACATTATAAACCTCCTTTTCTTTCGGATCAAGCGCCTCCCTCAGCACCTGCTGCAACAGCATCTCATTTTGCTGTTGACTTTCTTTGATACTTGCCTCTAACTCATCACAATACTGCATCAACTCGTCCAATTTGAAAACGATGATCTGGTGCTCATTAAATGGGGTGAGGGAAATCAAATGATTTTCAATCGTTTCCTCAATCATAAACCTCCAATTTTCAAACCTACCCATTCCCTAAGAACATAAAAATACCGTGATCAGGGTATTTTTCAAAAAATTGATAGAAGGGTAATATTCCAAAGTAGAATCATGTCATGGTATTTGGGCATGTTCCCCTACCCCTCCGGTATAGTCCCGCCCACCATGTCCTACCGATACTAGAACTCCTTCTTTCATGGAGAAGCGTATCACAGTCTTCGGCTGTCAGTTTTTTATTTCCATGCTAGGCTGGTCAGACGTTATCCGTCTTTTTCACCTTCTTTTAATTTTTGCAGGACTTCGTTGACAAACGAATCCATTCTCGAAAAGGCAAACCATTTCTTTCCCAAGTCCTTGAGCGAAGCGCCAATATGGTAAAGTTCTTTTCCATCTATAATTAAAAATCGGTCATGGGATTCTTTGAATTCTTGAATATTGATTTCCGGGTACTGACTGTTGTACTTCTTTAGGTCCTGCAAGAGTTGGTTGCTGATGTTTTTGGTATAAATAGTAGCAGAAACTTTTTTAGAACGTTTTAGAAGCAAGTTCAAAACGGATTCGTCCACATAGTTGTCTATCAGGATAATGTTGGTTTTTGCCTTTTTGATGAGGTCTGCCACAAACACATAGGCATCAAAAATTTGTCCCTCGAAGAAGATGCCCTTGTCGGGTTTGGGCTGTCCGGCTTCTAAGGCTTTAAAAATCTGTTCCAGCTTTTCATCGGTTTTCAGTTGTTTGAGTTCAACTTGGTCAAGTCGCTGAAAAACAGAAGCATTGTTCATCAGGAACTTGCGCATGGAAACAAAGGCTTGCATGATTTGGATGCTTACTTGAATGGCAAAATCAGTATTTAAAACAGCAGAAAGCATAGATACGCCTTGTTCTGAAAATACATAGGGCATTGTTCTTCTGCCCCCATGTTCACTTGAGGTTCCAAAATGGTACTTCAAGTCAATCCATTCTTTTTCTGTTAATTGAAAAATAAAAGCATCAGGAAATCTAAGAGGATTTCTTTTTACTGCTCTGTTGATAAACTTAGTTTCTGTTCCGTAAAGAAGTGCCAAATCACTATCGAGCATTACCTGCACCCCTCTAATGGAGTAAATCTTGCTTTCTATATGGCTTAAGGTCAATCCCATAGGGTTATTATTTTTCAAATATTTCCGCAAATTTGGAAATGTGTTCCTCGTATTGAGTTGACTCGGTAACCAACCGAAAGTATAGCATCAAGATTAAAATGCTCAACATTATAAGTTTTTCCGTCAGCTGCAGTTGTTGCAAAAAATGCAACAACTGAATCTTTGTCCAGTTCTTTATCCCTGAAAATATTTTTCAAGTGCCGGGAAACTACAGATTTATCTCTTTCAAAAAGCTTGGCAATTTGATTGAGAGAAAGCCAAAAAGTTTCTCTTTCTTCATCCATTCTTACCTCAATATCCTCAGGTAATTCATTTGTTTGATATAAGATGATTTCATTTTTCATAAATCCTGATTGGATTTTACACGGTAACCAACAGAAATGATGACATCCAGATTGTAAAAGACAACCAGTTTATCAGAATTTGGAATATGCATTTTTTGCACATTGCTTTTTTATGTAATTCCCCTTTTTTAAAAACAAATGGCAGAGCCCCTCCGAGACTTTTTTTAGAAGGTATCGAATTTTGCGATACCATTAAATCTAATTCAATATCAGTTTGTGCAAGTCCATCTTGCACTAATGGGAAATCAGGATAGGCACTCATCATGACATCTGTATTTTATTGAGATTTTCAGCAATGATTTTATTCAGTTCAGCTTCTTCTTTCAGTTGGGCTTCCAATTCTGCCTTCAAGGCAGTAAAGCGTTCTGCAAAATCAAAATCATCCTCTGTTTGACCATGTAGGTAATCGCTAGAGGATTTAATTTCTGATTTGCTAAACTAGTTCAAAAATTCTTTTGTTGTCCATCCCGTAAACAGGGTATTTTTCAAAAAACTGATAGTAGTGTATTATCTCAAAGTAGAATCATGTCATGGTCTTTGGGCATGTTCCCCTACCCTTCAGGTATAGTCCCGCCCACATTCCCCTATACTCCCGCTACCCATACTCCGTGTCTGAGTTAGGGATACTCCGTGTCCTAGCTAGGGATACTCCGCCTCTGGGTTACCCTTGAGCTACTTCCCATCTACATCCTCCTTGCTGTTCCTTACTAGGTTACCCCTCCCATTTCGGTATAGAAGATTCTCCTACTTTACTAAATCCGTGACCGAAATAAAATAACGGCATTCCTATTTAACCATGGCCTGCGGTGCATGGGGATTGGTGTAAGTAGAAATTTAGATTTAGCACCTTTCCCATGGCTATAAATATTTCACTCCGCCGCGGCGGACTGTCTGAAGAAGAGTTGTTCGGCATTACACTTCACTACAACACTAACCAAATTCCTATTTGTTTGACATTAGTCCCCCTCCAGGGGGATTAGGGGGCAAAACCTTCGCGACCCTTGCGTAAACCTTCCCGTCCTTTGCGGTAAAATAGATTAAAATCACTGACCCCTGAGAGAGAGGATAAAAGTCACCATGGCCTCCGCATCCTCTTTCTTTACTTGGGGATGGGGACTCATCACAGGATATCCCCAAGAACCTCTGCTTCCCCGAATCACCTGTCGGGCCAAATGTTCAATATAAATTGTATTGGCAGGATACCTTTTGGCAATATCCCTGAAAGCCGGTCCTTTGGCACGGTTAACCTCTTTGTGGCAATCGTAACAATCTGAATAGGCCACCAACACCTCACCTTTCTTTATAAGCTCTGCATCAAGTTCTTGGTCTTCGCCCGGAATGGCCTTGATATAATCTTTTTCTTTCTGGTTTGAGGCAATTGATTTATCCTCCAAGGGCTTATTTTCAGCACAAGAATATACCAATAGACTTATCAAAAAAATAAATATCCGGCCCATCATTTTTTTCATTTTATTTTGATTTTACGCCTTAAACCCCTTTCGGCAATTGATATACTTGCCAAATTTTGTAAGGATAAATTGAATTTCATATATTTATTAATAACCCCAAACCTGATAATTGTCATGTTTGGTTTTTATTTCTATTTTCGGTCAAATAATAAATTGCGATAAAATTGGATGTCCCCTACTCCCTATAATTTTAGAATTTTGTATGGAGTTTTCATGGATAGAATTAATTTGACAAAACAACTTATGATTTTCTTTTTCAAATGAACCAAAAAGAAATATTCCCTTTTGATAATGCCATTTTAAAAAATAGACCAATTTCTCCTCCTCCTCTAAATTTCAAATAAAAAACTGTCCTCCGACTTTTATTCCCTCAAGATTATGAGATTTAACGCTACCTATTTACGATTCCTGCATAAGCCGATATTGTTTTTAATTACAATTGGCTTGGTCATGGGATGTACCAAAAAAGAAGAGATCATCCTTCCTCCTGTCAAAGTCAATGTGGTGAAAGCCATTCAAAAAGACGTTCCGATTTACGAAGAATATGTTGCCCAGGTATTTGGGGAATCTGATGTGGATATCCGGGCAAGAGTGGAAGGATGGGTCACTTCTGTCAATTTCAAGGAAGGTTCCTTTGTGAAAAAGGGCGATTTGCTCTATATCATTGATGATATCCAATATAAAAACAGGGTTGACCAAGTCAGAAGCCAACTGACTGCCACCCAAACAGAGATGGTACGCGCAGAGGGTGAACTCAGCCGTGTCAAGCCATTGGCTGATATGAATGCCTTGAGCAAGCAGGACCTTGACAATGCCAAAGCAAAGTATGAAGCATCCTTAGCCCAAGTCAGGGCTGCTGAAGCATCGCTTGAAAATGCCAAAGTAGAATATGGCTATACTCGGGTATATGCCCCATTTGATGGATTGGTCGGAATCTCCAATTTCAGAGTAGGTGATTACGTCACGAGGTCTGGTACCACTTCAGTTTTGACGACCATTTCCAGCATCGGTGCAGTACGGGTAAGGTTCCAGATCAGTGAAAGGGAATACCTCAGACTTACCCAAATGACAACAGAAGAATTGGACCTTGCAAAGAAAAATATCCAACTCATCATGGCGGACGGTTCTCTTTATTCAGAGACCGGTGAAGTGGATTTTGCAGACCGGGAAGTAGACCCAAAAACAGGTACCCTGACTATCGAGGCAAGATTTCCTAACCCAAAAGGTGTTTTGAGACCGGGCCTTTTTGTCAAATCACGGGTTTTGATCAAGACCTTTCCTAGTGCTATTATGGTCCCTCAGCGAGCAGTCATGCAGTTACAGCATATTTCAAGGGTTTTTGTAGTGACGGATTCCAGTACAGTCAAGGCAGTTCCTGTGGAAACGGGTCCCAAGTCAGGCGATGGTTGGATCATAACCAAAGGTATAAATGCAGGCGACCGGATTGCAATTATTGGTTCAGCCAGCTTGACTCCTGATGCCAAAATAGAAGCAGTCGAGCAAAAATGGCCGGAAAATTCCCCAATTCAATAAAGTCAAAACCTTTAACTGACCACAGTTTTTATGAGTGAATTTTTCATCCGAAGGCCAATAGTCGCAATGGTAATATCGATCCTGATGATCATCATGGGATTGATTACACTACGGGGAATACCTGTTTCCAAATATCCTGAAATCACCCCGCCGATGGTTCAGGTCACCACCAATTATACCGGTGCAAATGCCGTCAACGTCGAACAAGCTGTGGCCACTCCTATCGAACAGCAGGTGAACGGGGTGGAAAACATGCTTTACATGAAATCCATCAATGCTGCAGATGGAACATTGATTCTTCAGGTTTCTTTTGAGGTGGGTACTGATTTGGACAATGCCAACATGCTGACCCAAAACAGGGTCTCTCAGGCAACAGCAAAAATGCCTACAGAAGTCAAGAATTTTGGGGTTACGACCAAGAAATCATTGGTTTTTCCTCTGATGCTCGTTTCTCTTACTTCTCCCAACAAAACTTATGACGGACTTTTCCTGAACAATTATGCCAACATCAACATTGTCGACCAACTGAAGCGACTCAAAGGTGTAGGAGACGTGTTCCTTTTTGGTGGGGCTGATTATTCGATGAGGATATGGTTGAATCCCGACCAACTCACCAAACTCGATCTCACGGTAAATGATGTTTCCAATGCTGTCAGAAAGCAAAACGCAATCTCTCCCGGCGGAAAATTCGGAGCAGCCCCTACTCCTCCGGGAGTCGATTACACCTACACCGTAACGCTGCAAGAAAGATTGGTGACAGAAGAGGAATTCGGTAATATCATTGTCAAATCTGACGAAAAAGGATCTATAGTCAGGTTGAAAGACATCAGCAGAATTGAATTGGGGATGGACAATTACAGTTCTTCAAGTAGGTTGAATGCAAATTCTGCTTCCACCATAGTCGTTTTTCAAATCCCGGGTTCCAATGCCTTGGAGGTGTCCGAGGATGTGAAAAAGACGATGGATGATTTGGTTAACTATTTTCCTGAAGACCTCCAATATGAAGTATCGTTGAATACTACCCGTGCAATTTCTGTCGGTATAGAAGAAATTATCCATACGCTTTTTGAAGCGGTATTTTTGGTGATTTTGGTGGTGTTCCTATTCCTTCAGGATTGGCGGGCAACTTTGATTCCTTTGCTGACAGTGCCGGTTTCTTTGTTGGGCACCTTTATCATTTTCCCTCTTTTGGGGTTTTCGGTCAATGTGTTGTCTTTGCTCGGCTTGGTCTTGGCCATCGGACTTGTGGTGGATGATGCGATTGTGGTGGTGGAAGCCGTGATGCACAATATAGAACATGGCATGAAGCCGAAAGAAGCCACCCAAAAAGCCATGAAAGAAGTAGGCGGCCCTGTGGTTGCCATTGCCCTGATACTTGCAGCTGTATTTGTTCCTGTAGCTTTTGCAGGAGGTATCACAGGCCGTTTGTATCAGCAATTCGCCATCACCATTGCCATTTCGGTGTTGTTTTCAGCATTCAATGCCTTGACGCTTAGCCCGGCGCTTTGTGCTTTACTATTGAAACCAAAGAAAGAGTCGAATAGTGGGTTACAAAAGTTCTTCAATGGATTCAACAGGGTCTTTGATAAATTCACTTTGGGATATACAGGTGTTGCCGGGATTGTGGCGAGAAAATCCATCCGCTCAGCGATGATCATCGGGGTAGTCTTGGTTTTTGTGGTTTTGTTGGGCAAAGGAATTCCCGGAGGATTTTTACCGGAGGAAGACGAAGGTTATTATTTAGTAAACATCCAATTACCGGATGCGGCATCTATTGATAGGACTGATCAGGTAGCTAAAAAGGTTGAAAATATTCTTTCCCAATTTGAAGAAATTGAATATTCAACCATGGTATTGGGGTACAGTTTGATCTCAGGTTCTTATTCTACCAACAATGCTTTTGTGTTTATTTCACTGAAACCATGGGATGAAAGAAGCCGAACAGCAAAAGAATTGGTAGCCGCCACCAATTTTGCTTTCCGAAACTTGGTATCCGAAGCATCGGCCATTGCCTTTGGACCACCGCCTATCGAAGGTCTGGGAACCTCAGCTGGATTTACCCTTCAGCTTCAGGACAGGTCAGGGAATACACCACAGTTTTTGGATGAACAGGCGCAGTTGTTTATCGCCGAAGCTAGAAAGAGACCTGAAATAGGCAATATCTTTACCCTCTTCCGGTCTAATGTCCCCCAAAAGAAAATCCGCATTGACTATGACAAAGCAGAAAAACTTGGGATCGACCTATCTGAAATAACAAGTACCATTTCTACATACTTGGGAAGTGCGTACCTGAATGATTTCAACAGATTTGGAAGGCAATACAAGGTCTTTGTACAAGCTGAAGGGGAAGATCGCCTCGACCCCTCCGATTTGTCCAAATATTATGTGAGGAGTAAGAAAGGGGAAATTATTCCCTTGGGTACGGTCACCACTGTGGAAGATATTTCAGGACCCGCCACTACAAACAGGTTTAACATGTACCGTTCCGCTGAAATCTCAGGCGCTCCAAAGGCCGGATTCAGCTCTTCCCAAGCCATCAAGGCTTTGGAGGAAGTGGCTGCCGGGCTACCAAAAGAACTCAGCATTGCTTGGAGTAACATGTCCTATCAGGAAAAAGCTGCTGAAGGCACCGGAAGCACCATGTTCTTGATGGCTTTGGTCTTTGTGTTTCTGATTCTCGCTGCGCAATATGAAAGTTGGAAATTACCATTCAGCGTGTTGCTTGGTGTTCCTGCAGCCATTCTTGGGGCCTATCTCGGCTTGTGGTTGGGAGGTTTTTGGAGCTCTAGCTATGTCAACAATGTCTTTGCCCAAATCGGATTGGTGATGCTCATCGGTCTTACTGCCAAAAACGCAATCCTGATTGTGGAATTTGCCAAGATGGAATATGAAGCGGGGACACCTCTCCTAGAGGCTGCACTCAAAGCGGCAAAACTCCGATTGAGACCAATCATTATGACATCCCTTGCATTTATGTTGGGTGTCGTTCCTTTGCTTACAGCATCCGGCGCAGGTTCGGAAGCCCGAAAAGTAATGGGTATGGCAGTATTCAGCGGAACCTTGATCGCTACGATAATCGGAGTCATTGTGGTTCCGGGATTATATGTACTCATTGAAAGCATCGGAGCAAAAAAGAAAAAATCAGATGCACCTATTTCACCATCAGAACCGGCTCATTGATATGAAGAATATATATTTTCTACTGTTTGTCCTGCTTACTTTATATGGCTGTGCTGTTGGTCCAAAATATTCCCGACCTGAAACCCAAAAGCCTGTTGGCTATGTGCAAGCTATGTCCCAAACTGATTCTATCACCAATCTGAAGTGGTGGGAGGTTTATCAGGACAGTTTGTTGCAAAGTTTGATACAGATTTCTATAGACTCCAACCTGGACCTAATGACGGCTGTGTACCGTGTGGAAGAGGCAAAGGCTATTTTAGGATATAATAAAGCCAATCTCTATCCTTTTCTTGATTACAGTGCCATGGGAAGGACTACTGAATTCAGAAATTTATCCGAACAGGCAGGTGTGACTTTTTCACCTACCATGGTGGGCTTATTGGGAAATGTGTCATGGGAAATCGACCTATGGGGTAAACTCCGCCATGCCAACCGAGCTGCTTTTGCTGAATTGATGGCAACAGAAGAATCAAAGAAATCATTGTACATCAGTTTGGTCGCTCAGGTGGCAGAACTGTATTTCAGACTTCGTGGTTTGGATGAAAGGCTTGAAATCGCCCAACGGGCTTATGAAACCCGCTTGGAATATCTGGAAATTATCACCGCCCGGTTTGAAAAGGGGAATGTATCTGAATTGGATAAACTCCAGGCAGAGCAAATAGCAGCGGTGGCAAAAGCGCAGATTTACAGTCTTGAGCGAGGCATCATTCTTACAGAAAACGCCTTCAATGTCTTGTTGGGAAGAACATATATTCCGATTTCAAGAGGATTGGAAAATAACCAGCAGCAACTGCCATTGGAAATCCCAAGTGGATTGCCATCCGAATTGCTTGAAAGAAGACCCGATATCAAAATTGCCGAACAACAGTTGATCGCACAGACAGAACGCATAGGCGTGGCAGTTGCATTGCGGTTTCCTTCGCTCAGCTTGACAGGCTTGTTGGGTGTGGCAAGTCCACAGATCTCAACCTTGTTTGGCAATCAGGCAGGACTTGGGGTTCTCTCCGGGCAATTGGCAGGTCCTTTTTTCAGATTTGGACAAAACAAAAGACGGGTTGAAGCTGAACGGGCCAAAGCGGTCCAACTTGGGTTTCAATATGAAAAAACAATTTTGACGGCATTTGCAGAGGTAGAAAATTCATTGGCAGAAATCAGGACCTACAGCAATGAATTTGAAGCAAGGAAAACCCAAGTCGCAGCCACAGAAAAATCTTTGATGCTATCCAAGGCGCTGTATGACAATGGCTATACCTCATTCCTGCAGGTACTTGATGCAGAAAGGGAGTTTTTCAATTCAGAATTTGAAAAATCCTTGGCTTTGGAAAATCAGCTTGTGTCTACTGTCAGATTGTATAAAGCATTGGGAGGTGGTTGGTAGAATTTACCGACCATTTCCTTTTATTTGATTGACTAGGTTATAACAAAAAAGGCGAACAACAACCATTTATATCGATTTTTCGCAAAATTTCATAAACAAGTTGTTTTTTTAGGCTAGAAGTCCAATATTTATAGCTATATATTTTCATTTGCTAATCACCCCCAAGCAAAATTTCTTATGATCAAACAGTTATGCGCTGCCATACTGTTGACCTTTGTTTTTTTTCACGAAGTTCTCAGTCAGCAATTGCCCCATTCTTACCCATCTAGTATCCATTCCACGGCCGAAATTGTGGATCTTGGAGACCTTGATATGGAATTCGACAAATTCCTAAATGCCGAAGATACTCTTGAGTTCATTCCTTTAATAAATCTAAATACAAACTTGGGTTTTACAGATTCCAATTATTGGGTTCGGTTTAAGTTATCTCATGAAGAGGATTTTCCCCTCAAATTGTACCTGGAGACTGCACGCCCCATAACGGATATTGTGGATTTATATCAAGTCAACAAAACGCGAATGGTGGTAAAACTCCATAGTGGGGATTTGGGTAAAGTCAGCGATAGGCCATTATACCATCGAAATATCATCTTTCCTATTACCTTACATCCGGGAGAAGAGTATCAGTTTTACCTGCACCTCAGCAGTGATGGTGAAGTCATTAACCTTCCGCTCAGGTTGTTTGATTCAGAAAGTATGATCAGAGAATCCTACTTTAACCAATTGGTCTTTGGTGCTTTCTATGGATTTTTGCTTTTAGCAGGAATTATTTACCTGTTCTTTTATTTTGGCATCAAGGAGAAAAGTTTTCTTTTATACACCGCTTACGTGACCTCCATCATCTTCCTACATCTCGGATTGGATGGTTATTTTTATCAATACATCACCCCCAACGGAGGTTGGTTTTCCAAAAATGCGGTTTTGATTTTTGCAACAGTTTCGGCAATAGCTTTTGGCAGATATGCACAGGTTTACCTTTCTGTAAAAGACTACAGTACTAAAATTCACCAATCTTTCAATATTTTATTATTCTCCCTGATAGGTCTGTTGGTTTTGATTTTCACTTTTCAGGCTGGAATGAAATATTATTATCCCTTGGTAAACCTGTTGGGAATATTGATTTTATTTCATGTAATCGCTTCCTTGATTTCAGGATACATCCATGGAAAGTCACCTGATATCTTCTTCAGTTTGGGTATAGCAGCCTTCTTTTTGGGTTTCATGGTATTTATCCTGAATAATTTTAACCTCATCCCAAATTCCGATTGGACCGAATTCAGTTCTAAAATCGGAACAGGACTTGAAGTCATGTTTCTTTCACTTTCCATGTCCAACAGAATCAAAATCCTAAAGACGGACAAGGAAAAGATGCAGGCAGTAGCCCTTCAAAGGGCTCAGGAATCAAATGAAATCAAGTCATTTTTCCTTTCCAATATCAGCCATGAAATGCGGACACCATTAAATGCCATAATCGGACTCTCAAGGTCAATCCAAGAATCGGTTTCAGACCAAAAAACCAAAGACGAAATAGAAGTCATCCAATATTCATCCGCTGGACTTCTAAGCGCAATAGATGATATTCTGGATTATTCAAGGATCGAAAAAAAGGAACTAAAGCTTGAATACAAATCTTTTGATTTCCACAGACTATTGAAGGAAATTAGAAGTAATTGTGAAAAACAAGCCGGTGACAAAGGTTTGAAATTCATCTATGAAGAGATTAACCAAATCCCCCAATTCATTATCGGTGATCTTCACAGAACCCGTCAGATTCTCTTCAACCTTCTCGGCAATGCCATAAAATTCACCTTCAGTGGTGAAGTCAGACTCAGTATCCAAACCTCCGCTAAAGGTAGAAATTCTGTTGGTTTGGTTTTTAAGATTTCCGATACGGGAGTAGGCATCCAAAAAGAAAAGCTTGACAGTATCTTTGAGTCATTTATCCAAGAACAGATTGATGATAAGCGGAAATTTGGAGGATTTGGATTAGGACTGTGCATTGTAAAAGCACTAGTAGAACAATACGGGGGAAAACTTGACCTTCAAAGTGAGCAAGGGAAAGGGACTCAGGTCATGGTTGACCTTAACTTTGAAACCATTGAGCAGAAGACAATTGTCGAAAATGACTTTATCAAAAAAGGAATTTATGACCTTCAGGGCAAAAACATCCTTGTCGTAGAAGACAATCCCGTCAACCAACTGGTGATGAAATCCATATTGAAAAAATGGAAAAACACCACTTTTGACACTGCAATGAATGGTCTTGAAGCATTAGAAAAACTCAGCGCCGGAAAGTTTGACCTTATCCTGATGGACCTGCAAATGCCCGAAATGGACGGTTATGAGGCCACAGAGGCCATCCGAAAGGGCGATTGCGGTGATTTGAATAAATCTATCCCCATCATTGCAGTAACAGCGGACGCGACGGAAAAAGCTAAAAAGAAAGTGATGGAGGTGGGTATGGATGAATACATTACCAAGCCGGTGGATCAGGAGGAATTGTTTATTAAAGTCAAAAAGTGCTTGTACTTGCAGACTCTCGATATTTCGCAGGTGTTTTAAGCCATGACTGATACCATTTCCAACACTCTTTTTCCCAATTTCAAGTCTCCCGATATTTCAATTTTATGCAATATGTCCTGTGGCCGGAGGTTTTTACAAAAAAGTTTCCAGGCTATTTTATCTTCTAATTGGACAATGGAAGTCGGCGGATTACTTCCCTGCTTGATTAATTTCCAAAGATCTTGGTTTTTTTCAAGCCACCAGGATTTTGAAAACTCTCCAACAATCTTGACTTCTATCACGGTGCTATCTATTGCATTTTCTTTGGCAAAAGTAAAAGGCAAAGCCATCATAAATGTGTCCATCAGAGGTTCGAAATACCTTGCCTGAAGTAAGCTGGGTTTACCGACTGCATCCCTGATTTGCTGTTGGTGATGCCATTTTTCGGTGTATTCCCTCGCAAGATGCATCCAATTCAGGCTCTTCTCCTCCCCTGCCCAAGCCACAGAAAATATCGCTTCCTCCATTTCAGGTAAGCTGACATAATAATCCGAAACCTCTTTGCCGGAACTTTCCAATAAACCAATCAATACATCAGGACTTAACCTTTTACAGGCACTGACCCAATCTGCGTTTAATTGGTTAAGCCATGAAATCAAATCCATGTATTCCTTGATCTGAGGTGGTTTTTCCCCAAAATATCCATCTCTTTGGATACTTAACGTGCGCAGGTTAGTATCCAATAAATGGGAGGCAACATCCTTCACATTCCAAAGTTTGGCTGAAGTAGGTTTTTCCCAGTCGGATGGTTCTAGACTTTTGAGGAAGTCAATCAGAAGGATGTCCAATTCATGGAAAAGATGTTTTACTTCAATCATAGCAGAAATTGTTACAATGGATTGGCGGCCACTCCTTCAAAAGTGATTTTTACAGGCTTGATAAAACCTTTTTCGTCAAATTCCATTTTGTCGATACAGGTTACCCGATGGTTTCCATCTGTTTCACCCAATGGCCTTCTATGGTAAACCATAAAGTATTGGTCGGACTTGGGTTCGAACAAAACCGAATGATGTCCCGCCCCTGTCGCTACTTCAGGATCCTGCTCGAGCACCACTCCGATTCTTTCAAACGGTCCAAAAGGGCTGTCAGAAATCGCATAGGCTACTTTGTAATCAGGACCTGTCCAACCCCCTTCTGACCACATGAAGTAATATTTGTCATCGCGTACAAACATAAATGGTCCTTCGACATAACTTTCAGGAGTCACTTCTTTGTAATATTCTCCATTTTCAAATGGAAGCAATCCGGTAAATTCATCATTCAATCTGACCACATTACACTTACCCCATCCTCCATAATACATCAAAAAACCTCCATCATTGTCTTTGAAGATAAACTGGTCAATAGGCTGTGCGCCGTTTACGATGTCATTGATCAATGGCTTACCAAGCAAATCCTTAAAAGGTCCCTGAGGTTGGTCGGCGACTGCCACACCGATTCCCCCGACCTGACCTTCGTGCACATCGTTGGCGGCAAAGAATAGGTAATACTTCCCTTTATTTTCAATGACGCCGGGTGCCCACATCGCTGAATCAGCCCATTGGACCGCTGCGGTGTCGATGATCCGCTCATGCTTGGTCCAGTTGATCAGGTCTTTGGAAGAAAAACAATCCATAAAAACCTGTTTTGCAAACTTGTCAGAATAAGTTGGGTAAATCCAATAAGTATCCCCATAGATGATCGCCTCCGGATCTGCATACCATCCTTCAAAAATCGGATTGCCAGAGAGTTGAATTTCTGTTGATTTTTTTTCGGGGGAGCATGAAAGGAAATTGACTGCACAAATTACTACGCCTATTAAATTGATTACTTTTTGCATCTTGGGCCCCTTACTTTTTATATAATTCACTATGCAACTTTTTCAAAACATCCACAGGCATCTTGATCACTTTCCGGTCGTAAGTCATGACTCCGTTGGTCTCAATTTCGACATCCGTCGTTTGGGTGTATACAGCTGCAGCCAAGCCCTTTGGAATCAGGTCTTGCAGGTCTTTCATCAGGATTTTATACCTGTCCAACAGTTCTTCTTTGGACTTGAAACTTTGGTATCCCCAATTGTCTTTTTCCTGCCAGGTATGCCCTTCTACCGGTAATCCCAACCCGCCAAACTCTCCCAATACCAGAATCTGAATTTTTCCAAACAAGTCGGCAGAAGGCATCACCGGATCCGGATAGTTGTGTACATCCAAGATATCGCCAGCGATCTTTGCACCTTTCAGCTCAAAATTCCCGCCACTGGCACTGTTGACCAATCTCGTCGGATCGTAGGATTTGGTCCAATCGGATATCTCATGGGTTTTGAACTGCCCCCAAGCTTCATTGAACGGCACCCAAACCACGATGGAAGGAAAGTTGTAATTGGCATCGATGATGGCCTTCCATTCCTTTTTGTAAATGGCTTCAGATTCAGGAGTCCTTTCCCGATCAGTGCCTTTTCCGATTACGCCTAGCTTTTGTTCCCATCTATTTCCCATATCCCCGCTCGGCATGTCCTGCCATACCATAATCCCCATCTTGTCACAATGATAATACCAGCGGGCCGGCTCGACTTTGACATGTTTTCTGATCATGTTGAAGCCCAATTCTTTTGTCTTGATGATATCAAAAGCCAATGCTTCGTCAGTAGGCGCAGTATACAATCCATCCGGCCACCAACCCTGGTCCAAAGGTCCATAGTGGAATACCTGTTGGTCATTTAAAGCAAAACGCTGCATTCCTTTGGAATCATAAACAATGGAAACCTTTCTCAAGGCGCCATAGGAAGTAACTTTGTCAATGACTTTTTTTCCTTTCAACAAGCTGATTTCAAAGTCATATAGGTGTGGATTCTCCAACGACCAACTAATTGGATTGGGGATTGAAAGGATTGATTCTTTTCCAAAACTCCCGGTACTTTCAGCGACTTTGACCCCTTTGTCCATCGCAGTAATTTTGTATGTCACTGTCGGATCTGAAGTGTTGGCATTTATGGAAAAGTGAAAAGTCCCTTTGTCCCAATCTGGAGTGGTTTTGATATGGCTGATATAGGTAGTTGGAACAAACTCCAACCACACAGTCTGCCAAATGCCTGTTACAGGCGTATACCAAATCCCTCTGGGTTGGTTGACCTGCTTTCCTCGAGGCTGAGGGCCTTTGTCACTAGGATCCCAAACCCTTACCGTGATTTTTTGATCCACACCTTTGGCTAGAAAATCTGTGATGTCAAATGAAAAAGGATCGTATCCTCCCTGATGTTTGCCTACGGATTTTCCATTGACAAAAACCTCTGATTCCCAATCCACTGCTCCTAAGTGGAGCAATACCTTCCCCTTTCTTTCAGTATTGGAAACCTGAATGACCTTATCGTACCACAATTCCTTTTCTGCGCCAACCGCTTTGGTCACTCCCGAAAGGTAAGATTCTACAGGAAATGGAACAGTGATCTTCCCATCAAAAGTTATCGGTGCTCCATTTCCTTTTTCCAAAATGGCGTAATCCCATTGGCCGTTGAGGTTTCTCCAACTTCCTCTGACCATCTGAGGCCTTGGATATTCAGGATGCGGCGCATTGGAATCCACATTTTCGGCCCATGGAGAGAGTATGGGTTTGGTATTGATCTGCTGTGCAAATGAGGGTGAATATGATCCTAAATGAAATATCAGGATGAAATAGAAAAAACTTAGAGATTTGGTTTTCATAGGTTTTATTTTGGGAGGATTGTTAACAAGAATTCTATGGATTGGATTTAAATATAACAGAAACCAAGTCAAACTGAAAGAAAGAATTCCCAAAAGGATGTGGTAGGATTTTGGAGGAGCATTTCTTCCCTTGGGAGTATTGGCTCAAACACCTTATTTCCCTTTCGTCAATTCCGGGAATTTTATCTTTTATAATTTTTTACCTTGTTAAAATAAAGTTTGACAATAGTCAACTCGAAATCGATTGCGTAATTTAGAACTTGATAACCTTGAAAATGACCTTGTTTTTAAGGACTTTGGTATTTGAAACAAAACCCAATTTTATGAATAGAATTTCAATTCAATTACTATCTCTAGTTTGTTTGATGGCAATTTTTTCCTGTCAACCCAAGGAAACAAATATTGCGGATGGGTGGACCGAATTATTTAACGGTGAAGATCTTAAAGGATGGAAAATCTTGGGCGGAGAGGCTGAATTCAAAATTGAAAATGGAGAAGTTGTAGGATATGCAAAAGCGAATACGCCCAACACTTTTTTGGTCACAGAGCAGGAATTTGGTGATTTTATATTGGAATTGGATCTCAAAATCGAGGACCTTTCAAGCAATTCCGGTGTCATGGCAAGAGGGCAATATGATCCCGCAGGCAAAGATGGGCAAGGTTTAGTCTTTGGGTATCAAATCGAGGCAGATCCTACAGAAAGGGCTTGGTCAGGCGGATTGTATGATGAGGCAAGAAGGGGTTGGCTGTATCCTTTAGACTTGAATCCGGCGGCACAGTCAGCTTTTAAAATGGGAGAATGGAATTCCTACCGGATCGAGGCGATAGGAAAGGAAATAAAAACATGGGTCAATGGCCAAGAGGTAGCCTATGTGGTCGATGACATGGATGCGAAGGGATTTATAGGACTGCAGGTTCACAGTATCAACAAGCCCGAAGATGAAGGCAATAAAACCTATTTCAGAAATGTAAGGGTACAAACCGAGAAGCTGACCCCTACTCCATTTACCGGAGATATTTTTGTGGTCAATACAGGCCTGAATGAATTGACTGAATTGGAAAAATCAAAAGGATGGAAATTGCTTTTCAACGGACAGAATGCTGAAGGCTGGAAAAGTGCCAATAAAGAGACATTTCCCGAAAAAGGATGGCATATCAAAGACGGCATCCTCATGGTCGAAAGTGCCGATGGCGGTGAATCCAGCAATTTCGGAGACATTGTCACAACAGACAAATACAGTGCATTTGACCTGGCTTTTGATTTTAAATTTACAGAAGGAGCTAATAGTGGCTTGAAATATTTTGTCACACTCAATGAACAGACCTCAGGTTCGGCGATTGGATTGGAATACCAGATTTTGGATGACGAGAACCATCCTGATGCCAAAATGGGAATCGAAGGCAACAGGACTTTGGCTTCTCTCTACGATCTGATCAAGGCTGACAAGCAGCCACGTTTTGTAAAAGGTCCCGGAGAATGGAACAAGGGCCGCGTGGTGGTGTATCCTGACAACAAAGTAGAACATTACCTCAACGGGGTCAAAGTGGTAGAATATGTCAGGGGTTCGGAGGAATACAAAAAACTGGTTGCCATCAGTAAGTATAAAATCTGGGAAAATTTTGGCGAAGCACCAGAAGGCCATATCCTGCTGCAGGATCACGGCAATGAAGTACATTTCAAAAACATAAAAATCAAAGAACTGAAGTAATTAACCCAATAACCATGGACAACAATAAAAACAACCGAAGGGAATTCATCAAAAAAGCAGCTTTGGCCACTGCAGGGGTTTCCTATTTGGGAGCTTTGGGATTTTCAGCCAAAAGCTACGGGAATATCATCGGTGCCAATGACCGTCTCAATGTCGCCATAGCAGGCTTGGGAAGGAGACTAGGTGCTTTTTATGAACCGATTGCATTACCGAAAAGCAATGTCCGCCTAGTTACGCTTTGCGATGTCATGAAATCCCAAAGAGACAATGCTGCTGCAAGTTTTTCCAAGCACATCGATTATATACCCAAGCTTGAAAACAGCATCGTAAAAGTTATTGAAGACAAGGAAATAGATGTACTTATTAATGCTACCCCTGACCATTGGCATGCGCCGGGGACTTGGTTGGCGTTGGAAGCAGGAAAACATGTCTATGTGGAAAAACCCTGCAGCCACAATCCTTGGGAAGGTGAATTGCTGATTGCTTATAAAAACAAATACAACAAGGTAGTCCAAATGGGTAACCAACAGAGGTCCTCCGACCATACCATTGAAATCATCAATCAGATTCATAATGGTATCATTGGTAAAGCTTTTAGAGCTACCGCTTTTTATATCAATGGCCGGGGAGAAGTTCTCTTGCAGACTGCAGCCAATCCACCTGAAGGATTGGATTGGGATCTTTTCCAGGGACCGGCACCAAGGAGAAATTATACCCACAATACTTGGGATTATAACTGGCATTGGTATGGTTGGGATTATGGGACAGCCGAAACAGGAAACAATGCCACCCATGAGTTGGACGTGGCACGATGGGCACTTCAGGTGGAATACCCCAAGCATGTGACCGTAGATTCAGGCAAATACCATTTTGTCAATGACGGTTGGACGATGTATGATACCATGCTTGCTACTTTCAAATTTGAGGGCGACAAGACCATCCTTTGGGATGGAAAAAGCAGAAACAACTACGCCACTTATGGTTCTGACAGAGGAACAATCATCTATGGTTCTGAGGGTTCTGTATTTGTAAACAGGGAATTGTACAGGCTCTTTGACCGCAATGGCAAGCTAATCAAAGAAGTCAAAACAGGAAATGTCGAAGGAAGCACCAATCTTGGCGGCGGAGGCGATATGTCAACTGTTCACATTATGAATTTCTTTGAAGCCATCAGGGGGAAAGAAAAACAAAACTCAACCATCGATGAAGGTGCGGTCAGTACATTGCTTTGTCATTTGGCAAATATCTCCCACCGAATCGGGGAAAACTTTGAATGTGATCCTACAAACGGTCACATCAAAAATAAAAAAGGAATGGAGCTTTGGTCTAGGCAATATGAAAAAGGCTGGGAACCAAAATTGAAAGTCTGATTTCTCTAAATTAACCTATTAAACTGCCCTATCGGAAAATTCTGATAGGGTTTTTTATTGTCTTTTTCAGTTTGAAGATTCCCTGAAATCTATTTGTGAAGGCATTTGGATAACCTTGTTTTCAAAGGCAGGTTGATTGGGTTTGGTAAGTTTTTTCATGAGTAGCTTGGCCATTTCGGATCCAATCTCAAAGGCAGGCTGGGAAATGGTGGTCAAAGACGGTTTTAATAAACCTGCAATTTTCATATTGGAAAAACTTACCATTTTAAAATCCTTTGGCATTTCAAGTCTTGTTTCGCGAGCTGCATGGTAAGTCGCAATGGCCAATTTTTCCACAGAAGCCAAAATTCCGTCCGGTCTGTCCAAGCCGTATAGAATCTTGGCTATCAGTTTGATATTGGCCTCCTCGGATTGACTGCATTGGACAATCCAATTTTCTTCATAGGGCAAACCATGTTTTTTGAGCGCATCCTGATATCCACGCAACCTTTCTCTCCCTATTGATATTTCTTTTGACAACATCAAAAAGAAAATCTTTTTGCAACCCTTTTCAATGAGGTGGAAAGTAGCTTTAAACCCATTCTCATAATCGTTGCTGATAAATTTTGTCGTCGGAATTTCCTGACAGATCCGGTCAAAAAATATCAGAGGCACTCCTTTTGAATAAACTGTCTCCAAATGGTCTATTTTCTTTGTCTGACTGGAAACAGACATCACGATCGCATCGACCCTTCCATTTAACAGGTAAGAGACTATTTTTCTTTCCGTTTCCACATTTTCATGGGTACTGTAGACCAAAAGATGGTAGCCATATTCTTGGGTGATTTCTTCGATACCATCTATCACCTGACTAAAAAAATTATTGATCCTTTCCGGGATGATGACTGCAATGGTTTTACTCTTCTGTTCCCTTAGACTTCTTGCAAATGGGTTTGGCTGGTAATTGAGCTCTTTGGCCATTGCAATGACTCTTTCTTTGGTCGGTTGGCTGATTTCATAGCTGTCATTGAGCGCTCTGGAGACCGTAGACGGGGAGAGTTTCAGTTTTTCAGCGAGATATTTGATGTTGACTTCTGCCATTTTTTCTTTGAGAACAGTAATTCAATTTAAAATTAACCATCCTTTTGTCGATTTACCAAATAAACCACAATTCCATGATGTTGCTGTTAAAATTGATCCTTTGACCCGAAATCGTTTGCATCAAAATTTGAAGAATGGTTATCCGGAATTCTCTTTAATATTTTAAATTGACCTTATCTTTGTAATCATTGAAACCTATGCCTGCGTCAATTTCAAAAATAAGCCCATCATTTATAACAGAAGATTTTTTGCTGGAAAATAAGTATGCAAAGATTCTATACCATGAATATGCAGCCAATCAACCAATCATTGATTACCACAACCATTTGGCCCCGGATCAAATAGCAGAGAATAAAATTTTCGAAAACATCACCTCCGTTTGGCTGGCGGGAGATCATTATAAATGGAGGGCAATGCGGGCTTTGGGTATTTCCGAAGAATACATCACAGGAAAGGCAAGTGATTGGGAAAAATTTGAAAAATGGGCCTATGCCGTTCCCTATACCATGCGAAACCCGCTATACCATTGGACCCATTTGGAACTGATGCGGTATTTTGGAATACATGATACACTGAATCATAACAATGCAAGGGATATATATGACCTGTGCAACAGTCAACTTCAATCTTCCGAATTCAGTACCCAAGGATTGCTGTCAAAAATGAATGTGAAGGTGGTCTGCACTACGGACGATCCTACCGACATCCTGATCCATCATCAGAATTTTGTCAAACAAGGTACAGGTTTAAAAATGAAACCGGCTTTCCGGCCTGATAAAGCTTTTGCGGTTGAAAATCCCTTGACTTATCACAGCTATATCGAAATGCTATCTGCAGCCTCTTCTATTTCCATCAATTCCTATGATGATCTTTTGGCAGCACTTCAAAACAGGATAGAGTTTTTTCATGAGGTAGGCGGACGATTATCTGATCACGGATTAGAAAGCCTGTACTTTGAACCGGATTCAAAGCTTGATTTGGACACCATATTCAAGAAAGCAATTTCGGCACAGGTTCTCAGCAAAGAAGAAATCTCCTTCTTCAAATACCGGACATTGATAGAATTGGGAAAAATGTACCATGCCAAAGGTTGGGTACAACAGTTCCATTTGGGTGCTTTGAGAAACAACAACACCAGAAGTCTTACCAAATTGGGACCTGACACCGGATTTGATTCCATCGGGGATTTCAGTCAGGCTTCTGCCCTATCAGGATTTCTGAATGAGTTGGATAAATCAGACCAATTGGCAAAGACCGTCATCTATAATCTCAATCCCTCAGACAATGAAGTAATCGCAACCATGGCAGGCAATTTCAACGATGGAAGTGTCAAAGGAAAAATTCAGTTTGGGTCGGCTTGGTGGTTTTTGGATCAAAAAGACGGCATGGAAAAGCAGATCAATTCTCTGTCCAATATTGGCTTGATATCCTGTTTTGTCGGGATGCTTACAGATTCCAGAAGTTTTCTTTCCTTTCCGCGGCACGAATATTTCCGAAGGATTTTATGCAATTTATTCGGAAGGGATATCGAAAATGGAGAATTACCGAATGATGAGCAGTGGATTGGAAAGATCATCAGCGACATCTGTTATAACAATGCCAACGAATTCTTCGATTTTGGCAATTAACCCAAAAAAGCATGTTTGATATCACAGATAAAAAAATAATCATTACCGGTGCCACCGGAGTTTTAGGCGAAGCGATGGCTTTTCACCTTGCCAAAGAAGGAGCCAACGTGCTGATAATTGGCAGGACAGCATCAAAAGTTGAAAAATTGGTCAGCGAAATCAGGTCTAGAAACGGGAAAGCAGACGGGTTTTTAGCGGATGTGACCAAAGAACCTCAAGTTGAAGCTGCAGCAAGACAGATTCAGTCGAGGTATGGAACCGTTGATATTCTTATCAACCTTGCCGGAGGAAACTTGCCCGGTGCTGTGGTCAGGCCGGATCAGACGATAGGTGAATTGTCCGTTGAGGCTGTAAAAAATGTGATGGATTTGAATTATCAAGGGACTTTTATCCCCATCAAGCACTTCATTCCGTTGATGCTACCAAATGGCAAAGGAAATATCATCAACATCTCCTCCATGGCGGCAAGCAGACCGATGACCCGCGTATTGGGCTATGCTTCTGCCAAAGCTGCTATCGATAACCTGACCAAATGGATGGCCGTAGAGCTCAATACCAAATATGGACCTGACTTCCGGGTCAATGCCATCGCTCCCGGATTTTTTCTGACTGAGCAAAACAGGTCATTGCTTACCGAAACAGACGGTAGCCTTACCCAAAGAGGAAATCAGATAATCAACCACACTCCAATGGCCCGATTCGGAAAACCCGAGGACCTATTGGGAACACTTCAGTGGCTTTGTTCTGATGCTTCAAAGTTCGTGACCGGAACCATAGTCGCAGTCGACGGTGGTTTCAGTGCTTATTCGGGGGTGTAAAATGACGCAAGACATAAGACAAAAGACTCAAGAGATTTGAGATAAAGATTAATCTTGATTGATCAAAGTATTAAGTACCAAGTACCAAGCCTCCTGGCAACGCGAAGCAGACAACAATTACAACAACTACAACATTTCCAACCATTATAACCACTAAAACAACTACAACATTTCCAACCACTACAACAATTACAACCCTTATAACAAAATACTATGGCTTATAAAATGGAGCAAACCATGCGTTGGTATGGTCCCAAAGATCCGGTAAGCTTGGCAGATATCCGTCAGGCAGGTGCAACAGGAATAGTTTCTGCCCTTCACCATATCCCAAACGGAGAAATTTGGACCAAAGAGGAAATCAGGACACGAAAAAATACCATCGAATCAGCAGGCTTGAAATGGTCTGTGGTGGAATCTGTTCCCGTCCATGAAAACATCAAAACGCGCTCAGGGGATTTCCTGCGAAATATTGAAAATTACAAAGCCACCTTAGAAAACCTAGCTTCAGAAGGCATCCATATCGTCTGCTACAATTTTATGCCGATTTTGGATTGGACCAGGACTGAATTGGCTTGGACACTGCCCAATGGTGCAAAGGCGCTTCGGTTTGAGAAAAAGGAAGTCGTGGCCTTCGATTTGTTTATGTTGAAAAGAAAAGGTGCCGAAAAGGAATATACTCCACAGGAAATCCAAAGAGCCAAAGAGTTTTTTGAAAACGCTTCTGAAGAAACTCTTAAAAGGGTGAATGACAATATCCTCAAAGGTCTTCCAGGATCGGAAGAAGGTTATACCATGGAGCAGTTTCAGGCCGCTTTGGACTCTTACCAAGGAATCGGACATGCAGAGTTGGAGAGAAACCTGCAACTTTTTTTGGATGCCATACTTCCGATTGCTGAGAAAAACGGGGTCAAAATGGCCATACATCCCGATGACCCTCCTTTTGATGTTTTTGGATTACCAAGAGTGATGAGTACCGCAAAGGATATGAAAAGGCTCATTACGGATAATAACAGCCCAAATAATGGATTTACTTTCTGCACAGGATCTTACGGTGTCAGAGCGGACAACGACCTTCCCACAATGGTTGAAGAGTTTGGTGACCATATCCATTTTTTCCACCTCAGAAGCACAAGAAGGGACGTCGATGGCAACTTCTATGAAGATGACCACTTGACCGGTGATGTACCCATGGAAGCAGTGATCCATCAAATTCTGAAAGTCCAGCAAAAACGTCACATATCCATTCCGATGCGTCCTGACCATGGTCATCAGATGTTGGACGATATCAAAAAACCGATTGTCAACCCAGGTTATACGGCAATCGGAAGGTTGAAAGGTTTGGCTGAAATCCGGGGAGTGGAAGCAGGTCTGATCTATTCTGGGATTCTCAAGTGATTTTGAGCGTAAAATTACCAGAAATCAACGCCCGATCAGTTCATCGATGATTTCATTTCTTCTATTTCTGGACATGGGAACTTTTGTTTTTCCCATGTCTATTTCATTGCCTTCTATTCCCTTGACGTGGTTTTTGGAAATAATGTAGGTCTTGTGAATCCTCAGGAACCTGTCAGTAGGAAGGTTTTCCTCCATGCTTTTCATAGTCATAAGAGTAATCAGCCGACCTTCCTTGGTGTGGATCGCGACATAATTCTCCATTCCTTCTATGTAAATGATATCCTGGAGCAAGACCCTTTTCAGGATATTATCCACTTTGACAAAAATCGCTTCTTTTTGAATCGGGTTTTCTTTAGGGTTTTGTCTCAGCTGAAATAAATCCTTGGCTTTGTTTACAGCCTTCAAAAACCTGTCAAAGGGATAAGGTTTAACCAAATAATCCACTACATCCAATTCAAATCCCTGAAGTGCGTAATTGGGATAAGCAGTGGTCAGGATCACCATCGGTGGCGTTTGGAGAGATTTGAGAAAGTCAATTCCTGTAATTTTGGGCATTTGGATATCCAAAAACATCAGATCCGGCTTTTCAATTTTGAGCACCTCATTGGCTTCAAGGGCATTTTCGCAGGTAGCACAAAGCTCCAAGGAATCAATTTCCCTGACATAGCTTTTCAGTCCTTCCCTTGCCAACGGCTCGTCCTCTACAATGATTGTCCGGATTTTCATATTACTTAATTCTGATTTTCAACTTGACTTCGTAATTGTCATTTTCCGCTTTGGTTTCAATCCAATGGGATTTTGGATAGAGCAGTTCAAGTCTCCTTTTGATATTTACAAGTCCTATTCCCCCTGTATTTCTTGCATGATTTTTTTCTTTGGGTTCGGTAGTGTTGTAAAAATAAGCCAAAAGAAAACCATCCTCCAACCAAATTTTAACCTTGACTATATTGGGTCGATCGGTATGGGTGGACAGATGTTTGAAGCAATTTTCAAGAAACGGAATCAATATCAACGGGGCAATTGAAAAGTCTTCAAGATTATCCCCTTCTTCAAACGTCAGTTCGAGGCGTTCTCCTTTGCGAATTTTTTCCAGTTCAATATAATTTTTGAGATACTCGATTTCCTGCTGTATTTCAATCTTTTCGGCCGAAAAATCATAAAGTTGGGAACGAAGCAAATTGGAAAGTTTGATCAAAGTATCAGATGCCAATTCGGGATTGATCCGGATCAAAACATAGACACTGTTGATGGCATTGAAAAGGAAATGGGGATTGACTTGGGATTTCAGAAACTGCAATTCGCTTTCAAGCCTTTCTTTCTCAAGCAATTCGTTTTTCCGATGCATTTTTCGGGTATCAAAATATCCCTTTATCGCCAACATGATTCCTGCGGCAAAGAAATTGGAGAAGAAAAAAACAGATATGATTTGGAAAAAAGAAGCTTGAAAAAGGTCATCTGGAGAATTACTCATAATCAATGCTATCGCACCATACATCAATAACGACAGCAATACACAAAGACCCAAAAATGAAATCAGAAATAGAAATGAACGGTCTTTCTTCAGTAATTTGGGATTGAGGAAGTATTGGGAGGTATAATAAAGAGTCGCATGCGAAAACAGATACACCGAGGTTACCTTCATAAGCAGGCTGAAGTCCTTATACATACTCTTGTATGAAAATAGCCAAAACACATAATACAACATCCAAAACAGGATATGATGGACTTTATACCGGCCTATTTTTGATAGAACACCATAGGTCCAATTTCCGAGATTTACCATTTTAAAATTTGATTAGAAACACTTTTTGCCATACAGAAGCCTTTTTCATCCGATCCGTATCCTGGTAGCATCAGACCAATCAAAACCCTGCTTATGTTTCGAGGCTAAATTAACCATACTCCTATTTTTAAAATATTGGTATTGACCAAAAATAAGAATTACTTGACCAAAGGGATAATATGAAGGATAAAGCAAAATAATTCTCTATTCCTGGATTATTTACAACCTAAAAACGCTCTTTTCCAAAAATTGACCCAATTCAAACAGATGGTCAGGAAGTAATCTCTCTTGGTCAAATGATTTTTCTCAGTTGGTTTTCAACCTCCAATTTTGGACAAACAAAAACAAAAAACTATGAAAACCAACAAAATCAAATGGATGTTAGTGGCCTTTATATTGGCCATCTTCCAAATGTCAACTGTTTTTGCCAACCAAGAATTGATTTCCACCACAGTTGTCGGAAAAGGAAAGCCCATAATTTTGATCCACGGAATGGCCTGTGCACCTGAAGTTTGGGATGAGTTTGTCGAAAAATACAAAACCAAAAATGAGCTCCATTTGGTCAGGATCAAAGGATTTGGAAATGGAGAAAAAGGTGAAGCGAATCATTATCTGGAAGAAGTCAAAAATGAATTGATTGCTTATGTTAGGGAAAGCAAACTGAATAAACCAACCCTTATTGGACACAGCATGGGTGGCTTTTTGGGGCTTTGGGCTGCAGCTGAGGCACCGGATGTTTTTGGCAAAATCGTGTCAGTGGACGGTGTGCCTTATTTTCCTGTATTGGTAATGCCCGGAATCACCGCAGAGACAGCCAAAGCAGTATCTTCCCAAATGACCACAGCCATGTCAAAAATGTCTCCCGAGGCCGCAAAGGCCAACCAGGAAATGATGATCGCATCCATGATTGCGACTGAAGCAAAGCGTCCTAAGGTGGTCGAAATGGGAATAAATAGCAATCCTGCCGTCATAGGGCAAGCTTATGGTGAGATGTACACCACGGACATCAGGCCATTAATGGATAAAATCAAAGTTCCTGTCTTAGTTTTTGGTTCTTGGGCGGCGTATGAACCATATGGTTCTACAAAAGAATCTGTTGAAAAAAATATGGATGACCAATTGAAAACCATTCCTGAATATAAGCTATTGATAGCCGAAAGCGCTTACCACTTTGTATTTTATGACGAACCGGAGTGGTTTTATTCTGAATTGGATACCTTTTTGAATTGAGTTCATTACCATAATTTGTCACCAAGCATTTGAAGCCCACTCAAAAAAGTTAACCAAAATTTAAAAGCAATGGAACAAAAGAGTTTATCAGAGTTAAAATTTGAAATTCAGTTGCAGACAAAAAAGGGAATTGATTTCATTATATCAGCGGGTACATTATGGCTTGCAATTTCATTTATTTGGACTTTGGATTACTCCTCCTACTTCAGAAGTATATTGACTTTCATGGTAGGTGCTTTTTTGCTGCCACTTGCTTTTGGATTATCCAAAATCATAAAGACAAATTGGAATGTAAACAACAACCCACTTCAACCACTTGGACTTTGGTTAAACTTTGCCCAATTAATTTATTTTCCATTTTTGATTTTCATTTTGATTAAATATCCTAACTACTTCATCATGACCTATGCAATCATAACAGGTGCTCATTTATTTCCATACGCATGGTTTTATGATGAAATGGGATATGCAGTTTGTGCTATCACAATTTCCTTTGGGGTATTGTTGATGACATTCAATATGGATCAAGAACAGGTATGGACAATACCTCTTTTTACTTCAGCGATGTTTTTTTTACTGGGAGGTTGGATTGGAATGAGGATTATGAAAATTAAACTTAACACTTAGGAAAGTCTTTTTGAAAGTGCACCCCATAGGTCCTTAAAAAAGGGTCCCTTTCCAATCGGTCATTTTGAGGATTAAAGCCATATATATTGAAAAAGGAAACCAAATTAAATCCGAGGAACAACATCCCTCTTATTTGATCACTCAAAGATTTATATTACCTATTAATATTTTTAATTTAACAAACGCGGTTTTAGTTCGTTGATAATCTTGACAATGGCCCGGAATACCTTTCTGCTCATACGGAGAGTAAGGCTTTTCTTGAAGTTTAGTTGATACCTACTGTCATTGCTTATAAAAATAAAGGGGCTCTGTGCCCCTTTATTGTTTTTTGAAAACCAAACAAGTACGGTTTGGAAGATAAATCTGGAGTTGCTGCTTCTTATCCGTAGAATAAATAGGATTTCCATCTATTCTTGAAAATCCACCAAATTTTTTGTCGTCGGAGTTCAGGATGATTTTGTACTTTCCTTTCTCAGGAACCTTGAATTCAAAGCCAAAATAGGATTCGGAAACATGGAAGCAAAACGCAAAAATCAACCCAGCCCTTTCAAAAACGAGGATTTTTTTGTCAGGATCAAGATGTAATTGGTTTGCAGGAGGAGAAGCTAGTACCTGATGATCAGTGACCAATTTGATCATGGCTTTATCCCAATCAAACAAATCGCGGTAGCGGAGGTGATCTGTATCCACCAAGGACCATTGCCTTCGGGCATATTGATAGCTCCAATCATTGCCTTTTCTGGGAAAATCTATCCATTCGGGATGACCAAATTCATTGCCAATAAAGTTAAGATAAGCTTCCCCACCAAGTGAAATGGTAATCATCCGGATCATTTTGTGCAATGCTACTCCCCTGTCCACGACAAGACTTGACTGAAGCTTTGACATGCTGGAATACATCTCTTTGTCCATCAGCCAAAAAGCAATGGATTTGTCACCAACCAATGCCTGATCGTGGGATTCTGCGTAGGCAATTGTTTTTTCAGTTGCTGGTCTATTGGTCAACTCGTGCCACATGTTGAAAAGATCCCAATGCTCATCAGGTTGATGTTTCAGTGTTTTGATCCAAAAATCTGGAATTCCCATTGCCAACCGGTAGTCAAACCCAATTCCGCCATCCTCGATTTTCCGGCAGAGACCCGGCATACCGGTAACCTCTTCAGCTATGGAAATGGCATTTTGGGAAAATGCATGGATCAACTGATTGGCCAATTGCAGGTAAATCACCGCATCCACATCCACACCTGCGTCGAAGTATTTTTCCAAATTATCAAATGAAATGTTTCCATGGTGAAGGTAGATAATGGAGGTTGCCCCATCCCATCTAAAGCCATCAAAGTGAAATTCCTCAAGCCAATAGCGCACATTGGATAGTAAGAAATGCTTGACTTCCAATTTGCCATAATCAAACAGTTTGGAGTCCCAACCTTCATGGTATCCCCTCGGACCGGGATGAAAGTATTGGTGGTCCGAACCATCAAACTCGTTCAAACCTTCAAACACATTTTTGACAGCATGTGAGTGAACAAGGTCCATCACAACAGAAATTCCCATTTCATGGGCTTTGTTGATTAAAAACTTCAATTCTTCCGGAGTTCCGAACCTTGAAGTCGGACAGAAGTAATTGGAAACGTGATAACCAAATGATCCATAATAGGGATGCTCCATGATTGCCATCAACTGGATAGTATTATATCCTGCAGATTTGATTCTGGGAAGTATGTTTTCAGCGAATTCCATGTAGGTACCCACTCCCAGTTTTTCTTGAGCCATCCCAACATGGCATTCATAGATTAGGGGTTGCTTGAGATTTTCCGTAGGGTCAAAACCCAGGTCAGTCCATAAAAATTGCTCCTCCGGGAACCAAAGTTGCCCCGTAAAATCATGCGTGGCTTCATCCTGAATCACTCTCCGGATATAAGCAGGTATCCTGTCCAAGGCTCCATTTTCACCTTCGATGTGTACCTTGACCTTACTTTGATGGACAAATGAATTCTTATATTCATCATAAGGTAAAAATATTTCCCAATCACCTCTGGGCCCTTTTTTCAATGGATGGCTATACCGATTCCAATGATTGAAATCACCCATCAAAAATAGATTATTTGCTTTTGGGGCCCATTCACGATATACCCACCCTTTCCTAAAGTAGTCAAAATGGATACCATAGTGTTCATGAGCCCTCGCAAACTCCAATAGGTTACCATAATCATGGTTAATAAATCTAATTGTGGCTTGGTATCTTTCATACCTCTCTTGGATATCATCTGCATGGGCTTCAAGCCATGGTGAATCTTGAATTATCTGTAAAATCTTAGGGTTGCTCACGAAAAACCAATTTGTATTTTTCTAATTTAAATAATAATCATCAGGCAAACCAAATCTACAACTATTTTAAAGTTAAAAATGGACGACTCCAAGATGATTGTATCAGCATTTTTAAAATACTTTTTGAATTAAACTAGACTGACTTTTTGCGAATGGTCCGTTAGCATCATTACACTTTTACTTCAAAATAAAGAAGCGATGAAAACCCTAAATTGAATTTCTTTAAATTACTTAACCCATAAAAATAGTGTTATCAATTTAAAAAAATCAAAACTTTCAATTCAGGTTTCTTATTGAACCTTTTTTGATTTTAACTTATAAAAATAAAAACCATAGTTGCAGCCAAAGAATATCCCATCAAAAAAGAAAAGAATATAGGAGCGCTCAAAGAAAACTTACTGTATTCAGGAAAGTTTTTGTGGTTGTAAATGTGACTGATTTTTCTGAGATACTTTTCTGGATAGATAGATAAAAAAAACAAGCCATAGATGACGGTCAATAAGGCTAAGGTGAAGAAAGTCTCCATAAACTGTATTTTGAATACACAAATATAGCATTCAAATCAATCAGATGAACAAATTATTAAAATAACTTTATGAAAATGTTAAGGGATTATTTTATAAAGTCTTTTTTTAAAGAAGAATCTCTGATAACCAGTTTGGTTTTAAGTTCTATTGTTTCCTCATTTTCACAATCTTGGTTTTGGATCAATTCTATAAGCAACTTCATTGCTTTGATACCCATATCATATCCATGTTGGTCTACAGAACTCAATCCAGGGCTGACAACTTCCGCCAGTTTCCAATTACTAAAGCCCATTACTCCAATTTGATACGGGATCTCATACTTTGCCTCTTTAAGGTATCTGATGACACCCAAAGCCACCAAATCGGTAATACAAAAAAACGAATCGGGGGGATTTGCTGATTCCATCATTTCTTTTGCAAAATCATACCCCTCATTCTCACTGATTGCTGAACAGGATTTGACCCAATTTTCAGTAATCTCAACATGGTGGTCTTTCAATGCTTTGAGATATCCTTCATATCTTTCATTGGCATTTTTTACATTTTTTCTCCCCCGGATGTGTGCAATTTTCTTATATCCTTGCTTTATCAAATGATTGACTGCATTATAAGCTCCTTCAAAATCATCTACTGTAACTTTTGGGGTATTAAGATGATCCGTGATTTTATCAAATTGAACCACCGGTTTTCCCTCAGAAAGAAAATCTTGTAAATGCTCCCCTTCCAAAGTTTCATTGGATATTGAAATCAAGAGACCGTCGACGCTCGATGATAACATTGTCCGACACGCTACTTTTTCGTCCTTCAACAAATCATTGGATTGACTTACCAAAACATTATATCCATACTTTTTTGCCTCATCTATGGCTCCACTGATTACTGTAGAAAAAAAATGGTGAACCAATTCCGGTACTATCAATCCGATATTAAAAGTCCTGCTTTTTCTAAAATTAACCGCTAAAAAGTTGGGGACATAGTGGTGCGCCTCCGCATATTCCTTCACAGCCTTTATTGTTTCTTTGGCTATATCAGGATGTTCTTTCAACGCCCGTGAAGCTGTAGAAACAGATATTCCAAGTTCCTTTGCAATATCCTTTAAGGTTAATTTCTTTTTTTCTATCATCGGTTAATTTGGGTATATACTAATATAATCCCTTTAGATTATATTCACTATGCCATACCTGAATTTTTGTTTTTTGTTTTGAATTGAAATAAAATAGAAAAGACTATTCTTTATAAATTCATCTTGACATACAGAAAAAATGGGTATAAAATGTTGAAAAACAATATTTTATACCCATTATATTAAATTGATGAATTTTGTTTTACTAATTTTCTATCAACATTTCCACTCTTCTGTTTTTTGTTCTTCCTTCCTCAGTGTTGTTATCTGCAATCGGTCGAGTTCCGCCCCATCCGGATGTTCTGATTCTTTCAAATTCAATTCCATTGATCGTGAGGTAGGCTCTGATTTTTGAAGCCCTTTTCATTGACAAGTCTTTGTTCAGGGACGGATCACCCGCATTGTCGGTATGTCCCTCCAATCTGATTTTGATTTCAGGATTTTCTTTTAAAAACAAGACAAAGTCATCTAAAACCTGGATGGATTTTGCATCTGCAAAATCTGATGTCCCTCTATTGAACTGAATATTTTCTAAGATTATCGCAGTTCCTGCAACTGCAGGTTTGAGCAAAATTTCTTTTCCTTCTGATTCAATCCAGCTGTTTTTATCCAATAGTTGTGGAATAAATCCTTTGGAACTGATAGAAAGATTGACCCATTGTGGATCCTCCAATTCATTCCAAAGTTGATTCTGGTTTGGTATTTCTCTTTTTATACCCCTTTCGTTACTTATTTCGATCTTATAGCCTATTGGACTTTGGGTTTGAGCATCCAGGATTTTTACTTCATTCCAATTACGGTTTGAAGTGGAAATTGGAGTTTCAATAATGGTTTCTTCAGGAATGGTTTCTACAATTTTTGAAACCGAATCAATCCTTACCTCAGGGATTACCTGAAGGACAGTGACTTTTTCAATTTTTAATGTATCCTTTATTTCCGATGCGATGCTATTTTCTATTTTTGGTAGATCCTCATTTTCCAAAGGTTGGGGTATTTCGGTGATTGCGGTTTCTACCTGAACAATCAATGGTTGTATGGTTTGGAATTTGACAATAAAAAAGTCTCCGAAACCCTCACTGTTTTGGGTACTTGTAAAAATCGCATTGTTCTCTCCAGGAAATTTCACATAGCCCATTTCCGAGCCTTGAGTATTGGTAAACCCAATTGGTGTAGGGACAGTCCAACTATCCCATGATGAGCCTGACCTTTGGGAATAATAAATATCTTTTCCCCTCCTGTTTTCCTGGAAGTTTGATGAAAAATAAAGCGTTTGAAGGTCATCAGAAAGGTACGGGCTATGTTCCTGAGCAAAAGTGTTTACCTGTGAACCTACATTTAGCGGAGAGGACCAAACCCCTTCGGATTGCTTGAAACTCACATAAATATCTTCATTTCCAAAGCTCCCAAAAGAATTCATTGACATGATGAGAACATTTCCATCCAAAGAAAGTCGGCCACTGAAATGTGTCCCATTGTTCTTAAAATTACCCATTTCCAGGGGACGAAGGTAATTCCAAGAGCTGCCAAATCTTGAATAAAGGTGTATTCCCTGCTTTTTTCCATTTTGACCACTATGATAGACCATAGCAGTAAGTGCATCCGAAAAACCCACCAATACATCTAAACCATTTGTTGACAAGTCTGAAACTTTTTGGGGAATTTGCCATTCACCCTTATTGTCCGGCTTACTATACCAAATATCTCCAAAATCAATAGGTCCACCGGTATTTTGAGGATTAAAACCTACAGTAAAAAAGAGTTCACCATTGGAAGAGAAAACCGGATTTTGCTCATCATATGGGGAATTCAATGATTTGATCGGGATGATTTCCTGTCCGGTTACTGCCGAAAAAAGGAAAAAAGCAAGCAGGAAAAATCCGCTTGCTTTTAAATAACTACTTAAATTTTCTGAATTCATTTTATTGGTCAAGGACAATGGCGAAAATCAGGGGAGCAACAATCGTCGCATCTGATTCAATGATATATTTTGGTGTATCAAGTCCAAGTTTGCCCCAGGTTATCTTTTCATTTGGCACTGCACCGGAATAAGATCCGTAAGAAGTCGTAGAATCTGAAATCTGACAGAAATATCCCCAAAGTGGTACATTATCTCTTTGTAAATCCTGGTGAAGCATCGGAACGACACATATTGGAAAATCACCAGCAATTCCCCCGCCAATTTGAAAAAATCCTACGGTACTTTCATCTTTTGCGTTTTGGGTGTACCATTCTGCAAGAAACATCATGTATTCAATACCGGTCCTTACCGTATGCACATTCTTCACATCACCTGAGATTACATGACCTGCAAACATATTGGCGAGCGTTGAATCCTCCCATCCAGGTACGATGATAGGAAGGTTCTTTTTAGCGGCTTCCAAGAGCCATGAATTTTTAGGATCTATTTGATAACTTGACTCTAGCTTACCTGATAGAAGGATTTTGTAGAAAAATTCATGTGGAAAATAACTTTCTCCTGCCTGATCTGCTTTGACCCACTCTTCCAAAATCACATTTTCAATCCTTCTCATGGCCTCCATCTCAGGAATGCAGGTGTCGGTTACCCTATTCATGTGTCGGTTTAATAAATCTTGTTCTTGTTCAGGGGATAATTCCCTGTAATTTGGAATTCTCTCATAATAATCATGGGCAACAAGGTTGAAAACATCTTCTTCCAAATTGGCTCCTGTACAGGAAATAATCTGGATTTTATCTTGACGGATCATTTCGGCAAGTGATATTCCCAATTCGGCAGTGGACATGGCTCCTGCTAAGGTTACCATCATCTTGCCGTTGTTATCCAAGTGGGTTTTGTAACCTTCAGCAGCATCTATTAGAGCAGCTGCATTGAAGTGTCTGAAATTATGTTTTAAAAATTCTGTGATTTTCATAATTGGTTGTTGAATTTTTCGGTGCAAAAGTACCAATTTAATAGACATAAAAAAAGCCCGACAAGATATGCCGGGCTTTTCACCATCCACTGAGTAATTACTTGGTGGCTGCCGGAGTCTTAGATGCTTCGTATTTCTTGTTGATACCTTCTACCACAATATCGGTAATATCCAAGGCTTTATTTGAATACCAAATAGCTCCACCACGGGTATAGGACAATATCATTTCCAAGTTGTTCGCTTCCGCATATTCAGTTAAATATACCTGAATCTGATCGTAAACGTCACTGTATAATTTTGCTTCATCTCCTGACAACTCCTGCATGATATTGTCTCTGTAAGTCATCAGGTTTTGTTCTTTCTTGACCAATTCGTCCTGCTTGGCTCTCGCTTGGTTTGGAGTCATAGCTTGAGCCGTTTGTTGGAAGTTTGCAACTTCCTGTTCAAATCCTTTTGCTCTTGATCCCAATTCACTTTCGAAATTTTTTCCTTTTTGGGTGATTTCACCTGATTTTTCTTTGAAATAGGTGTATCTCGCGATCACACTGTCTGTCAATACATAGGCCACCTTTAGGTCCGCAACACTTACTGACTCACTTGTTTCGGTCGATGCCGTTCCTTCTGTGCTTTTACCGGCTTGGTCACACGAGGAAAAAGTCAAAGCTGAAATACCTGCCAAGACTATTAATTTTGCTGTTCTTTTCACGATTGTCTTTTTTCTAATTGGCGCAAATATAAACAAAGTATCTTTTTTGCAAATTTTATTTAAAGTGACAATTGTTAATTTCCGTTAAAGTCATTTTTCTTTTGGTCCAAAATAGATTTGTAAACTACTCCCTGACCAAAAACTGATAATCCTGCAAAAAACAACAACAATCCCAATGTTCCGAGCAAAAACCAATTCATGAATCCTTTTTCAAATGCTTTGGCGATTGCAGCTTCACCCAAAACACTCAATCCAGCTCCCATGAATAAAATTCCGCTTACTGAATAGATAAGCCATTTTCTTTTTAATTTTTTCATCTTCTTAGAAATATAGATCTTGTGCAAGTCTGTAGGTATTGGCGTGTGCTTCGATAATGAGACTCAATTTTTCAGAATATCCACCTCCCATACAACACATTATTGGTATGCTATGACGCCTGGCAAGTTCCAACACTGTTTTATCTCTTTCCTTACAGCCTGCTATTGTCAATGCCAATCTTCCCAATTTATCTGATGCCAAGACATCCACCCCGCATTGGTACATGATGAAGTCAGGCTGAAATGTTTCTATCAACCGAGGTAAGGTCTCTTTTAAAATTTTCAGATACTGTCCATCATTGGTTTTGTCAGGCAAAGGAATGTCAAGGTCAGATTTTTCTTTGTGCATGGGATAGTTTGAAGCACCATGCATGCTAAAGGTGAATACCGAGGGGAGTTTTTCGAAAATACTTGCAGTGCCGTTTCCTTGGTGCACATCCAAATCCACAACAAGGATTTTTTTCCTTAATCCATTTTCCAGAAGAAAATTTGAAGCAATGGCAATGTCGTTCAACAAGCAAAATCCCTCCCCTCTATCTGCAAATGCATGGTGTGTACCTCCGGCAATGTTCATTGCTATTCCATATTCAAGCGCAAATAAGGAAGCCTGTACTGAGCCATGCATAATATGGATTTCTCTATCAATCAATTCATGGCTTAGGGGAAACCCCGTTTTCCTGATTTCAGACTTATTGAGATTGAGGCTAGTTAACTTTCCAAAGAAGGAAGGGCTATGTGTGTTTACTATCCATTTTTCTTCCAATTTTTGCGGAGAAAAAAAATTGCTTGACTTTACCGTACCCTCATATAAGAGTTGCTCGGGCAGGATATTATATTTTTCCATAGGGAAGCGGTGACCCTCGGGAAGCGGATGGCAGTATATAGGAGACCAGGCAATTTTAAGCATAACATAAAAAAACGCTTGTTGTGTAACAAGCGCTTTGAGAAATGGTTTGGAAAAGCATCACAATTCAATCATCCACATCCTCTTCTTCGGATTGGAAAGCATAAAGTGTATCATCCAAAACCAAAGTATCATCATTAAATTCTTTGATAAATTTCGTAATCACCTTTTCATTTATATCATCCACATTTAGAGCAGCGTCCAAACCAATTCCATAGTCGTGATTCATATCTACATCGACAAATTCCTGGACTTTTACAGATTCATCTTCTTCAATATCCATAATGATTTCAGTCATAAACCACCCTATCTCTTCCTCCTCGCTACTTAACGGTTTGAGGTTTCCATTTTCATCCTCTTCATAATGGATTCCTTTAAAATTAGAAAATTTCTTCGCCGCTTCATGTTCGGCAAGTTCATAAACCTCGGAAGCATGGTGAAGTCTTAATGTATATAAGGCTGCGTCATAAATTACTTCTTTACCTTCGTGCATGCCAATGAAGTAAAAATTTACAAATTCCTCGGAATTATCCTCTCCGGGAACAATCTTGAAGCTTTTTTTTGAGGCTTCAAGTTCTTTTTTCAAAGCTTCAATCGTTTCAGGTGCAAAACCTTCATTTTTATATTTCATAGGATAAAAGTTGGTAGAATTGGAGACAACATACAATGCTTTCTGTTAACTTAAAAGCATTTTGAGCAAAGAATAAACACTTTTTTAATTTAATTAATTAAAATACAAGTATTTACATTAAAAAAAAATGTTGTTACCAAAAAAAAACGAAGAATTTTTAAAAACCCTTCTGAAATCAAAAGAAGGCATTTCTATGGATTTTAAGCAATCCATCACTTCAGCACAAAAAATAGCAAAAACTCTTGTTGCATTTTCAAATTCGGAAGGAGGTACTCTTGTGATAGGGGTATCCGATAAAAGGCTAATAATTGGAATAGATCCCGAGGAGGAAATTTTTATGATTGAAAAAGCGGCAAGAGAATTTTGTGATCCACCTATTCATTCGCTTCAATATGAAATCTTGGAAAACATTGAAATAGACCAAAATAAAATTGAAATCGAAAAAATGGTTTTGCTTGTTCATGTCAAAAAATCAAACCAATTACATTATTTCAAAAACCACAACGGCGATAAAGTGATTTACCTAAGAAATGGAGATCAAACCCTCCCTCAATCATGATTTTTAATTCCCTCTTTTTCCTCCAAGATTTACTCCCAAAATGGAATTGACAATACTGAGTATCAAGCTAAACAATAAAGCCCACCAAAATCCATCAACGGAAAAACCTGGTATAATCTCAGCTGCCAATAAAATCAGAATTGCGTTAATTCCGAGCAGGAAAAGTCCAAGTGTCAAAATCGTGATTGGAATAGTCAAAAAAATCAAAATTGGCTTAATAGTCAGGTTCAATAACGTCAGTAAAGCTGCAACGACAAAAGCTGTAAAAAAACCATCTACCTCTACTCCGGGAAGTATGTATTGGACAATCAAAACTGAAACAGCCCCCAAAATCAGCTGAATAATAATGTATGAAGCATCATTGGATTTGCTCATCGGAATGGAATTTAAAATTTTTTAAATTTAAGAATTGGATTTTATGGTTCAAATTTTTTACCTGTGCCATTTCATTCTGGGTTTATAATGGTTTCCTATACGCCATATAAATGATATATTAAGAATAGTTGATTCAATTGAGTATTTTTATTTTTCATTCCAATATGTTAGCCACAAACTCAAAGCAAAAAAACAAATGAGCATTGGTATCGGTTTATTATTATTCCGAAATGAAAATATTTTAAATAAAATTTCCGTTCCTACAACTTTGATTTAAAATTTTGATTTATGGGTATATCTTTGCAATCAGTAATTAATTCTTAATCCCGAAACAGTGATATTGATTGTTTTCTTCCTCCTTCATTGGTACTTCTCTTTGTTTTGCCAAAGTTTCTTCTTGCATAGATACGCTGCCCATCAGATGTTTTCTATGAACAAATACTGGGAAAAGTTTTTCTATTTCTTTACCTGGGTTTGTCAGGGAAGTTCCTATCTGTCGCCGAGAGCTTATGCGATTCTGCACAGAATGCATCACGCGTACAGTGACACTCCAAAAGATCCACATAGTCCCCATCATACAGAGAACTTATTTACAATGATGTGGAAAACAAAGAATATCTATAATGATTACTTCAGCTTCAAACTGAAGCCTGAAGAGAGATTTTCTAAGGATGTACCTGATTGGAATAAATTTGATTTGTTTGCAGACACAATGGCTGTAAGGTTAGCTTGGGGTGTATTCTACGTTTTGGTTTATGTTTTGAGTATATCTGTATTCGAACTGGCAGGTACCCATTGGTGGATGTACTTTTTATTGCCAATACACTTTATGATGGGACCTGTTCACGGAGCAATTGTGAACTGGAGTGGCCACAAGTATGGGTATTCTAACTTTGACAACAACGACAAATCTAAAAACAGTTTATTGCTTGATATTTTGATGCTTGGAGAATTGTTTCAAAACAATCACCATAAATTACCTAACCGACCCAATTTCGCAGTTAAATGGTATGAATTTGACCCCACCTATCCTATTGTGAAGTTACTTCATGCATCAGGAATCATTAAGCTACGAACAATTTAATTGGAATATTTATATTTCATCTCAAAAAACCTCCAAATGGAGGTTTTTTTATTTTGTATCTGTATATTCTATATTGAAATATAGATATTTGTTTTTTATAATTTTTAAATGATTTTTTTTAACTTATCTATCACTTGAACCATAACCGAAAACCTACCTAAAAAAAAATATTAAATCTTGAAAAAAGATTTAATTCCTTTCCTTGGAATTAAGAAACTAAATGGATAAGTTGGAAACGAATTTAAACTTAAACACATTATGAGAGAACTAACCCGTGCAGAAGAACAGATCATGCAGATTCTGTGGGATATCGAGAGAGGATTCGTCAAAGATATCCTGGAAAAAATGTCCGAACCAAAACCAGCTTACAATACGGTATCCACTATCGTAAGGATTTTGGAAAGAAAAGGATTTGTCAATCACAAAGCTTACGGAAAATCACATGAGTATTTTCCGATAGTTTCGAAAGACGAATACAGAAGCTTTTCAATTAAAAACCTACTTGCAGGTTATTTCAGCGGATCATTTGCCAAACTGATTTCCTTCCACTCTAAGGATAAAAATCTTGATGCAAAAGACCTAGAAAAAATCATGGATGAAGTAAAAGGGGATCTTAAGAAATAGTCCTCAAAATTGTCTTATTTACAAAAAATCGCTTTTCCTGAGAAAAGCGATTTTTTTTTAAATTGAACATGTCATTCAAATTTTTCTTTGAAAGAATTATCAGGATGTGGACATGTTCATTAATTTAAATCCAAAAGTGAATGAACCTATTGTATTTCTACAAATGCCCTAAAGTCTAAAAATGATTTTTGGGGTAAAAGAAGAATTCAGAAGTTGAAACCGGAAAGATTGAGACAAGTAATATTAAATTGTTTCTCTAAGAACCCCTGTTTCACCACCAACCTGATCCCAATCCTCAACCTGAATTTCGATAATTGAAAGCATTCCAGGAAGCAAATTAATCGAATCTATTCCGGTAATATAGGAAACCAAGGAGCTCAATGCGGGATTATGGCCCACCAAAAGTAACTTCTCAATTTTTCTCCCGGTTTGGTTTATCAGGTCCAAAAGGTCCATGGTTTCTGCTTCATAGATTTCGTCTTCGACCGATATTTCTTTAGCATAAACATGTTTTGTTATTATTTCTACAGTCTCAGAAGTTCTCGCAGAAGGACTTACCAAAATAAAGTCAAAAGCCACCCCCCTACCTTTTAGCATATTTGAAAGCTGATTAATTCTCATTTTTCCTTTTTCCGAAAGTGGTCGGCGAAGGTCCCCGAGATGTCCGATTCCAGGTTCGGCATCACCATGCCTTAGGACAAATAAAAATTTTTGTGGTGCCATTTAATTGATTTTAAGTACCCGTAAAAATGGCTAAAATCGGATCAATTAAAAAGATGATGCTCCCCTTTATTTGGATAGGAATATATTGCAGTCTATTTTTAGGATTTTAATTGGATAGCTAAAGAAGCGAACCAATCTTTAAAAGCAACATACTTATGTCAAAAAATTTAGTAATAGTAGAGTCACCTGCCAAAGCGAAAACCATCGAAGGTTATCTCGGTAAGGATTTTAAGGTTGCCTCCAGTTATGGTCATGTCCGTGATTTGCCTAAAGGAGATCATGCTATTGATGTTAAGAACAAGTTTAAACCGACCTACGAAGTTACCCCTGACAAAAAAGATGTTATCAAGCAGCTAAAAAGTTTGGTTAAGGATGCAGAGACAATCTATCTAGCAAGTGACGATGACCGCGAGGGGGAAGCCATTTCTTGGCATCTTAAGGAAGTTTTGAATTTGAAAGATGACCAAACAAAGAGAATTGTTTTTAGGGAAATCACAAAAAATGCAATCCTCAAAGCAATAGATAATCCAAGGAAAATCGATATAGACCTTGTCAATGCGCAACAAGCGCGCAGAATCCTTGATAGATTGGTGGGTTTTGAACTATCCCCTATTCTTTGGAAAAAAATAAAAGCAGGACTTTCTGCAGGCCGGGTTCAATCTGTTGCTGTTAGGCTGATAGTGGAGAGAGAAAGGGAAATTGAAAAATTCAAATCGAAATCCTCTTATAAAATCACAGCAATATTTGACGTCAAAGGCAAAAGGCTTTCTGCAGAACTCCCCAAAAAATTTGATACTCAGGCTGAAGCAGAGGAGTTTTTAAAGAAATGCCTTTCTGCGGATTTTACGATTGAAAACCTTGAGAAAAAACCTGCAAAAAAATCTCCCGCACCACCTTTTACAACTTCGACTCTTCAACAGGAAGCAAGTAGGAAATTGAGTTTTTCAGTTGCTCAGACCATGTCTGTGGCTCAAAAGCTCTATGAAGCAGGAAAGATTACCTATATGCGTACAGATAGTGTAAACCTTTCTGAGGACGCTATCACTGCGGCAAAAAATGAAATCAATGCATCTTACGGTCCTGAATTTCATCAGCCACGAAAGTTTACCACAAAATCCGAAAGTGCTCAGGAAGCTCATGAAGCTATCAGACCCACTGATTTTTCCAAAAGTGAGGTCAACGGAGACAGAAACGAACAGCGTCTGTATGAGTTGATTTGGAAGCGTGCCATAGCTTCCCAAATGGCAGATGCACAGCTGGAAAGAACAATTGTAACTATCGGAATTTCTTCGACCAATGAGAAATTGATAGCTTCCGGCGAGGTGATCAAATTTGAGGGATTCCTGAAAGTGTATCTTGAAGATACTGACGACGAACCTGAGGATGAAGAAAATGGCAATAAAGGTTTGATCCCTCCTGTAAATATCGGTCAAAATCTGGATTTGGAGGAAATGAAGGGTAGAGAAACTTTCTCCAGACCTGCCCCAAGGTATACGGAAGCTTCTCTGGTGAAAAAATTAGAAGAAATGGGAATAGGAAGGCCTTCTACTTATGCTCCTACCATTTCTACGATCCAAAAGAGAGATTATGTAGCTAAGGAATCCCGTGAAGGAACCGATAGAAACTACGTTGAAATGAAAGTTGTCCAAGGTCAATTTTCAAAAGAAACCAAAAAAGAAATAACGGGGGCGGATAAGAACAAGCTTTTCCCAACCAACATTGCTATGGTGGTCAATGATTTCCTTGTAGAGCATTTTCCCAATGTCATCGACTTTTCCTTTACTGCCAAAGTTGAAAAAGAATTCGATGATATAGCCCATGGAGGACAGAATTGGGAGGACATGATCGAGGGATTTTATAGTAAATTCCACCTTAGGGTTGAAGAAACTGCCAATGTCGCCCGTGCTGATATTAACAGTGCACGTGAATTGGGCAAAGACCCCAAATCGGGAAAATCTGTATTTGCGAGACTTGGAAGATTTGGGCCATTGGTCCAGATAGGTGACCAAGATGATGATCAGAAGCAGTTTGCAAGTATGAAGAAGGGGCAGTTTATCGAGAATATTACCCTTGAGGAGGCTTTGGAACTTTTCAAATTGCCGAGAGAAGTGGGATATTTTGAAGATAAAAAGATCATTGCCGCTGTAGGTAAATTTGGCCCTTATCTCAGGCATGATGAAAAGTTTGTATCACTTGGAAAAGAACAAGACCCGATGACCATTACGGAGGATGAGGCCATCAAACTCATTGAGGACAAACGCGAAGCTGATGATAAAAAGCATATCAAAACTTTTGATGAAAATACAGAAATCCAAGTCCTGAACGGAAGATGGGGACCTTATATCAAGTTTGGAAAAAACAACTTCAAAATCCCTAAAGGAAAAGAAGCTGAAAGTCTTACTTACACTGAAACATTAGAAATAATTGAAAATCAACCTGACACAAAAAAGAAAGGTAAGTTTGCAAAAAAGAAAGCATAACTCAAAAGGGACTTAAAGTCCCTTTTTTTTATCCTTATAAAATTCTTTCTATTTTCTTTTTGTCATTTTTTTCTTGAGATTGAGTGCATTATCAGCCTTTCACCTCAATCTGATTTTTGAAATGAAAAAATTAGTGGTTCTTACCGGAGCAGGAATATCTGCGGAAAGCGGTATCAGTACTTTCCGTGACAGCGGCGGGCTTTGGGAAGGCCATGATGTGATGGAAGTTGCTTCTCCTGAAGGATGGAAAAAAAATCCTTCTCTTGTTCTTGATTTTTATAACAAAAGAAGAAAACAGGCACTCACAGTGCATCCCAATAAAGCCCATTATGAACTTGCGCGCTTAGAGCAGTATTTTGATGTGACCATTATTACCCAAAATGTTGACAATCTCCATGAGCGGGCAGGCTCGTCCAAGATTATCCATCTCCATGGTGAACTTTTCAAATCTCAAAGTACCATAGATCCAAGGTTGGTTTACGAAATGAATGAATGGGAAATTAATTTGGGAGATGTGTGTGAAAAAGGAAGTCAATTAAGACCGTTCATTGTATGGTTTGGAGAAAGCGTTCCGATGATGGAGGTTGCCATCAATGCTACTTTGGATGCTGATATCTTTGCTGTTATAGGTACATCTTTGGCAGTTTATCCAGCTGCGAGTTTGATAGAATATAGCCCTGCCAATTCCTCAAAGTATATCATTGATGTTAAAATCCCCCAAATATCATATTTTGGGAACCTTCGGAAAATAGAAGCTCCGGCGTCAATTGGAACAAAAATCATGTCTGAAGAAATTGTTTTGAAATATGTTTAAAAAAGTAGCTGTCATAGGTGCAGGACCATCAGGTATCACGGCTTTGAAAAATTTATTGGACCAAGGCATCCCTGCTGTTGGATTTGATAGAAATTCAGAGGTAGGAGGAAATTGGGTTTATTCTGAAAATGAAAGCCATTCAAGTGTCTTTGAAACCACACATATCATCAGTTCCAAAACCCTTTCCCAATATTCGGATTTTACTTTTGATGATTTTGACCCAACGGTTTCTGATTATCCTTCTCACGATGAATTGAGAAGGTACTTTCAGGCATACGCCAAGCATTTTGGGTTGATCAAACACATCAGGTTCAATACCATGGTTATCCACTGCGAATGGCTAGGCCAAGAAAAATGGGAAATCATAACCGAAACTGATGGAATAAAAAAAACTGAAGAGTTTTCAGATCTCGTCGTCTGCAACGGCCACCATTGGAATCCAAGGTGGCCAAATTACCCGGGGGAATTTACAGGGGAATTTTTGCATTCGCATTCATTCAAAAAAGCTGAGCCTTTCAAAGACAAAAGGGTTCTTGTCATAGGTGGTGGCAATTCCGCATGCGATGTCGCTGTCGAAACTAGTAGGGTCAGTAAAATGACCGCCATTTCTTGGAGGCGTGGTTATAGAATCATACCAAAGTTCTTTTTTGGGCAGCCTTCTGATAAAATCGGTGAAAGAAGTGCTTGGATACCTTTAAAAATCAGAAGTTTCTTCTTTGATATTTTACTCAAAATAATGGTAGGTGATAACCACCTTTACGGTTTGCGAAAAGTGGAAAACAAATTCGGGGAAACCCACCCTACCATCAATGATGAACTGCTTTATAAAATCCGACATGGGAAAGTGAAACCTCGTCCTGATATAAAAAGACTGGAAGGGAAAAAAGTGATTTTTGAAGATGGTATAGAGGAAGTGTATGATACTGTCATTGCCTGCACCGGCTACTACCTCTCCCACCCTTTCTTTCATAAAAAGTTTATTGACTACAGTTCAGGTCCGGTTCCACTTTACCTAAAGATGTTTCATCCCGAATTTCGAAATCTTTACTTTGTGGGTATGTTCCAACCTTTAGGCTGTATTTGGCCGGGAGCGGAATTACAGGCAAAGATTATGGCAAGAGAAATAGCCGGTAAATGGGTCAGGCCTTCCAATATCAAAGATCTCTGTGAAAAAGAAGTCTCACAGCCCCATTATAAACAGATTGATACACCTAGGCATACCATTACTGTGGATTTTCATGTATTTAAAAAGCAGCTGTTGAAATATCTGCCAAAGGATTACATTTCAAAAGAAAAAATTGAAACAGACCAAAAACCAATAGCAGTTCCATCTAATTCATAAGGCCTCTTTTCAAATTGTATATTCCACACCGCAAAACCCATATTTCAAAAATCCAACTGAAATGAAAATCTCCTTCCCCCACCCTTTGATTATCATGCTAGTCTTTATAGGATTTGCTGCATTGCTGACCTATTTCGTCCCTGCAGGTTCCTATGACAGGATATTGGATGAAGCTACTGGTAGGGAAATTGTCGTTCAGGGTAGTTACCGGCATATTGAAAATAATCCTGTGAGTATTGGGAAAATTTTTTTGAGTGTACCCGAGGGATTTATTGAAGGAGCAGATGTAGTAATATTGATTCTAATCATAGGTGGCGCTTTTTATGTGGTTGAAAAAACCGGGGCATTCAGTAGTGGCTTGGAGGTTTTGATTTTCAGATTTAGCAAAGCAAAATCTTATCTCATCATAATCTTAGGAATCCTATTTGCTACCATGGGGAATTTGAGCGGATTTCAAGAGGAAGTAATTGCTATGGTACCCCTACTTATGGTGTTGGCTAACAAAATAGGTTACTCAAAAACGGCCGTGATTGCCTTCAGTTTGGGTTCAGCGGTAATTGGGGGTTCATTTGGCCCAACCAACCCTTTTGGGGTAATCATTGCGCAAAAAGTCGCGCAAGTACCGGTTTTTTCAGGTGGTTTGTTTCGTATGGTTTTTCTCATTTTGGCGCTTTCTTTTTGGATCGGTTATTTTATAAAAAACGGGAAAGACAAATCTCTTTCAGAAACTATCTCTGTCAAGGTTCCAAAAAAACTATCTAACATCCATGTATTGATTTTGATTCTTGTTGGCCTGACTTTTGGAATCATGGTATTCGGTTTGACCAATTGGGGATGGAATTACAATGAAATGTCTGCAATATTCTTTGCATTGGGTTTGGCAGTTGGATTAATAGGCAATCTGGGAATCAACGGTACTGCAAGGGCTTATTCTGAAGGTTTTGGAGAAATGATATTTGCAGGTGTAATCGTTGGTATGGCTAGGAGTATTTATTTGGTTTTACAGGATGGACAGATTATAGATACCATAATACTTGGTTTATTCAGTCCTTTAGAAGGATTGCCGCTCAGTTTATCAGGTATTTTTATGTTGGCAGGACAATGCATCTTGCATATTCCTGTACCGAGTACTTCAGGCCAGGCTGTTCTGACTATGCCTTTGTTGGCTCCTATTGCTGATTTGATCGGTATGTCTAGACAAGTCGTTGTGTTAGCCTATCAATACGGAGCCGGATTGATGGATTTGGTGACACCGACAAACGGCGCATTGATGGCGATATTGGCCGCATCGGGCATTTCTTACAAAGAATGGATGAGGGTGGCGTGGAAACCGATTCTAATTTTGTTGCTCATTGGGTCCTCCAGTATCCTGTTTGCAATTGTTGTTTTCTGATATCAGATTTATTTTTAGCACAAATTAATTAACCTTTATCAGATCTGTTTTTATTTGATTTTTCTTCTCAAAAAGCACCTTTAAATTATTAAATTTAAATAGTCACTATAAAATTTTTACTAAATCCTATCTAAATGAAAAAGGTAACAATCATCTCCATAGATGGAGGTGGCATCAGAGGGATAATTCCCGGGACTATCCTTGCACTAATTGAAAAAAAACTTCAAGATCAATTATCAGGTCCGGACGCCAGGCTCGTAGATTATATTGATTTTGTAGCAGGTACGAGTACAGGAGGAATATTGGGTTGCGGTATGCTTGTTCCTGATCCAAATAATCCAAGTAAGCCAAAATATACTATGGCCGAAGTGGTTGAACTATATTTGCAAAACGGTCAGGAAATTTTCAGTAATCCGATATCTCAAAAAGTCAGGACTCTTTATGGTTTAAAGGATGAGAAATTTTCAAATTCAAATTTGAAAAAAGCCCTTCGTGAATATTTTGGGGATACACTTTTGAGCCAACTGATCAGGCCTTGTTTATTTACATCCTATGATATTGAAAATAGAAAGGCGAAGTTTTTCAAACATGGGAAAGCACGTGAAAATGAAGCGGATGATTTTTATGTAAGGGATTTGAGTTTAGCTACTTCCGCTGCCCCCACCTACTTTGAAACAGCACTGATCCAATCTAAATCTGCGGAATCCTTTCCGTTAATTGATGGAGGTGTTTTCGCTAATAATCCTGCGATGTGTGCTTATGCGGAGGTCAGAAAATGTATATTTGGCGACATTGCCAATCCTACTTCAAAAGATATGCTCATGCTCTCGATCGGTACCGGATCAGTCAAAAAACCCATTCCATACAAAAAGGCAAAAAACTTTGGAATGGTAGAATGGATCAAGCCTTTGATAGATGTGATGATGTCAGGCAATTCAGAAACTGTTTCCCATCAATTGGAATGGCTTTTTGATGCCGGGAACAATAATGAAGGCTATATCCGGTTGGAACCTGAAATAGGAAATGCCAATTCCGATTTAGCTGATGCGACACCAAAAAATATGGCTGCATTAAAAAGAGCAGGTGAACAATTCGTGAAAAAAAATGAAGCCAAAATAGATGAATTGGTAAAGACACTGATTGAAAATAAATCCTAAAACCTATAAATAATATAAAATGAATATTAACGACCATCAACCTCTTCCAATGTACCGTGCTGATGAATCTAGATATGATTCCATGGAATATAGAAGGTGCGGTAAAAGTGGGGTCATGTTACCTATGATTTCCCTTGGATTATGGCATAACTTCGGACATAATGCTGATTTCAAAAATGCAAGAAATATTCTTCGTCAGGCATTTGACTTTGGAATCACACACTTTGATCTTGCCAATAACTATGGGCCTCCCTATGGATCTGCAGAAGAAACATTTGGAAGAATCATGGAAAAGGATTTCAGACCTTATCGGGATGAATTGATAATTTCAACCAAAGCTGGATGGGATATGTGGCCGGGACCATATGGTAATCATGGATCGAGAAAGTATTTAATCGCTTCCCTTGATCAAAGTCTGAAAAGGATGGGACTGGATTATGTTGACGTTTTTTATCACCATAGACCCGATCCGGGAACGCCACTTGAGGAAACAATGGGCGCTTTAGACCAAATTGTGAGACAGGGAAAAGCTTTGTATGCAGGTATTTCACAATACAATGCAGAAGACACTGCAAAAGCTTACAAGATTTTGAAAGAAATGGGAACTCCACTATTTATCCATCAACCTAGGTATAGTATGTTTGACAGATGGGTTGAAGGAGGCTTATTGGATGTTTTGGGAGAAAAAGGTATTGGATCAATCGCATTTTCACCTTTGGAGCAAGGTATTTTGACTGACAAATACTTAAAAGGAATACCCGAAGACAGCAGGATTGCCAAAGACGGAAGGTATCTTAAAAAAAACCAAGTCTCTGATGAAGTGATCAGCAAAGTCCGAAGGCTTAATGATATTGCTTTAAATAGGGGGCAAAGTCTGGCACAAATGGCAATAGCATGGCTGCTCAAAGATCCAAGGATTACAACTGTCCTAGTCGGAGTAAGCAAACCGGAGCAATTGGCAGAAAATGTCGAAGCAGTTAAAAACCTTAATTTCTCTTCCGAAGAATTGGAAAAAATAGAATTGATTCTAAAGAATTAAATAAAAAAACCACCGGATAGAACTGATTTAAATCCTCTCCGGTGGTTGATTTTTTGTGCTTATCGGACAGCGTTTTCCAAAGTCGCCAAATAAATATATTTCTGTTCTCTAGCCTGTATCCCTTTTTCCATGGCAGCACGCTGCTCGGCTGTGGATTCCATGTCCTCATATTCTTGGGCATTGAAAAACTGTAAATAGTCTTTATACTTGTTCATGGTCAAGTGGGTATATTTTGCTTCACTTCCAAAAGGCAATGCAGTCCTGAGTAGACTCCAACTTCCCATCAATCCCTTTTCAATCCTATTTTGATGGATTTTCAAAAACACTTCTTTCTCAGCTTTTTCATACTCTTGGAATTTACCTTCCACAGCTTTCATCATATCAAATGAAGCCAATGAACCTTTCTTGAGATGAAAGCTGTCTCTTGTCCTTGCAATTTCCTGCATGTAAGCCCTTTGTGCCAAATCCCTGCTACTTATAGCCGCATTGAATTTCTCAACTACCTGTTTTTCGGTGAGGTGGGGATATGCCACCATTGCATATTTGACCATGTCCTCATCCTGAAGCCCGTTCATCATATTCACCGGGTTGTCAAAATAAGTGATGGTAATATATTGGAATTCACTTGGGTCGGCGCCTGATTGTAAAGCCCAAAAGTCCCATCCCTTTATTTTTTTATCATTGACAGCAGCCATGTATATTTTTTCCATAAAATCTTTGAATTCAATGAAATCATAAGTTTGGTTAGATTCCACTTTGATAAATTCAAATACCAGATACGTCGGTTCTTGGGCTTTTGCCATTGACATGGCCATAATCCCCATAAACAAGAAAATGCTTAATTTTTTCATAGTATTATAATTTTGGGATTGAAGACTTAATGATAAGTATTTGATAAAATTTAGGAATTATATTTTGAAAATGATAATTTTTACTGCTGTTTTTTTCTATCATTTATTAAATTGGTAAAATATTATCCAGTTAGGGAATAATTACCAAGATAAATCATTCTTGGTAATATGGATTAGGAATAAAAAACTGATATTATTACATTTTGGTACAAATTGGAATTATATGAAATTTTCAAGAAGAGATTGGTTAAGAAGTGCGTCATTGGCAGGTGGTGCTGCATTGCTTACAGGCACAGGAGCATTCAGTACACTTTCCGCAGAAGAAATCCGCAAATTCAATCCACGTCCATTGGACAACCCCATCAGGTTGGGATCGAATGAAAACCCCTATGGACCTTCCCAAAAAGTGAGGAAAGCCATGATGGATGCCTTTGATGTCAGCTGCAGATATCCTTGGTCGTTTAATGCTCCTCTTGTAGAAATGATTGCAAAAAAAGAAGGTGTGACTCCTGACCATGTTGTGTTGGTGGCAGGGTCTACCGAAGGACTTAAAATCACAGGCATTACCTATGCAGGCAAAGGCGATGAAGTGATTTCTGGATTGCCTACATTTTTGTCATTGATGACCTATGCTGAAACCTGGGGGGCTGAAATCAATTGGGTTCCGCTTGACAAGGACTTGAATTATGACCTCAAAGAAATTGAAAAGAGAGTTTCACCGAAAACCAAGCTGGTCTTCCTTTGTAACCCAAACAATCCAACTGGAAAATTGCTGCCTGCAAACGAGGTTTTGGATTTTTGTGAAACAGTAAGCAAAAAAACAATGGTATTCAGTGATGAAGCTTACTGTGATTATATTGAAGATCCAAATTATCCTTCTATGGTCAAACTTGTAAAGGAGGGAAAGAATATTATTGTTTCCAAAACCCTATCTAAAGTATATGGACTAGCAGGAATCAGACTTGGGTATTTGGTTGCAAGGCCTGATATTGCCAAAAAGCTCTCCGAACGAGTGGTTGCAAATACAAACATCATGGCAATTGAAGCAGGAAAAACTGCTTTGGAGGAGACAGAATTCTATCAATTCAGTCTTCAAAAAAATCTTGAAGCAAGAAAAATGATAGAAACAACCTTGGACGAATTGAAATTGCCATATCTCCCCTCCCAAGCAAATTTTGTATTCTTCCATGCAAATCAAGATGCTAAAGAGCTTGCAAAAACCATGCTTGCCAAAGGTGTCATAGTGGGAAGACCATTTCCTCCATTGAATGATTGGTGTAGGGTAAGTACCGGTACCCTTGAAGAGGTGGCATATTTCAACAAGGTATTGAAAGAAACTTTGGGTTAAGGATAACAGATGATCGACTTTAACTTAAGACTTGAAAATGAGTCTGTATTATTAAGGCCATTGGAGGAGGCAGACTTGCCTCCTTTGCTGGTTTTATCTTCCAATCCCGAAATGTGGCGGTTTTTTACACATGACCTTTCAACTATGGATGGGTTATCAGAATGGGCAAGGCCTGCATTTGAAAAACAACGTCTTCAATTTGCTATCATCGAAAAAAAATCTGGAAACCTTATTGGGTCTACTGCCCTTGGAAATATCTCGGAAAGAGATAGCCGGATGGAAATCGGATGGACTTGGCTTGGGGTAAGTTATCATGGAACCGGTTTGAATTCTGTTGTGAAAAAGCTCCTTTTAACATATTGTTTTGAGAAAATCGGTTTAGAACGTGTCGAATTCAAAACAGATGTATTGAATGTTCAGGCCAGAAAAGCGCTTAAGAATATTGGTGCTATTGAAGAAGGGGTACTTAGGAGCCATACATTGATGACTAGTGATAGACGCCGAGATACGATTTATTACAGCATTTTGAAACAAGAATGGGAATATGTCAAAAGAGAAAATGATTGGTAATTGTTATTTTTAAATAAAGGTCTGATTTTTGCTTTTGGAAAAATAAAATTATCTCACTTTCCTATGAATTTATATAAATTTTTGGCCTCCAGAACTCTTATTTTCTTAGCAATTTTAGTAGGGTTTTCTGCATGCACTATTACAGATACCGGAGAAGATCCATTTGCAGCATTCAGCAACTTTGACCTAGGGGAGAATCGGATTGAATTTAAATCAGCCAAACTAACCATCACCGGCCCGGTAAATTTCTCTGGAGAAGGTTCCCATGTTTGGGCAAAACTTGATTTATCAACAGATGTCAATTTTTCAATTCCATATATTCCCAATTCAACAATTATGTCAATAGGGATTTATTCTGTTTCCAATGGGAAAACATTACCTGACTTTCCTCTTCAAAGTGGCGAATATGCTGTTTTTCCGTCCTCGGGAATTTCGGATCCAAAAATTATCCCAGCTTTAGAAGGTAAAAATTTTGCATTTGGACCTTTAATCAGCCAAAACTATTTTCCTGATGAATTGGCTTTTCAAAGCCTATCGGATGCCCAAGATGGGAAAATCACCATTCAATTTGATATGGAAAAAAACATGTTAAAAATAACCCATGATTGGGTTACTAAAGATGGGGTGAAGGCTACTGGAACCAATAACCTCCCCCTCAATCTTTCTTCTTTTAATCCTTGATTATACAGTCGGCAATTTCCAGCCGTTGTGGTAATTGGCTTTCATCAAGGCATTCGCTTCAGGATCGGTAAATTGTCCTTTGTTAGCATCCCAATACACTTTCTTTCCTGTTTTGTACGCAATATTTCCCATTTGGGCATTGATAGCAGCAATACTTCCTGTCTCAATTCCACAGGTCAATTTAGAGGCATCGTTTTCAATTATTGAACTTACAAAACCTTTGGCATGGATTTCAAGTGCATTTCCGTTTGGTTTTATCAATTGGATTTCTTCAATTTTATTGACCCTTTTTCCATCCTTGTTTTCAGTTTCAGGAATTACTTTCCATCCTCCCCTATTGACTACCAAAGTTGCATTATTGCCAATAAAAGCAATGCCTTCTGTAGTTCCGTAGTTACCTCCATCTATACCGGTGGCATGTTCCCACAGCATATTGAATCCATCATATTCATATACAGTCTGTAATGTATCCGGGGTCTCAGAAGCATCATCAGGATAAGCAAATTTCCCACCAGAAGCCATCACAGACTTTGGCGCAGTCACTCCCATTGCATACAAGGCTATATCAATCTCATGTACTCCCCAATCGGTCATCAAACCACCTGCATAATCCCAAAACCATCTGAAATTAAAATGAAAACGGTTCCCATTAAATGGCCGCTTTGGTGCAGGTCCAAGCCACATGTCATAATTAACACCTTGAGGAACAGGTCCGTCAGGCATGACTGGTACCGGCTTCATCCAACCTTGATAGGCCCATGTTTTTACAAGTCTTATTTGTCCAAGTTTGCCTGACTTCACGTAATCAATAGCTTCAGCATATTGGGAACCGCTTCTTTGCCATTGCCCAACCTGAACCATTTTTCCATAACGTTGCTTGGCTTTAACCATCAGGTTACATTCTTCAATGGTATTGGCAATTGGTTTTTCGACATAGACATGTTTTCCTGCCGAAAGACTATCTACCATGGTCAAACAATGCCAATGGTCAGGGGTACCAATGATGACAGCATCAATATCCTTGTTTTCCAACATTTTTCGGTAATCCTTGTATACCTGTGGCTTTTTCCCTCTCTGCTTATTCACATCTTCGGAACGTTGGTCCAAAACACTCTGATCAATGTCTGCAATAGCCACACAATTGACATTTGGCATTTTGAGGTGGGCATTCATATTTGACCATCCCATTCCTTTGCATCCTATCACTGCAAAATTCAGTTGATCAGATGGAGCGATTTTTTTGTTGAGTGCCGACAAGGTATCAGCGTGTATCATGCCCGGCATGCTCAAACCGGCTGATAGCAAGAGGCCATTTTGGATGAATTTTCTTCTTGAATTCATGATGATTAGGTTATTTTTAAATTATGGGTTGTTTTGGTTGATTTCAATTCAATTTCCCGAATTCAATTTTTTATTCAGTACATATTCATTTAAATATAAAGCTTAAGCAAATGGCAGGAAAGCCAATGGTATAAAACTGTATAAATTTGCTTTATGATAGTCAATTTCATATGTTAAAAAAAACAGCAAACTGCTGTATTTTACTTACAATAATGAAAATGGAATTTAGATTTTTACTTATACCAAATCTAAATTTCTGAAAATATCCCATTTCAAGAACCATATCTTTCCAAATTAGTTAAGTTTGTATAAAATGAAATCGCCATGAAACCAAAAGAAATCGTAACGCTACAGCGTTCATTACTGCTCGATACAGAAAAATTGTTGAACCAGCAGATAGAAATGGAAGGTAAATCTTCTGCATATTACCTTTCCATGGCCTCTTGGTGCCACATGATGGGATATGAAAATGCATCCCAATACCTCTATGTCCATGCAGATGAGGAGAGAATGCACATGATGAAAATCTTTCATTATGTAAACGAAGCAGGAGGACACGCCATCCAACCTGAAATTACCGGAATCAGACACCATTTCAATTCTTTGCGAGAGGTGTTTGAACTTATTCTTGAGCATGAAATCAAAGTGACCAAATCGATCAATTCTATTGTAGACCACGCCTTTGGGATCAAGGATTTTGCTACTTTCAGCTTTATGCAATGGTATGTTACCGAACAAAGGGAAGAAGAGACTTTGGCCCGAAGAGCTTTGGAATTGTTTGACATCATCGGCGAGGAGGGAATTGGCCTTTGGACCATCGATCAAGAACTCGGTAAACTTCACGGAAAAGCTGCTGCTGCATCTGCTTCAAAAGCACAATAACAATATTAAAAAGGGAAAAGCGCCACCTGCACTTTTCCCTTTCTTTTTAATTTAGAATTTCAATTTCTGCTTTTTGATTCTTTCATTTCTTTGTCAGGTTTGAAATAAAATCCTAACATTCTTTCCGAAATAACTTCCTCTTTTGGAGGTAAGGTGTTAAACATCCAGTCCCAGATAATTGTACTGAATGAAAATCCTTTGTCAGGATATTTCCCATGGTGGTGAATGTGGGCCTTCTGGACTTTGGGAAAAATATAGCGTCCCCACTTTTTGTGTAGCATGATGTGCATAAGGCTGTATAATGTTAGGCCAACATAGAAGCCTAGAAACAAAGTGAAATAATTGTTCCAAATCAAGGCAAAGTAAAATATCCAAATCCCACCCACAAATAAGATGGATCTCTGAGTACCGTCAATTTTGATTTCCTGAGGATGCTTGTGGTGGTTCATGTGCATGTCGTAGATTTTGCTATTGACATTCCTGAAGTGGTTATGCATCCAAAACCTATGCAGAAAATACTCGGTAAAAGTCCATCCGAGCCAACCCGTGACCAATAGAAACAAAAACTTGAATGTGGATGAGGTGGTCAATCCTGCTCCCAAAACCAATACAGTGGCGATGATAGCAAAAACCATGATGCAACTGATGGCTGCTTGAAGTTCTTTTCTTTTTCCTAAGGAGATTTTTTGAGTTTCCATCTTTTTTTGGATTTATGTGAATGAAAAATTCAAGAAAGTAGGCTTGTCAAAGAAGTACCTGACCAACCGTGATTTCTTATCATGCCACCAAATTACCTGAGACTTTTACCATCGGCGAATTGAAAAAAAACGTGCCGATGGCCTGATTTGTAATTATTCAGAAAACTACGGGAAGGAAAAGGTCACTTTATTAAAAATTGAAAAAACCAACTCAGTTCGGCCTGACTTTGGATATTTCACACAAAAGTTTTATTCAAATTGGGATTTTGAATAAAAATCAAAAATTAAACTTCATACCTGACTAAAAAAAATTTAAAAAAAATCAAAAGCTTGATCAATAAAATCAAATTTGAATAAATCTATTGAATCCAATTCGATCCGATAATGCATAAATTTTTCTTATAATAATCATACTTATTTTTTACGATCATTTTTGCTCCTATTATCTCACTTTTTTCTTTAGGAATATTCTGTGTATTTCTTTAAATTAGTCAATAACCTATTATTTCATCGGCCACAACGAAATTTTATTCTGATTAATTTAAATCCAAAGTTTGGATTTATCTCAAAGAGATATTTAATGAGAAAACATACAATTCATCACTTTTAATTTTGTTATGGGCAATTCAGAAATTCAGGTTCAGTTTTTCCATCATGTAAGAAACCTCCTCCCTCCTTACAAATCCCTTGTAGATGAAGTCTCGGATTTATTGGAAATCAGCAATGATTCTGCCTATCGGAGGATCCGTGGTGAAAAGTTTATTGACCTGGAGGAAATCAAAAAAATCAGCCAACATTTTAATATTTCCCTTGATCAGGTTTTTAATCTTCAGACCAATGCCATAGTCTTCCACGGCAAACTGAATTCATTTACCAAAGACAGTTTTGACGATTGGTTTGAGGACGTGCTGAAGCAGATACAGATGTTTCATATCCAAAAAAAGAAACATATGTATTACCTGGTAAAAGACCTGCCTCCCTTCTACCATTTATATTTTCCTGAATTGGCCTCGTTTAAATTCTTTTTCTGGATGAAATCCATCCTCCACAATGAAAGTCTGAAGAATGAGAAATTCTCTTTCAATAACCTGCTCTATTATAAGCTCAAAGATACGAGTACCAAAATGATCAATTTGTTCAATCAGATTCCGACAACGGAGATTTGGAATGAAGAAGGCATCAATGTCACCATCCGGCAGATTGAATTGTACAATGATATGGGTTTGATTCCTTCACAAAAAGAATTGAAAATCTTGTTTGAGCAATTATTGGAAGTAGTCAACCACCTCGAAAAAATGGCGGAATTGGGATTGAAATTTCCAATGGGAAAAGAACCCACAGCGGAGAGTGCGCCTTATACCATGTATGTCAATGACTTTGTCATCGGTGACAATACCATCATTGCTGAGTTAGACAATGTACAGATTACTTACCTCAACCATAGTGTCATGTACTTTATTGGTTCTATGGATCCCAAATTCAATGAAGCCATGTTTTATAATCTCCATAACCTGATCAAAAAATCAACCATGGTAAGTACTGTCGGTGAAAAAGAAAGGATCAGGTTTTTTAATAAACTGAGGAAAAAAATTGAAATCAAATTGGCAGCAATTGAGGAATGAGTGGGTGAATATTATTCATTTATCCCTTTATTTTAATTTTGGGCCTTTCGTAAAAAGGAAGGGATAACCTTCCTCTTTCCCAAGAATTTCTTGGTTAAATTAATTAGGCATTTTTTTAACAATCTTTTGATGTGATCAACCTTAAACTGAACTCAAATTTTCTTACATTTTGGATTCAATATTTTTAAAAAACAAAAAATCTAAACAAAAAGAAAATGGAATCAGTACTTAAAAAAAGCAGATTTATGATCAAAAACTGGTGGCTTCCACTGTTGGTTGGTATTTTATTCATCCTAGTCGGAGCTTGGACCATTTCCACTCCTGTCAAAAGCTACATGAGTCTGGCTATCATTTTTGCTTCTTTTATGTTTGTTTCAGGGATATTTCAATTGATATTTTCCATCAATAATAGGAATGAAATCGACGATTGGGGATGGCATTTTGCCGGAGCGATGTTTGACTTTGTGGTAGGATCTGTTTTGTTTTTCAATCCTGCGATCACCATGGTCGTCCTTCCTTTTATCATTGCCTTTTATTTTATGTTCAAAGGCTTTGCAACTTTCGGGTTTGCTTTTGATATGAAAAAATATGGTTCCGATGGATGGGGTTGGTTACTTGCAAGCGGGGCATTGTCAGTCATTTTCTCTTTGATGATCTTATTCAACCCGACTTTAGGGGGATTGACCATTGTGTTTTTTACCGCTTTGGCATTCTTCTCTTTGGGATTGTTTAACATCACCCTTGCTTTTGCGCTTAAGAAAATCAAGGAAAAAGGCGGAGATGCCAAAGAGCTTTTACAGAACTTGAAAAATAAAATTTCCTAAATACCGGCATTTTTATAGATTTTCTAAGGAAGGATAAGGTATTCATGTACTTAAAATGTTATGTGCTAAAAGATCAAAATCTTACTTAGCCTGCAATTGGCTTTGGCTACAGGATTTTTTCTTGCCGGGTCTGACAAAAATTTTCGACCTCTTTTTTCCACACCTAGAAGGGCCAAAGAGAGGAAATTGACTTGTATCCTTCGATATGCAATACGAGCTTCATACTGTGCACTTTTTTGGGTATGGTCTTTGCCCTCTATATTGAAAATAGTTTTCTGCTAAAAAAAAGGCAATTTTATTTGATTTTTCCTCGGCTATGTTTTTTGTTGGTTTGCTTAGAATTTTTCCAATTGAATCAACCAACCCAAATCAAGAATGATAATCATAGATGAGCCAAACATAAGTCATTGAATCAAAGGCTCCCTATTTTTAAATTGTATCAACGAAAAATCAAAATATAATTCAGAATTCAACTACCAATATATGAATATGGAAACCAGCGTATTAAATATCAACCATGCCGCTTTTAAAAAGGCACTATTGGATACAAGTATAAAGAAACATCAATCTGTAATTGATGATTTCAAAAACAGTATCAAAGAAATGATTGGCAGTGAAAACGAAGCCAACCAAGAGGACCCGGACATGTCCCAACAAGGTTTCAATTCGGAGCAAATCCATCGGGCAAATGCTGTAGGAGACCAAGTCAGCTTTGCCAACAAAGAAATGGAAATTCTTCAAAACATGCTTCCTACTATTGAAGATATCAATGACACAGTAAAATTGGGGAGCGTAGTGGTGACAGACAAAGACATTTTCTTTGTGTCAACAAGCATTGAAAGAATGAAAGTCAATGGTTTTTCAGTTTTTGGGTTATCGACTGAAAGCCCTTTATACCAAGTCATGAAAGGTAAAAAACATGGAGAAACCTTCTCTTTCAAAGATGCCCATTACAGAATTAAAGAGCTTTTTTGATGCTAAAGATTCTTTACCTAAGAGAAGGAAATCAAAAAATGTTAACAATTTAAAAAAAGGGGGCAAGCCCCCTTTTTCTATTTTTCTATGATTTTGATGGAATCTATTTCCACGGGAACAGATTTGACCTTCCAAATCTCGTCACAATATTCTTTGATACTCCTGTCACTGGAAAATTTTCCCATTCTTGCTGTATTCAAAATGGACATTTTTGCCCACATTTCTTTATGCTTAAATGCTTCTGCTGCTTTTTCCTGTGCTTCAATGTAAGATTGAAAATCAGCAAATAATAAATACTGATCATCATACATCAAAGAATCAGTCAATTCCTTGAAAGTATTCACATCCAAATGTGAAAAATAACCTGAATTTATTTGATCGATGGCTTCTTTTAAAACAGCATTGGATTCATAATATTCTTTTGATTTATATCCGGCCGCTTTGGTTTGAGCCACTTCATCTGCGGTCAATCCAAAAAGGAAAAAGTTTTCCTCCCCTACACATTCTCTGATTTCCACATTTGCTCCATCCAATGTTCCGATAGTCAATGCACCATTAAGGGAAAGCTTCATATTTCCGGTTCCTGATGCTTCCTTTCCTGCCGTAGAAATCTGCTCAGAAAGATCCGCAGCCGGATAAATCTTTTGAGCGTTGGTGACATTGTAGTTTGGATAAAAAACCACTTTAAGCCTTCCTCTTACATCCGGATCGTTATTAACAACCTCCCCAACCGAGTTGATTAATTTGATGATCAATTTGGCTTTACGATATCCAGGTGCTGATTTTCCGGCAAAAATAAAAGTTCTCGGCACGATTTCCAAGTCCGGATTTTTCTTGATCCGGTTGTATAAGGCAATCACATGGAGAACATTCAAATGCTGTCTTTTGTATTCATGGATACGTTTGACCTGAATATCAAACATAGACTCGGGATCAACTTTCACCCCTAACCTTTTCTGAATTTTCTTTGCAAGGGCTTTTTTCTGATCTAATTTGACTCTCATCCAAGCTTGTTGGAATTCGGGATCATCGGCATATTTTTCCAATCCTCTCAATTCTTCCAAATCTTTGATCCATCCTTCTCCGATTTTATCAGAAATAAGTTTTGTCAAATTTGGATTGCTTAAAACTATCCATCTTCTCGGTGTAACACCATTGGTTTTATTGCTGAATTTTTCGGGAGAAAGTTCATACCAATCATGCAATACTGTTTTCTTCAATAAATCAGAATGCAAGGCTGCCACCCCATTGATAGCATGGCTTCCAAGGCAAGCAAGATTTGCCATTCTGACATGTTTTCTTTTTCCCTCCCCAATTAGGGAAAGGTTACTTATTTTTTGATTGTCTCCAAAAAATCTCACCGTGACAAAATCCAAGAACCTTCTGTTGATTTCATAGATCAGCTCAAGATGGCGTGGCAATACAGAACCAAACAATTCCAAATCCCAAGTTTCCAAAGCTTCGGGAAGCAATGTGTGGTTTGTGTAGGCAAAAGTCTTGGTGGTAATATTCCAAGCCGTATCCCAATCCAACAGGTGCTCATCCATCAATAGGCGCATCAGTTCCACAACTCCGATTGCCGGATGTGTATCATTCAACTGAACAGCAAATTTTTTATCAAAGTCTTCAATTTTTTCACCTTGGTTTAGGTGAATGTTGATCATATCCTGTAAGGAGCATGAGACAAAAAAGTATTGCTGCTGCAGTCTCAGGATTTTCCCTTCCCGCTGCTCGTCATTGGGATAAAGAACTTTACTGATATTTTCACAGATGATTTTTTGGTTTACCGCATTGTTGTACTCACCTGCATTAAACGACTGAAAATCAAAAGAGTGTGGAGCTTCAGATTTCCAAAGCCTTAAAGTATTTGCAGTATTGACTTTATATCCCAAAATAGGGGTATCATAAGCGACTCCTTTCACCACGAGTTCAGGAATCCAATTGCTGCAGAACTTTCCGCTACGGTCAATGTAATGTTGAATGTGACCACCAAGTTTTACGTCATGGCTCAATTCCCTTCTTGCAATTTCCCAAGGATTTCCCCTTCTCAGCCAGTTATCGGTATCCTCTACCTGCCAACCATCTCTGATATCCTGCTCAAAAATACCGAACTGGTACCTTATCCCATATCCTATGGCAGGAACTTCCAATGTAGCCAATGAGTCCATATAACAGGCTGCCAATCTTCCAAGACCACCATTTCCTAAACCTGGCTCCACTTCTTTTTCAATCAGCCAATCCAAGTTGAGGCCAAGTTCTTCACAGGCCTGCTCCACCTCCTTATAAATCCCAAGGTTAATCAGGTTATTGGCAAGATGCGGTCCCAATAGATATTCTGCTGAAAGATACGACACAACCCGTTCCTTTCCCTGAATATACTGCTTCACTGAAGCTACCCAACGCTGCAGCAACCTGTCCCTGACAGCATAGGCCAAAGCCATGTAATAATCATTTCTTGTAGCGATTTCAGGATATTTAGCCTGTACATAAAAAAGATTATTTGAAATCGCCTTTTTTAAAGTCTCAACAGACAAACCTGTTCGGGAATCTTCCCTTTCAATATATTGATGGGACTCTGAGGAAATTGATTTGTCTTCAGTGCCGGATTCTGATTCTGTGTTTTTAATATTCTTTTTCATCTATGATTTCAGTTGCCAAGATCATTTCAAGCCGGAAAGTTAATCAAAACAAAAGTGAATCAAAATTTTAAGCTCTATCAGAAATCAAACTTATTTGCTCCTTTTTGTCCAAAATTGAAATAAAACAATAAACTATAATTGTCCCAGTCTCATTTTGATTGTATCTTGCAAAGTCATTAAATAGCCAAATTCAAATGATTTTCAAACATGTAAATGCGTTATTTTTTCTGCTGTCCTTACTTACAATTTGTTTTTCGGGATGTAAGAATAATGCAAAACAAGATGATTTGATCGTAGATGATGCCATGTTTGAGACTGAAGAATCAGTTGCAAATGACGGGCATAACTCCAGTAATTCACTTGATTTTTTTGGAACATATAAAGGAATCATTCCCTGTGCGGATTGTGAGGGAATTGAAATCGTAGTAGAGTTGGGAACAGGCAATTCCTACTCAAAGAAATCCACTTACCTTGGAAAAGAAAATCAAAATGTAATAGAATCATCAGGGACATTTACATGGAATGAAGCCGGAAACACAATAACTTTGACAGGTGAGGCTATTCCCAATCAATACTTTGTAGGAGAAAACATTCTTTTCCACCTCGATGTGGAAGGGAATAGAATTACAGGAGATTTAGCAGAAAAATATCAGTTAATAAAGCAATAAAAAACATAAAATCCTTTATCACAAACAACTACTCAAATATGAAAAAAACCTTAGTCTTCGCTTTCCTAATCCTGGCCGCAGCATGTTCTCCTGCCACTAAAATCACAAGGTCATGGACAAGCCCGGATAAATATCAAGGCGGATACAATAACCTTTATGTTGCAGCCATAATTGGAGATGTGACCAAAAGACAAACTATAGAAGATGATGTCAGGACAAAACTATCCTCCCTAGGTATCAGGTCAACTACGAGTAGTGCGACTATCCGTCCCAACTTTTGGATGAGTACAGACTTGGATAAAAATGCCATGATGAATGTCGTGAACCAAAACGGCCAGGATGGCATCATGACCATGACCTTGATAGATGTACAGGATGAGCAGCGATATATTCCAGGTGCCATGATGATGGGCGGACCAATGATGATGGGTGGTCCGGGATGGGGAATGCATGGAAATTTTGGCGGATTTTGGGGAATGAATCATGGCATGATGATGACCCCGGGACATATTGTCAATGACAGAAGGTACTTTATTGAAATCAATATCTACGATGTCAAGTCGGAATTATTGGTTTGGTCAGCGCAATCCAAGACCCTGAACCCGACATCCATGGAGAAATTCTCCTCCGAATTTGCCCAAGTAGTTTTGGAAAGAATGCTCGAAGAAGGGGTAATCAGAAAACAATAGAATTCTCAAAGTGAATTTAAATCCCGGTTAAGGTGGCGAAACCCCTTCAACCGGGATTTTTATTTATATGCTGATTTGCTTTAGTCAGATTCAATCAACATGATCTCCCGGGAATTCAACAAATGGAGATTCACTTTTTTTGATAGCCCTCAGGTTAATTGTAAGCCAAAAAACCATACCGTGATTCAACCTTGCAGTGACAGGACTGACATTGATATACCTGACAATATATCCTACGGAATAAGTAATTGGACCTGAATTAAGCCCCATTATCAAATGAGTCCGGTGCTCGTGTCTGACCCCATTAGGTCCTGAACCGGTTGTAAAAAGTGCTTCATTCAGTAGACTTGTGGCCAAAACAGTTTTTTCACTGATGACATTTCCCCAATTATACCGCAGTGCATTATTGAATCTCCATCTGTGGTTAAACGAAAAACCGTCTCCCGGCAGGCCTGATTCAATATTCTGTATAAATCTGGCATCATAACGGAACCTAAAACTCGTACTTAACTTTTTGGTGGAAGGTACCCTGAAGATGGTTTGCATCCATGGTCTGTGCTCTGTCCGGATCAGTTTCCCTTCTGAGAGTGGTGTGGTAAGCCGCAGCCAACTGTATCCTGCCGTGGTGACAATATTGTCCCTTTTGTTGTGGTAGGTCATACCTTTACGGTAAATAAAAAAAGTCTCATCCACAAAATGTGCATCATTCCAAACAGACCATTTTTCAGATACCCTCACGGAAGTCATCACACCCCACCAAGTTTCATAATTATATTGAAATTGCTGCTGCGCTGAAACAATAGAAAAAGTAGATAAAAAGGAATAAAGTAAAAGAAAAATTACTTTCTTGAAATTAAGCATGACACAAAAATAAACAAAACCTCAATCTTTTATGGAAAATCCCATCACGGATTGAAGTTTTATCAATAAAATTAAATCAATTTATGTACCATTAATCTATCTCCAAAATGCATGAAATCAAAATATTGATTTGGAAAAGGATGGTGTTTTCAAATAAATTTTTCCCCTTCCTTTCTCCTTTTTCATCATAAAATCCAATTGATAATAACTATATACTTTCTCTTGTGCCTATATTTGACCTCACATTATAACTATGCATTCAATCAAGAGAATACTTTTTATCCATTATTTCCTGTTTTTAGGGGTATTATTCTTAGGCCCACAATCTGTGATGGCCCAAGTGGAGTCCGATGAGCGTCCCTTATCCGTAAGTCAGGAAGGGATCGGTTTCAAAAAAGATTCCGTTTTTCTTTTGAATCTTCGGTTTAGGATGCAAAATAGGTTTGGGTATTTCAGTAGCATGGACAACATCGATAAACCGGGCATAGAGGCTGTAGTGAGAAGGCTTCGCTTGCGTTTCGACGGATATGTTCTCAATTCTAAAATCGGGTACTATATACAGCTTTCCTTTTCAAGGAGCGATCAGGACCTTGTCTCAGGCAATGTGTCCCAGATCGTCAGAGATGCCATGGTATATTACAATGTGAGTAAAAAACTATACTTTGGATTTGGACAAAGTAAATTGCCGGGTAACAGAGAACGGGTGATTTCATCAGGGAATCTGCAATTACCTGACCGTAGTATTGCCAATTCAACCTTCACCATTGACAGGGATTTTGGATTTTTTGCCTACAGTACAATCAATTCAGGGCCTAAGCATACTGTATTTTTAAAAGGTGCTGTAACAAGCGGTGAGGGACGCGGACAATTGGTTTCTCCCGGCGGGCTTAGCTACACAATAAGGGCCGAATATCTGCCGTTCGGGGTTTTTAAGAATGTTGGTGATTATTCTCAGGGAGATCTGGAATTTGAAGAAAAGCCCAAACTTTCAATTGGCACATCCTATAACTTTAACGACGGGACCAACCGGGCCGGAGGTCAACTTGGAAGCATTTTGCCCAATGCTGTAGACCTACAAACCTTCATTGCAGACCTGAAGTTCAAGTATAATGGATGGGGCATCATGTCTGAATATTTTGACAGAAAGGCCGGTGGTTTTGAGTATACTGCCGACAATGCTTTGGCTATGAATAGGATTCCAAGGGGGACAGGTTTGAATATTCAGCTGAGTAGGATGCTCGGACGCAAACACGAGGTGGTAGCCAGGTATTCGATGGTAACCCCCGAAAAGGGTTTTGAATCCTACCAATACAAATTGCAAAACAAGGCATTGGGATACAACTACTACCTGAACAAGCACCGCGTCAAGTTTCAATATTATATCGGACTTGACAACAGGCAGCATCCCGGAGAAATTACCGAATTAAGACATACATTCACCAACCGCCTGAATACCATGATTCAAATTGAATTGGGCATCTAATGATCGCCCATTAGATAATTGAATCGTGGTAGTTTTGTTATTGAAATTTCTTTTCAAAAGCCAAAGATTCTACAAAGTTTAATTTCACTTCTTAAATTTTTTATCGGGAGGTCTTTACCAGAATCATCCGTTAATTAATAGGAATTACTTTTCGGCATTAGGTCTAATCGAATTTGTTATAAAATGAACACAGTTAAAAAACCTACTTTTTTAAAATATCTCATTCCCTAAAAATCAAAAAACCTCAACCAAAAATGGAAAATACCATTCTAGTTGAGGTTTTTTATAGAGAATCAAGAATAGATTGGCAATAGATTATTGTACCCGTACCAAAGGCTTTGGCTTCCAGGTGCCGTTGAAGGCTTCTGGTTTTGGCCAATACAGGCGATTCACGAAAAAGAACGGGCCATTGGGAGCGGGCAGCCAATTGGATTCCATTTCCTTGCCCGGAGTTTCGTATTGGATATACAGGGTAATGCTATTGTCAGCGTTGCGCTTCAGGTTGGGTATCATAGGAGAGTTGATCAAATAGCGGTTGATTGGGTTTTCGAGCATCATTCTGGAGGGCAACTCATACATGGTATAGGACCAAAAAGCATTGACAGGAGGCATTTCATCGTCTTTCATCGTCAGTGTGTACTTGTTGGTGGCGGCATTCAAAGGCTGACCCTCCGAATCTGTTTGGTAAATTGGGTAAAGGGCTTCTTCTTTTGAATTGCCATAAATGCCCAATACTGCCCCGGCCATACGGAGAAGATAATTGTTATTTAAATGCTCCCTGGTTCCAAACGCTTCTGCACTCCCGACTTTTCCGGTCATTATTTCTGCTTCATTATAGGCCGCAAATTCCTTCCAGGCATCCTGGATTCCGGCCGCCAAAGCTTCTTTGATTTCGGGGGTAAATGATTCGGGGTCAAAAGCTTTGCCGGGTACTATGCCGATTTTGGCGAAGCGTTCGAAAAGCTCTTTTTCAGACTCATGGATAGCCCAGAACTGTGACCAGAAGTTTAATAAATTAAAATACAACAGGTTGGATTTCTGTTCCTCACTGTTGAGTGGCTTCACCCAGGTAATGGAAGCGGGTTGCGCAGGGGCCGCCTGCTTCTGATAGGCAGACAATGGCATCAATTCATAACCAGACTGGATCTTGATGACATTATCAATATCATCCGGTTCAAACAGCTGGGTGCGGATTAGCGCCATCACCATATTGGTTTCTGATCGGATAACCTTGTCGAAACCGCTTGGAGCTTCCCCTTTCCAATCCGGCCCCGCAATCAGGTATTTGCCACCTTTATTACCTGTAGTCCTGCTGCCTATGTAAGCAAAATTGTGGGTAAATCCATCTATCAACTGCACAGAGAAGTAGCGGGTGTCTTCAATAGGGGGAATGATGATCACAATAGGCTCTCCCCTGAGGTCCAGTCCCGCCCAAGAATATGGGGTATCCGAATTGGCTGTTTGGACCGATCGATCCTCATGGGTATAAACCTTTGGAATGTTCTTTAATTGGTTGAATGACACTTTGAATTCGGGATCATTTTGGTCCACGAAATAGGAATAGAAAATCCTGTAGTGATCCACCAATGGAAACCCATAGATGTATGCCTCTTTGGCAATGGCCCGAGCCTCTTCGGGTGTGACTGATTTTTCCTTTGGCGCACACTGGACTAATATCCACAGAGCCAAGACTGCAAAGGGTAAATAATTGATTTTCATAATCTTTGTTTGGATAAATTCTACTCCAAATTTAATTCAAATGGGTGCAGAACAGACATACTCCTTGCATGTTTTTAGCAAAACCATGCAAGAAGAAATATCAACATAGGGTGATGGAAATTCTTCCTTTTACTAAAAAAATCCCTTGTATATTTCTCTAAATATCCTTTTTAAAAAATATATCAGGGTCGAGCCATTTTTTCTAACTCAAACCTAAATTCCGAGGGAGAGACTCCGGTTACTTTTTTGAATGCCTTGGTAAAAGAATTTCTGTTGCTGAATCCGCACTCAGCCGCGACAGCTTCCAAAGTGAAATGATGCCATTCACCTTTTTCAAATTTGGATAGACAGTATCGGATTCGTTTTTGGTTGACATAGTCTACAAAGCCAAGGCCTTTAGAGGTGTTTAGGCTTTTAGATATCTGATAAGCAGGTATATTGATATCTCTCGAAAAATCATGAATGCTGTAACCTCCTTTCAAAAAATGTAGGTTCCCCTCCATTTGAGATTCAATGGTTTGCATCATTTCCTCCATTTTCTTCCCTTCCCCTTCTGTCATCGGCATTTTGATGATGACTTTAGAAGCCTTGGAATTTCCGTCAAATGTTCTTCCATACAGCAAAGAGGGGAAAAAAAACAACGAAATACTTGAAATCAACAACCAAATGACCGCAAATGAATTGGCAATGTGGTAAGTGGTCAATTGATCCAACCAAATGAGGCTAAGGTAGAAAGGTAACCACATAAAGAATTGGCAGCCCAAAAATATCAGCATCCAATTTTTCCACACCTTGTTTTCAGGAGTGAATGAGGCAGTATTTCGAAGCCACTTGACAAAAACCACCACCTGCGCCATCCAATAGGCACTCAATAAAAATGTTCTGAATTCCAGATGAAAACCCGGACCCAAATATTTGCTTTGATTAAACTTTCCGAAAACAGCCAAATTATTGATTTCTTGAAGAATCAATTCTTTTTTTTGCGCTGAAGACAGCCACAAAACATCTCCTAAGTCAATCAGATAGATGATAAGTGGAATCGCGTGTAATAAGTCGTACCATTTCCATTTGCGTTTGCTGGTATAAAAATCAACATGCAGAAATGTCATTACGATGAAAATCATGATGAAAATATTTCCTGTTCTATAAAAAACAGGCCAATAAACAAGTAATTCGGATATCAGGGAGAAACTAACCCAAATAGCCAAGGAGACACTCAGTTGGGCAATTCCTAAAGGCAAGTTGGCGGGATTGGTCTTGATTCCGAAATAAAAAATTACTGCAGCAGACACGATCCCAACGCCTACCGCAACAAGATGAACAAGGGTGATAAAATCAAAACTGATTTCCATTTTTAAAGGTCAATGCCCTATAAATAGCACAGTACAAATAAAGGAATTTTGTGGAATAATTATGAGTATCACATAGCGCCTATTAACTCTTTGGCTTTGTCTAAGGTAAAAGCACCTTTAATTTCTTTTTTATCAAAAACCATAAAATAAGCAAAATCATTTCCTGCTTGTTTTTCCCACTCATTTCCAAGACGGCATTTGGCCTCACTATCGGATCCATCCAAATGATCTCCTTTCGTCTCAATCAAGATAGTCTTTCCTGATTTTGTTTGTAAAATGAAATCAGGGTAGTGATTTGCTTTAAATCCATTGATATAAAAACCTTTCCCCCTCTCTAAGTTTCTGTGCCAAAATGCAATGTTTGAAGAGGTACCTATTTCCATTGCTACTCTTTCTTCAAAATTATTCATGATTCCTTCTTTCTCATATAAAGAATTTCCAATTGAAGAACCAATATTTCCAGGAACGATCTCCTTTCCAAGTTTCCAACTTCCCTTGGTGATTATCTTTTTTGACTTGACCAAATCCATAAATCGTCCTTCTGCATAATTATCTGACAATTGACGAATCTTAAATTTTATTTTATCTGTATGGCTCCGTTTTCTTCCCAAAACATCTCTCAGTTGCTCTGAATTCATATTTTGTAGAATTCGCTTAATATATATTTTGATTTCTTGATCAGGAATAGGAGACATATTTCCGATTTCAACGAGCAATTGGTGGGCAATGTCTATAATCTGATTTTCTTTTGGCTTTGCTAAAATGTATTCTGCAATGGGATCTCTGACCATGCTGTCCTCAATTTTAGTAAAGGAAGGTATGTATTCGTTTTTTTTAGCTTCCTCCAAATCAATCTTGTATAAATCGGTTGGAGTTTTATCAAAATCAATTTTTATGTCCTCTTCTGACAGTTTAAAGTCTTTAAGTAAAGATTCCCTGTTAAGCAGTTCTTGATCTGTCCCAAAAATATCACTGGCAGTTACTTTGATAAAAAACTGGGGAAATTCTATCTTTTCAATCAACTCTTTGTTTGATTCTTTGACTTTGTATCGCTTCACTTTTGAACCCATTTCTTGAAATATGTTTTCGTCTACAGGTTGCTTCTCCTGTTCTTTAATCAATTCTTCTAATTGTCTGCTTTGCTCTTGGGCAAGTGTTTCTATTTCTTGAATTGCAGAATTTAGAGGTTCTTGAATTTCATCTACATTCTCAAATGATGCATTTGGATCAAATGTAACCCTGCTTTTGTCGATGATTTCTTCTGATGTTTCGGGTGTTTGTTGTTCGGGAAATAAGAAAGCTTCAACAGGATCAACCTTTACAATTTGCTTTTCCTGTTCTGTCATTTTATCCACTTTCCGGTAATCATCTTCGCTAAACCCTGATTCGAGCAATCCTTTTACAATGCTTTGCAAGGTTTCATTGAACTTGGCAGAAGCAGTAAGGACATAGGATAGGTTAAGTTGAAATGCTTTGTGACAACGGACATAAGGCTGGCGTAGCACTCTACCAAGAATTTGTTCCACATCCACGGAACTGGATTTGTCTGCAAGAGAAGCCAATATATAGGCAAATGGACAATCCCAACCTTCTTTTAGGGCATTGATCGTGATGATGTATCTGACCTCGCAGTCTTTATCCATCAGGTCAATTCCTTTCAATTCATCGATGTTGGCTGTCTTGATTTTAATATGCTCTTTGGGAATTCCTAAACCGAGCAATTGCTCTTTTAGCTTTTCAAAAGTTGTATTGTCATCATTTGTTTTCGGTTGGGCTTGGAACAACACAATTGGTCGGATGTATTTACCTCCTTCTGCTTCCTCTTTTTTTGCCAGTATCTCTAATTTCCGCTGAAGGTGCAGCGCATTGTTGATCACTTCTGTTTTATCATGGTTGTTGTACACGATCACAGGAAGCTTTACCATGTGTTCCTTTTTCAATTCTATAGCAGGAACAAGACTCACTAGGTTGCTATTCTTTTTGGGAGTTGCTGTCAGGTCAAGTATAAAGGAAGGATTCAGGTTTTTAAGCATATCAATGCTCAAATCACTTTCCGCATTGTGGCTTTCATCTACCACCAAAACTGGATTGAGGTAACGCAACACATTGATCAAAGCGTTATCATCATATTCAGTTAGAATATGTTCATTGCTTTTGTATTGGGATACAAAAGATTCCAATTGCCCATTTTCCTGATACACTTTCCTGTCATCTTTGTTTTTTGCTCTTAAACTTGCAAAACTCATTACAAAGATGCTTAACTGGTCTTTTACAACCGTTGGATTAAAATTAGAACCCTGTAACAAATCAGCCTTTTGATAAACTTCCACCCTGTTATTGAATAAAGCATTTAGCTTTTGTCTGTAAGGATGTTCAGGATTAGAAAGTGTATTTACAGTTTGTTGTAAAAGATTACTCCATGGAACCAACCAAATCACAGCCTTTGGTTTTGCTGAATCATAAGCCGAAAAGATAGAATGTAGGGCATTTACTGCAATAAATGTCTTTCCTCCTGCAGTAGGTACTTTGATGCAAACATGAGCCGCGTTTGAGATGTTGTTTTGATAAGGTTGCATTCCGGTTCCTTCCAATGGATTGTAGGGCCCTATCTTATCTTCCCAATATTGATTGAAAGCCTTTGCAAGATTATTCTCCACTTGGACATACTCCAAGTACTGCTCCAGATTCTCTAATACTTTCCGTTGATAACTCTTTAATTCCATGGCTTAAAATCTGGTAATGTCTCTTGGTATCTTTTTAAAAATAATATTCTTTTTGGCCATAAACTCACCCGGAAGCAAACAATTATCAGCATAGATTACATACTGCTCGCCTTTGGTCTTGATAAGCTCTAAAGCATCAAAGTCTAAAGTAGTCAATCTGTCTTTTTCATAAATAAAATAATAGACCGTGCTGTCTTTGATTCCCAATTCATACTGATTCATTCTTGACTCATAAGTAGAACGGGTCTCTGAAAACCAGATGTATTCCCTGATTTTCTCCAGATCCACTGCCTCATTTAGATTTTGGTTCTCATCAAATAAAGGCAAACCCAATTCATAAAAATCAAACTCCCCACCTGTTCCTTCTATTGCCTTTGTTCCTGTTCCATATCCTTTGGCTACCCTTTTTATTCTTTCAGCTGTGATGTCATTCGCATAGTCCTCCATTTCTATCAATATAAACTTACGGTTGCCTCCGTCTTCTTTGTTTAAGTTAAGTACTGCATGTCCAGTTGTACCAGAACCAGCAAAGGAATCTAATACTATTGCATCTTCATCTTGATGCAATGAAATAAGCCATTCTATTAAAGTCACCGGTTTTGGTGTGTCAAATAATTTTTCTCCGAATATTTCTTTTAAGCTGGCAGTTCCATCAGAATTATAACCAACGGAGTTTAACCACGTTGTCCAGCCCACCATTTTTTTTTCTTCTCTAATTTTCTCAAATGGAACCCACCTTTCTTTTTCACCATTTACAATTACACCTTCATCATAGGGACATAATTCCCAATGAGCTATTTCAGGATTTTCAACTATTGGTTTCATTTTCTGTTTTTCGCCCCATCTCCAATGTCCTTCTTTACCATCATTTCTAAAAGGAAAAACTTCATCGCCATTTGGAGTTTTCAATGGGAACCATTGACCGGGCCTATCCTTTCTTAAAGATGTCCCACCCCATTTTCTTAATTCTCTACCTTTTTTATATTTCCCAAACTTGTCTTTAAGATTTAAAGAACCAGCTGATCTTTCTTCCTGGGTAATACTACTGGCCGTTCCATTATGATATATTAATATATATTCATGGCCATTTCTCAAAAATCTTTTTTCTTTCCCGCCACTTGGTTCAGCTAACCATGGTGCGCAAGCTAATTTATTTTGTTTTCCAAAAATATCATTCAATAAGTGTAGTCCATTTTCAAGTTCACTATCATCTAAACTCATAAAGATTAACCCATCTTTATCTAATAATTTTTGCAGTAGCTTAATTCTAGGGTACATCATGCAAAGCCATTTATCATGGCGGGTAAGATCCTCACCCTCTTTCCCTACTACTTCACCCAGCCATTTATTGATTTTCGGATGATTGACATTGTCGTTATAGACCCATCCTTCATTGCCGGTATTGTAAGGAGGATCTATATAGATGCACTTGATCTTTCCTTCATATTCAGGCAGGAGGCTTTTGAGTGCTTCGAGGTTGTCCCCATAGATGATTTTGTTGCCACTGTTGGTCGGTTCCTTTTGTTCTTCTCCTGACCCTGACAGCGGATCAGCTTTAAAACCGTATTTGTGTTCCAATACCCTGTATGGCACGTCTTGGTGGTGGCTTATTACTTTCTCTTTTCCTATCCAGTGCAGTGTCGGCATATGGTTATTTCTATTCTAGATGTGTGTTTTCAGTAAGGATGGCAAAATAAGTTTATTTCTTTAACCATTTCGTTTTTAAAGATAAAAAGGGTTTTAAAACCTTTTAAATGCCATTCTAATTTAATTTTAAAATTTCTAAGTACCCTCCTCTCCTACTCCACTACCTTCTGAAGGTACATGAGTACCTTATTTTGGTACTGCAGTATGCTTAGAAGGTACTCATGCATTAAAAAAGACTTCAGTTGAAGTCTTTTTTGATACAGCAGTAATCTTTTTTGTTACCTCAGTATTCTTTTTTGTTACAGGAGTTATCTTTTTTAGAACAGCAGTAATAAATTTCAATACTGAGGTATTCTAATTCAATACTGCGGTATTAAAATTTACTACACATGAAATCTTTTTTGTTACTGCGGTACTTTTTTAGTCTTTCTCTGTATCAAAATTGCCTACTCCAGTATGCTCCGAGAGTACTCGAGTATGCTCCGAGGGTACTCGAGTACCTTCTGAAGGTACTGAATTAGTAATTTAAGGTACTGCAGTACCTTTTTGACATAAAAAAAGGCCGGATCTTTCGATCCGACCTAGTTCAAAGGGTAACCCACGACTTTTTTATATTTCGTCACTTGGTTTTGACTTCCTTTTTCCCTGTGCTTCAAACCTCTTGCTGAGGTCTTCATAGATGGTTTTGGCATCGGGAACATTCATTTTGGCTGCCATCTTTACCGAGTTGTAATAACTGAGCGAACCTTCAAATGTTTCAGACCCTGTCAGCATCACGGTGTCACTCAGGTTATTCTCAAGTTGCTGAACTGTACGGAAGATAGGAACCAGTGCAGAGTAGGCATCCCAGTCTTTTTCCAGTTCGGCGAGCTGTACAAATGACGGAAGAAATTGGGGATCAGATACAGCATAATCCATAACCTTGGCGACAAAAGGTTCGGACCCATCTCCCATTTTGAGAAGTTTGCGACGGTCTTCGGGGGTAAGGGCTTTGAGATAAGGCTTCAAAATGCCGTTAATGGTAGCTAGGGAATCTTTGACTGCTTGCAGTTCTGCGGGTGGGATGGTGATTGAGATTGAATTGTCCATGTTGTTTGTTAAAGTTTATGGGTTAAAAATACTTATCAAACTAAAGTAACAATGCAATTTCGTCTTTCCTACTTAAACTCTAGTCTCAGAGGCAACTTATCCGACTTAAACGTTTGCACACGGATAATCAAAAAATTTAAATAAATTTAAACTTCTCTCTAGAGTTTGTTTGAATCATACAATTTACGACCCACTTTGTATCCCGCTTTCTCCCAACCACAATTGACGTTTACCCTCTGACGTTTAAAAAAAAATTCTTAACCTTCATTTCAAATGAAATCCGAAGAAGAACTTAACCGGGAAATCATTGCTATCACGCTCAAAATCCGGGAATATTCCCCAAAATTCCAGCATGGCCCGGGAGGGGATTCTGAGTCCGATACCAATTTGGATAGCAACCTAGAATACAACAAATACTTAGACAGTTACCTTGATTCTTTGAAACAGATTCTTAAAAAGTACGAGGAGAATCACAGGGCATAAGTTGAATACTCGATTGAGGCCAATTGATTTTTACCTTGACATAATCAATTTTCACCATGTATTTACTTCCATCCACCTCAGGCTCATTCTGACCTTTTTTTTGAAAAATTGAAGTCATACTACCAAAAGATTTCTTCCACCAAACTGCCCTGACACTATCAAAAAAGCAAAAACCTCAACCCAAAATGGAAAGTACCATTCAAGTTGAGGTTTTTACATTTAGAATGAAGAATATATTGGCAGTAGGTTACTGCACCCGAAGCAATGGAGCTTGTTTCCAAGTACCGTCAAGCGCTTCCGGCTTTGGCCAATAAAGTCGGTTAAACAGCAAGAAGGCCCCTTTTGGAGCAGGAAGCCAATTGGATTCTTTGTCCTTCCCGGGTGATTCATGTTGAATATATAGCGTTAGACCTCCATCTTCATCCATTTTGAATTGCGACAGCATGGTCGAGTTCAACAGGTAGCGATTGATTGGATTGTGAACCAATAGGCTTGCAGGAGAATCGTACATAGTAAGCGACCAGAAAGAGTTAACAGGGGGCATCTGACCCTTCTCAAAACGCAAGTTGTACCGATGAGAGCCGTCCAGCATTTGGCCGTCACTGTCCGTGAAGTAAGGCAGATAGATCGCTTCTTCCTTCGAAAGTCCATAGATCCCGATCACCGCTGCACCCATCCTATAGAGGTAATTGTTCTGGAGATGCTCACGGGTGCCAAGTGCATCACCGGACGTCATCTCACCCCTGTTGAACCGATCTCTTAATCCCTGGAAATCAGACCATGCATCGGTGATGCCAGCCTCAATCGCCTCCTTTATTTCAGGCGATAGTTCCTCTGCATCAAAAGTTTTACCTGCACCGATACCGATCTTTTCAAATCGCTCCATTAAAGCCACTTCTGATGGATGGGTTGGGCAGAATTGAAGGTAAAAGTTCAACAGTGAAAAGAAATCGAGAGATGTTCTCTGTGAGTCAGGAGTAAGCGGTTGGGGAAATTCTATGGCCGGTGCGGCTTTAGGGGCTGGATTTTTAAGAAATGCTGATAAGGGCTGAGCAATATACTGTTCCTGAATCTTCTTGACATTTTCGAGGTCGTCCGGATTGAAGAGTTGTGTCCGAAACTGGGCGGAGGCGATTTCGGTCTCACAGCGAATCACGCGTGTAATTCCTTCAGGTTTTTCACCTTGCCAGTTGGGTCCGGCAACAAGAAAACTGCCTCCATTGTTACCGTCCGTACGACTCCCGGGAATATCAAAATTGTGCGTATATAGGTCAATCAACTGCAAGCTCCAGTAACGTTCAGGAGCGATGGGTGGTACAGTAAACACGATAGGTTCTGCACGCAGATCCAAGCCGATCCAAGAGTACGGGGTGTCAGAATTGGGTGTCTGAATCGCCCTGTCATCAGGTGTGAATACCCGAGGAATATTGACGAGCGTGTTGTAAAGTCCTTTATAGTTCGCGTGGCCTTTATCAACGAAATAGGTGTACTGTACACGCATATTGTCCACAAGTGGGAAGCCGTAAAGGTATGCCTCTTTGGCGATGGCCCGGACTTCTTCGGGTGTAACTTCAGTTTTCGGACTTTGGCAGCCAATGGCAAAAGCAATAATGCCTAAGCCAAGCAACAATTTATTTTTCATCGTTTCTAATTTTAAATGATAATTTCATTTAGGAAAATCTAGCAATGATCTTTGATGCATATATATATGTTTTTTTTAATCGGAGCTTAAAATTGGTCCTCCGCATTAGTCATTGGTATGGTATAATTTTTAGCCGGATCAAACTTGTCAAACAAATCCATAACGGTCTTCAAATCTTCCATACTTCCTTTGGTCATCTTAACCCCGCCGCTTTTGGCAGCTTCTTCCAAAGTGGTGGAGTTGAGATAGAGATCAGCCCATGTTTTGGTATCCACTATGCAGCTTATATCCGCCGGCCTGTAATGGTTGGCCGGATTGGGAACAAATTCCGCTATGCCCCTGCGTACGTGCAAGCCTGCTGAAGTGCCGTTAGAGAAATTGAAGACCAACATCTTCTCGGTATTTTCTGATTTTTTTGGATCAATCCGCACCCTATACATGTCCACAAAAAAAGTAGGTTTGGCAGCTATGATATCCTGCTTAGGTGGCACTACCCTAGGAATCTGCACTTCTCCTTCAAGTGCACGTGCCTCACTTAAGAAAAAGGAACGACCTATTACACTCAAGGAAGTTTGGCCCATAGCCCTGTATACATCGGCCAATAATTTTCTGGCTTCGGTGTCTTTAGAGTCAATTGTAAACAGGTAATTTCCAAGTTGTGCTGCCCAAGCAAATTCACGTTTGGCAAATGAAGCCTTGGCTGCCTGCAACACTTTTTTTCTTCCTCCCATCAATGCGACTGTCTTTTGTGCTTCTTCTACAGGAGGTAGTTTGTGCAGGGTAGAGAGGTTTCTGTCAAACCAACCCATTTGGTGGTAAAATACCGCCGGCGTAAACCAAGGAACTTCTCCGTAAGCTTGTGCATTGTTTGGAAAAGCAGCAAGGTGTTTGGGTTGATAGACAAAATACCTCAATTCATCAGGACCCAAACCATGCAAAATTCCTCTGAGGGATTGGTCATAAACCAGCGTGACCATATCCATGTAATTTGAAATGGCATCAAACACTTCTTTGCTACCCTGAACTGTTTTGGCGTGGGTATTCATCATCACTTCAGGTTTCAAGTCCCTGATTACCTGAAGTCCGTTTCTCCATTCCCTAGGATCTCTGTAGGAAGCGCCTCTGATACTGTAAAGGTTTGGTGTTCCCGGCCAATAGAAATTGTTCATGACCGCTTTTTGCTTTGGCAAATAAATGGTCAAGCTGTGGTCATCTGATCTATTTTCAGTAAAAAATTGAAAATCAATGCCTCCAATCTCCACAATTTCCCCGTTTTCAACAATTTTGTTGGCAGGCAAGTACGCATTTTCTTTGATGCGGTACCTTTGACCAAGCAGGCCATCTGCGCCTGTATCAGGAAGAAAATTACTGAATTGAATCAACTGCCTTGCTGTCAAAACCGGTCCCAATTCAGGAATCTGCGCTATCGCACCTCCCGACATAAAATTATTTTGAACTGTTTCGTTGAGCCTTTTGTGACCAATAATCATGGCTGTTTGCGGATCATCAACCAACATGCCTGTGCCCATGCAATAGTGCGAGTGGGTATAGATGGCTGCAATGATGGGTTTTTTACTGATGTTTTCCCGAATAACTTCCCTGAGTTTAATCCCCTCTTCTTTTGAATCGCCGGAATCAATAATTATCAATCCCTCATCTGATTCAATTACCACCACATTGGTAATAGAATACCCGCCAAGTACCCAAATCCCCTCAGAAGCTTTTTCTATGGTAGGTTGAGGATATATCAATTGTAATGTCTGTGCAAACCCTGCATCGGCCACAGCGCCGTTTGGGGCGGTTATTGTTTTTACATCCTCCCTACCCATATACCTACCAGGGTAATTGAGGGTTGATTGTGCGTGCAACATGTTTATTAGGCCTGCAGCTACCATCAGTGATAAAAGAATCTGTTTTTTCATGGTGTATTTTGGAATGGAAATTATGTTTAACTGCTATTACTATTTATTGGGCAGAAAAGTATGGTATGGTGAATTGACCCAATCTAACAAGAGGTTTCATGATGGCTACAACTCAAAAATAAGTCAAGGCATCTTGTAAGGCTAAATGTGCTGGCATGTATTCAATCAAGAATGGCGAATACTAACGACTTGGTATATAAAAAATCGGCTGATTTATTTCCTGAGCGTGGCCGTGGGCTGATTATTGAACTCTAGGACTTATAAAAATTTTCCCTGTATTCAGATGGTGAGGTTCCAAGAAATTTTTTGAAAGCATTGGTGAATGAATTGCGGTTATTAAACCCGCATTCAGTGGCGATGGCTTCTATTTTATAATTTGTCCATTCTCCTTTTTCAATTTTATCAACGCAATACTGAACACGCTTTTGGTTAATATAATCCAAAAACCCCAAACCCTTGAAGGTATTCAGGCTTTTGGAAATTTGATAAACCGGGATATGGATATCTTTCGAAAAATCATTGATCGTATACCCTATATTCAAAAAAAATCTGTTTTCTACCATTCCGGATTCTATCATTTGCATGACATCTTCCAATTTTTTTCCCTCTGCATCGGATATGGGAGCTTTCTTAAGAGCTTTAGTAAACTTTGATATCCTATTTCCTCCCTCATAAGGCCTTCCATAGAGCAAGGAAGGAAAAAAGAAAAGTGAAGCACTTGAAAGCATCACCCATCCCACTGAGAAGGAGTTGACGATATGATAGGTAGTCAATTTGTCCAGCCAAAAAACAGTGAGGTAAAAAGGAAACCACATGAAAAACTGGCAAAACAGAAAAAATATCATCCAATTTTTCCAAACCTTGTTTTCATGGGTCAATATTGAATGACCTTTTACCCATCTGACTAAAATAACAACCTGTGCCACCCAATAGAGACTGAATAGCACTGTCCGGAATTCTTGGTGAAAACCCGGACCGATAAACCTCCCTTGGGAAAATTTTCCCAAAAGGTCCAAATCATTGATTTCTAAAAGGATGAGTTCAGTCTTTTGTGCAGAAGATAACGACAACACATCCCAATAATCCACCAAATAAATCAAAAGCGGAATCGCATGCAGCATGTCGTACCAACGCCAAAGCCTATTCTTGGTATGGAAAATTGTATATAAATAAGGCATCGGGATAAAAATCAAGACAAACACATTTCCCAACCTGTACAAAAAAGGCCAATAGACAATCAATTGTGAAACAAGGGAGAAACTCACAAAAATTCCCAGAGAAATGCTTAGCTGCCCTATACCCAAAGGTTGATTGACAGGATTGGTCTTGAATCCGAAATAAAGAATAACCGCAGAAGATACTACCCCCACGATGACAGCGGCCAAATGAGCAAAGGTGATAGAATCAAAACTTATTTCCATTCGATTAAAAATTCCCTGCTTAATTTATTTGGATGAATAGTTTCTCAAGTAATGAATATTCGGACAATTTAAAAAGACAAGCGGATGAAAAAATGAAAGTCTTAATTGTACAGTAAACCTACAAAAATAATTCACCTGTCATTTACAGGTTGGAAGGTAAAAACCATCAGTCAATCACCGGTATTTCCTCAACTGTAATGGTCTTCTTTTTCCTAAAATCGAGTTGGTGAAAAAGTGTGATCCTAAAGGAATTGATGGTACGGGTTTCCTTGAGAAAGGGCTGTTGCTGTAAGATAAGCTGGTAAAGTACGGCCAAACTGACGGTTTTGGAAGGCGAAATCAGTACTCCCGCCAAAGTCCTGTTCTGGTCAAAAAGCATATACCCTATTTCCTCCTTGTTATGGATAAAAAACTCATTGGCCACCTGCCAACGAAAAGAAGTCTGTCTGTCAGGTCTTCTCGCGATCGGGCCATCTAATTGGATCAGATAGCGGTACCGGTTTGTGAGAAAGACTTCAGTTTCATCCAAAGCCGCATCTGTAAACAACTGTCTCCATCGGTGTTCAATCCGGATGCGGTGGGTGAAATTTATTTTCCCGGAAGAGTGGCTGTACTGAACCTGTTCATAAAGCCTGTTTTCATGCAGCCAGATCCGTTCTTGTTGAGGCACAAAAGTCCCAAACCATGCATAACCTGCAGTAATTCTGAACCCTGTTTTGGTATGGTAATTCATCCCCATCCTTGCCGCACTCAGACTTGAATTGAAAGGAATGATCCCGTTGGTCCTGTGATTAAGGTCGAAGCCATAACTCCATCTGTCAGCAAATCTTCCAGTGTGGTTATAAGTAAACCAATATTGGGGTTTATTGGATTGGGCCTGAACCTGAAATCCAACAAATAGAAAAATAAAAAAGGGGAAAAACATCCTTTTGGCCCTTTTCATTTTGGTACCTTTCTCGTCCATTGGTTTCATTGCTTCAGCTTGGGTATTGACCCGCTGAAACCAAGAAATAGACCCCAATTTCATGTACCCAGACCTTGGTATGTTTTTCACCCTTTTAACTAAATCCAAACCAAATATAAACCTACTATTTATTAACTACTAATTTTGTTAAAAGTACTCATTGAGGTTGAGGAACAATCCTTGCGCACCGTTTGCGCCAAAGCCATAATCAAGTCCTAGATTGACCCTTTTCTTTTCATTGATCATAAATCTCAAACCACCGCCATAACCAAAGACAAAATTTCTTGCCAGACTAATGTCTTCAGTCCTGCTACTTGCTGTAGTGGTATTCACGAATAGTACACCTCCCCACTTATTCTTTTCTCTTTGCAATGGAAACCTCCATTCAGTTTCTGCATAGACAATGTCTTCCCCCCTAATTCTTCCTTGCGTGTAAGGCCTGCCTGATCGGGCAAACATATCCCAACCTATGGCAGGAAGAGCAAGATATGGTGAAGTACCACTTGTAACAAACCAACCAAAAGTCCAAAAAGCCAATACATTACGTGCACGGTCCTTATCCAAGTTGACATAGGTTCGGTATTCCATCCATAATTGAGAGGCGTTTGTAGTGCTTCCCAAAAATTCAGGAAAAGCCCTCAGGGAAATAGCGGCAAGTTGTCCGACATAAGGATTAACTACATTGTCACGGCTATCAAAAGTGGCGTTTGCTGAAAGTCCTGACTGGGAATATTTTTCAGTACTTATTCCTTTTAAACTTTGATACCTGTAATGATGTGTAATTCTCTGTGGGTCGGAATCGAGATCAAGCTGTTTGTCATCAATGTTCCAAAAGATATCCAAATGGTAACCTATTCCATAAAACAGATTTGTTTGTTTGTGCCTTTTTTGAACGGTTTGATATAGCCTGAAATTATTAAAGGACATCATTTCCTGTTTTTGAAAAGGTGGATATGGATTGTCAGAAGGAACATCGCCCCCTCCTACCAATGTACTTTTGTCTAACACTGAACCTAGGCCATAAGTGGGTTGCGCATTAAGGTTAAAACGGATATCAGTCAAAAGATTGAATTTATCCTCTTTTGTAAAGGCATTTGCTCGAACGGAAGTAAAAAGCTGGTTTAGAGTAGTATAATAAATACCTATCAAGGCGGTTGAGTTCCTGGTATCGGCCTCTGTACCCATATTCCAGTTTACTCCCGGCAACACACCAAACAAAACCCCTACTGTGGGATTGGTGGCAATTACAGGCAAAATATTAATGTCGACTTTCTTTTCTTTTTTTGCTGTTTCTCCAACAGCTTTCTCCTCTTCTTGGCCAATTAACATCAAAGGGCTAAAAAACAAGAAACCAAATATCCATATAACTGTGAAGGACTTTTTCATTTTTTGTAGGAATATAATTTTGAATAATTAAATATAGGGGCAATGGATTTGGCATTTTAAGTATTCTTGCATCTATTAAAGCAATCATTGCAAAAAATGAAAAGCCGAATACAAAATGATTTCCTAAAATGAATCAGGGCTCTATCTTAGGAAATCATTTTGCTACCAAAGAAATATTTGGATTGAAATAATTTTCAAAATCAATCTTCGATATAAGCTGGTGCATCAAATCCACCATCTGCGGATTGGCTTTGGTACTTCTCCTTTTTGGTACCGGGAAGGATTTCAAATCTCGGATCAAACTCATCCAACATGCCTACCAGTTGGGCAAGAATCTGTGGGTTCCCTTCTACTTTTGCCTTTCCTTCTTTCAATAAATCTTCAAAGCTTTTGACGCCCATCATAGCCATATTAAGGTCTGACCTATTTAAGGTGAGTGTAAGGTCAGCATTTTTAGCTGTGAAGCCTTTTAGGTTAGACAGTGTAGAATTGCTAAGCTCCACCAAGAATTTTTCGTTGTTATCAGGGGTAATGATGTTCATCTTGAAGGTAATTCCTTCTGCCTTTTTGCTGTTTAGTTTTACACCAAGAAAATCAAGCCATGTTTCAGTACTCATTGCCCGGATGATATCCGGGGTTACAGATTTAGGCATTTCGCCTCCAGGGATACCGTTTCTAAGCTCATAAGCCCCAGCCAAGAAACTGTTCCTGACACTTGTACTTTCCTGTTGGTATCCTATCTGCTCATAACAATCCGCCAAAAGGTCTTTTGCTTCTTGGTTTTGCGGTTCTGCAAACACAAGTTTGTTCAAAAGCTCGGCAGCAGGCTTATATTTCCCTTCTTCAAAAAGCTCTTTACCTTTTTCAATAATCGGTCCGGCTCCGCCCATCATCTCTACAAATAACGGTGCAGATTCTCTTTCAGGCATCGGAATTAAAGTAAGTGGATTGGCATCCCAATATCCTAAATACCTGTTGATAATAGCCCGGCTATTATGCTCCACGGAGCCATGATAAGACCGCGCGGACCATTGTTTCTGTAAGCTAGCAGGCACTTCGTATACATTGTGAACTTCGTTGACTGTCACCCCTTGATTGGCTAGGTTCAAAACAGTATTGTGAATATGACCATAGGTATCACGCTGTGCACGTAGAACTTCCTGTACCCTTTCATTGCCCCATCTTGGCCAATGGTGTGAGGCAAACATCACATCAGCTTCCTCTCCAAACATATAGAGTGCCTCAGATATTTTTTTGGACCAAGTCAAAGCATCCCGTACCAATGCTCCTCTTAATGTATAGATATTATGAATCGTGGCAGTTACGTTCTCTGCCATCCACAATGCCTTTTTCTCAGGGATATAAGTATTCATCTCAACAGGCGCCTCCGTATTTGGTGTATTTTGGAAGATCATCTTTACACCGTCCACAACCAGTTCCTCAATTGGCTTGCTGATCGAAATCGTTGGCGCGATCAAACCAAGTGAGCCAGAAGAGACATTCTTTGACAAAGCTTGATCTACGTGTCCATAAGGACTCACCGGTAGCAGCACACCGTATTGATAGAATAATCTCCGGTTCATCGCATTACCTGCAATCACGTTTTCAGAAACGGCAAAATCCATAAACCCAGCCGGTGCAATTACTTTTACCTTTCCTGCGATCACATCCTCTTCATTGATAACTCCCCGCACGCCCCCAAAGTGATCGGCATGGGTGTGGGAATAGATCACGGCGGTTACGGGCCTTTCTCCCAACTGTTCATTTGCAAATTTCAATGCGGCTGCAGCTGTTTCCTTGGTAGTAAGGACGTCATATAAAATCCAACCTGTTTTTCCTTCGATCAAGGTCATATTGGACAAATCAAAGCCACGCACTTGGTAGATACCGTCAGTGACTTTGAACAAACCATATCCCATATTCAGCGTTGCGATCCGCTGCAGGGAAGGATGAATGGTTTGGTAGTCCTGCTCTTTTAGAAGGAAATCATACCTTCCAATATCCCAAATAACCCTACCTTCGGCGTTTTTGATTTGTCTGAAGTCCGGTGCAGCAATAAAGCCTTTCTGAGCTTCTTCATAATCCCTTTTATCTTCAAATGGCAAGGTTTTCTTCCAATTTTCCCAAATTGCTAAGGTGTGTTTGGATGGTGCTTTCCCTTTTGGATCGAAGTGATCTGCCACACTTAAATCATCTCCTGATGATTCAGTATTCTGATTGCTACAACTTAATTGGCTAAATAACAAAACCATTAAAAACAGGGTCAATAATGATTTAAAGACCGAATTGGTGTTAGTAAATTTCATAGAATTTTTATCTTTTGAATTATATACTTAAATGTAGTTAACACAGAAAAAGCAATCAGGATCTGGCAAAAAATTGATGCCAATCTTTATGAAAAATTGGCCAAATATATCAGGCTTTCTTTCTTTGGGATTTGATGTATGCAGAAGGGGATACATTTTTGAACTTCTGAAAAGCAAGTGTATATGAATTCCTGTTATTGAATCCTGACATTTCTGCAAGCCCAATGATGGATAGGTGCTCATATTTCCCTGATTCTATCAGTTTACAGGATTCGGCAATTCTCTTTTGATTGATCAAATCTGAAAAATTTGTGTTGAGGTGGTGGTTGATATATAGCGTCAACAAATAGACAGGAATTTCTGTATCTGCAGCCAATGAATGTATCGAGTAACCATGTTGGAGAAATTTCTTCTCGCTATCCAATACCTCCTCAAGTTTTGATTCAATTTCTCTTGTCTTTTGCTCGGACAAGGTTTCATTCCTTTCAGGTTTGCTTTTAATGGATTGCTCCTCGAATAGATTTTGATCCATCCCATAAAGGATTTTTGGAGAAAAAAGAAGTGCAAAACCTGTTACAATTGTAAGCAGAACAACAGTCAGATGAACCAATAAAAAATTCAAAATCGGATCTATGGCCCAAAACAACAGTAGGAAAGGAAAAAAAACCAAAAGTTCCAGTCCCAAAAATATCTTGATCCATATAAACCATTCTTTTGCAAAGCCTTTTGTATCCTGTTTTTTAGTATTGGTCCAAACAAGGATGGCCGAAAGTATCCAATAAAAAGCCAAAACCACTGATCTAAATGGTGTGTAAAAATCAAAATGAAAGAAACGGCTTTGGGAATATGATGTAAACAATACCGGATTGGAAATTTCTGATTGGATCAATGCTTGTTTTTCCACATTGTCCAACATAAATAAAGGCCAAAAATCCACCAAAATGACCACTAATGGCAACAAATGAACTAGATCTTTCCCTGTCAGTGCCCTTCCTGTCAGAACCATGCGGATATACATATACATTAATGGCATAAATAAGAATCCTGCCACATTACCGGTTCTGTACAAAAATGGAAAATGAAAATAATATCCTGAGGTAATAAGCCATACAATCAAAGAAATGTAGGTAAGAAATAAAAAATTAATCCCGAGAAGAATATTATGGTGATTTTTTTGGAAGCCAAAATAAATCAGAACTAAACCTACCAAAGACCCAATAAACATAGAAAAAAGGTAGAAAAGATTTACTGCTGTGATCTCCATAATCTAATTTTTTTCAATATTTAGGTGGCTGTAAAGTCTCTAATTTAGTTTAATTTCATTCATCAAATTTAAAGACTTAAAAAAAATCAGAGGCAATAATAATTGTAAACATTGATGGGAAATAACTTTTTTTTCAGTTGGGAGAATATAAATTGATTTCAAACATACAGGGAATTTTGTGTTAAAATCCTTTTTTGAAGGCCCTTTTTTTGAATTCCTTCTCATTCCCACGATATGTATCGTATTTACATCCCTACACTATTTGATTAGAATACAACTCTTTATTCCTAAAACCTTCCAACGGTCAAATGCTAATTGATTTGGGTTTTATAATAGGCAGAGGGAGACATATCTTTAAACTTCTTGAAAGCCAAAGAAAAGGAATTGCGATTATTGAAACCGCTGAGCTTGGCAAATCCTTCGATTGCCAAGTGCGAATATTTTCTCGATGCCATCAATTGGCAGCATTCTTCGATTCTCTTCTTATTGATCAGGTCTGTAAAACTTGTGTTCAAAACATTATTTATATACAGCGTAAGCAGATAAGTAGGAATGCCAGTGTCATCAGATAGGTCATGTATTGAGTAGCTATGTTGCAGATATTTCTTTTGATCTTCAAGTACAACCTTAATTTTAGTTTCTATTTCAGAGGATTTTTCCTTTGAAAGATTTTCAAGGATTTCTGTCTTAGATTTTTGTTTTTTAAGATGCGAGAAAAACAAATCCTTATCTAATCCATAGAGGATTTTTGGAAAGAACAAAAGAGAAAATGCAGTAGACAAATTAAGAAGTACTATGGCAATATGGACCAAATGGAAAGCTGTTATCGGGTCCACGGTCCAGAATAGTAAAAAAAAGGGGAAAAAAACCAAAAATTCCAAAACCAAGAAAACTTTAATCCAGGCAAACCATTCTTTTGAAAAAACTTCTTTACCAATTTTCATTGATCCTTTCCTGACCCAATACACTGAAAGAATCCAATAGATAGATAGAACGAAAGATCTGAAAGGCGTGTAAAATCCATCAGGGAAAAATCTTGACTGGTTAAATGATGTAAATAAGGCAGGATTGGATATTTCTGACTTGATTAGTGCTAGCTTTTCACTACTTTCCAAAAGCAAGACCGGCCAATAATCCACCAAAAAAACAAAAGGTATTATTAAGTGAAATGCATCTTTCCAGTGAAGTTTTTTCCCGGTGACTACCATTCTGATGTACAGGTACATCATGGGCATAAACAATAGACCTGTGAAATTTCCTGTCCTATAAAGCTGTGGAAAATAGACAAAATAGGAAGTGGTAATCAGCCAAATAATAAAAGAGCTGTAAGTGAGAACCAAAAAATTAAATCCAAGTAATATATTTTGCCTATTCTTCCGAAAACCAAAGAAAATCAAAACCACACCTACCAAAAAGCCGACAAACTGGGAAAATATGTAAAAAAAATTTTTCCAATCAAGGGATACCTCCATGGGTAAAAGTGTTTATTGTTTACAATTTAGGTGTTTATTTTTTATTATAATTCGAATTGCAAATTAAAAATTAAATTTCAATTCAGATATATCCTGCCAATTTTCCAATAATGTTTTCAGGAAAGTCAATCAGATAATTTGCTGTTTTGCTTTTTCCAAAAAACTATTCATACATTTGAAGCACTGTTTTTAATATTTAAAATTACCTTATTTAATGAAATTCAATTTAACTTCATTAGCATTAGTCCTTGGTTTACTTGTGTCAATTGGTTGTGCTCCCGGACTTCCTGAAGATGCCACTACACTTGATGTGGTCTACACCAATTTCAATCCTGACTTTGATTTTGCGCAGGGAACTACTTTTGCGATTCCAGAAAATGTGGTGATCGTCAACGAAACACCTATTTCGCCGGGCCAACAACCCCCATTTCTGGATTTTGTAGCTGGAAGAAGTATTCTTGGAGCAATCAGGTCCAATATGCTTGCAAGGGGCTTTACTCAGGTCAGCCAATTTGATAATCCCGATTATATTTTATTGCCTTCAGTTCCTGAAAGCAATTCACTTTTTTTCAATTACAATTGGTGGTTTTGGGATTGGTGGATCCCTAATTTGGGATCCGGGTTAGGATGGCTTTATCCGGGGTACCAGCCATTAGTATCCAGTTCGGTATCCACAGGCTCACTAGTGGTCCAATTGGTCAATATGAAAAACGTATCGCCAACCAATCAGCTGGAAGTTGATTGGGTAGTGATTGTCAATGGTGCGCTTACAGGGTCACAGACAAGCAATACTGAAAGAGCTGTAGCAGGTGTCAATCAGGCTTTTATCCAATCTCCTTACATCCAAAAGTGATTTCATGAAAATATATATATACCTGTCAGTAATATTGTTGGGTCTTTATTCCATTCCGGCTGCCGGTCAAGGGTCAATGATTCAGTTAAATTTTGCACCGGCTTTACCTGTTGGAAAAACAGCTGATTTTACAAAAAATTTTACAGGCCGAGGAGCTAATTTTGAGTTTTACAAAATGAATGAAAATCAGACTGGATATGGAGTAGAATTTGGAACCATGAATTTTTTTGAAAAAGTACCTGACCAATTGTTTGAAAGTGGCTCAGCCTCCCTTCATGGAACCCAATACAGGTATTTGAAGGTCACTCCTATTATGGGATCTTTCATTTATGTCTTTAATGCAACCAAACCATTTAAACCTTTTGTGGCTTTTGGTGCAGGGGCTGCCATCAATACCCAAACCGTCAGTATGGGAATATTTGTTGATAAAGTTTCTCCAAGACAGTTTATAATTCGACCTGAATTGGGAGCGATTTATCAGATCAGTGACTATGTAGGAATCAAACTATCGTCAAAATATTACCAAACCTTCGAAAATTCCGAGATGAGGGCCCAATCAATTTTAGGCTTCAACCTTGGATTTGTAATGCTTAATTTCGGTAAATAAACTACATCAAACTTTAAATTTTAAACAAACCTAATTATGAAAACAAAATTATTCTTTGCCCTGATGCTTTTTGCATTGCCTTTTATCAGTAACGCACAACAGATCAATGACGAGATCAAATTAATCCAATCTGCTTTTGGAATGGAAAAACGTGCTCTTGTGGAGCAATACATGGAACTGCCTGCAGATTCCCCATTTTGGCCAGTCTATGAAGCTTATGAAGTAGAAAGAAGAGAGCTGATGAAGGAAAGAGTATTTATCATCAATGAATATCTTGAAAAGTTGCCGAAACTTACTGAAACAGACGCAGACGCCTTGGCAATGAAGGCCATGAAAAACAATGCAGGTCTCAACGGTCTCACTGCCAAGCATTATAAAAAAGTAAAGAAATCTATCGGTGCGATCAATGCAGCGAAGTTTGTCCAGTTGGAAAACTACGTTCAGAATACCATTCTTCTAGCTATCTCTGAGAGACTGCCTTTCATTGGGGAGCTTTAATTTGTTGAAATTTTGAAACTTAATAAAACCTGTTCTTCATAAAAGGAGCAGGTTTTTTTATTCCTTCTGGCAAAAACAAGATATTGCTATTATTCTAGGACTGACCTACCTTTATGAAACCAAATTTAAAGCCAACCATGAAAAAATCCCACTATTTTGCTGTTCCGGTTTTGTTGACAGGATTAATTTTTGCACAATGTAATCCAAAGGAAAAAGAAGTAGAAGTCACGGCAAAGGAGATACAGCAAGCATCGGATTTTTCGAAGGAAGGGATGGTTTGGATTGAAGGCGGTTCGTTTTTTATGGGTACCAATGAGCAGGAAGCTTATCAGGTAGAAAGGCCGGCGGTAAAGAGGGAAGTCAAAGGTTTTTTTATGGATGTGACGGAGGTGACCAATGCCCAATATGCCAAATTTGTGGAAGAGACCGGTTATGTAACCGTTGCAGAAAGGCCATTGGATTGGGAAGAAATGAAAGTTCAGCTTCCTCCCGGCACCCCTCGGCCGGCTGATAAGGACATGCAACCCGGTTCCTTGGTTTTTTCTCCACCTGCCCAGGCTGTCTCGACACAAACAAATGACCTTGCGCTTTGGTGGAAATGGGTAGACGGTGCAAGCTGGAAACACCCCGAAGGTCCCGGAAGTAGTATCAAAGGAAAAGAAAACCATCCTGTCGTGCATATGGCGGATGAAGATGCTGAAGCCTACGCAAAATGGGCAGGAAAGCGGTTGCCTACAGAAGCGGAATGGGAATATGCCGCAAAGGGAGGAAAAGAAAGCCAACGCTACGCTTGGGGTGTTGACTTCAGGCCAAACGGGCAATTTATGGCGAATACATTCCAAGGGGATTTTCCTCACTCCAATGAAGGAAGGGATGGCTTTTTGGGAACTGCACCTGTCAAAAGCTTTCCTCCAAACGATTTTGGACTTTATGACATCATAGGAAATGTTTGGGAAATGACAAGTGACTGGTTTGATGCAGCTACCTTTCTCAGGATGTCCGGTGAGGCTCCGGCACTCGACAGTGCCATCAGCAAATGCTACAATCCGGATAATCCTTACGCCATTGAAAAAGTCATCAAAGGAGGTTCTTTCCTCTGTGCGGATGATTACTGTATCAATTACCGGCCCTCAGCCAGACAGGGACATGCCTACGACAGCGGCACTTCTAATGTTGGTTTCAGATGTGTTGCAGACAAAAAGTGATTTCTTTCTTTGATTGCTCTTTAAATTTGAAATCAATTGAATTTATTAAAAATTCAAACATTTCCCCCCTGTTTTGGTGATCTTATATTGGTTTCATTTTACTTAAAAGTAAGTTTTATTTAGGTGGAAGTAAATTGGGATTTCCAGTGGAAAGCCATGTTACTTCCTGATTTTAATCTATTATATTTGAGTATAAGCCCTAAAATAACCTTCCACCATCCCCTATTCCGGCTACCATGAAGACTCTAATTCTTTCTTTGGCATTCTTTGCTTTTCTGCATGTAGTTGAAGCCCAGGACACCACTACCTATAAATCAAATAAAATCAATGACCTCAAGTGGGTACCACTTCCGGCTGTAGGTTCCAATCCGGCAAACGGGTGGATGTTTGGTCTTGCCCCTTCTGCCACTTGGTACATGGGTAATCCTGCCGATACCAAGATGTCAAATCTGGTTGGAAATTTTCTTTATACTACCAAAAAACAATGGATCTTCAGTTCAAGAAGCAACATCTTTTTGGACAAAAACAAATGGATCCTAGTCGGTGATTGGCGTTATTTCATCACCTCTCAGCCTACTTTTGGATTGGGAAGCAGTGCTCCAAACATTCCTGAGGAAGATCCTGCCAGACCTGGGGTATGGCATGGAGAGCAACAAATGGACTTTAATTTGATAAGGTTTTATGAGACTGTATTGAGGAGAATTGGGGATTCCAAGTTTTACCTGGGCATGGGCTATCATTTTGACCTACACTCCAAGATAAATAGTTTTACCAGTGAGGAGAACGCTCCTACTTTGGAGTTTTCCCATGATGCATATAATTTGGCACGGGGATTTTCAACAGAAAAATACGTCCTTTCCGGAGTCACACTAAATGCCATCATGGAAAACAGGGACATCGCTGTCTCACCTTACGAAAAAAACTTTGCCTTGCTTTCTTATAAAATCAATCCCACTTTTTTGGGTTCAGACCAATCGTCCAGTACCCTATTGATGGATTACAGGCATTATTTCAATCTCAGTGAAAGAAGAAAAAGACACCTCATTGCGGTTTGGGGTTACGGCAATTTTCTTGTCACCGGTAATCTCCCCTATATGAACCTTCCTTCCATCGGATGGGACATGTTTGGCAGGTCAGGACGGGCATATGCACAGGGTAGGTTTCGAGGAGAAAGCATGGTCTATACTGAAGCTGAGTACAGGTTTCCACTTCAGCAAAATAAAGAAACCTTTGGAGGTACTGTTTTTGTGAATGCAGGAAGTTTCAGCAGTCGTGACACCAATGAGAAGCTTTTTGAGCAATTCAATCCTGGATATGGATTGGGTCTTCGGGTTATGATCAACAAGAAAAACCGGACAACAATCACCGCAGATTATGGCTGGGGCCAAAAAGGAAACTCAGGGTTTTACTTGAATGTGAACGAGAGTTTTTAAAGAGACAAGAATCCAGATACAGGAATTGAGAAGAGAATGGAAAAAAAAAAGGGTAGTTCCAATAATTGTCTTTTTTAGAATATGGGGTCCAAATGAACACAAAGCCCAGCCAAATCTGTACTACCTTCTGAAGGCAGGGATTGGACAAATCTTCAAAATTTCAGCATCTGTCTATTTTTAGTTCGTAAATAAAGTTAACATTATAATTGAGTTTGCCCCCTCTTTCCCTCTACCCAAATCCATACCAATCCTGAGGCTCTCCTACACCATAGTAGACTCGCATCTATACTTGAGCTACCCATTGACCAATCCAAGTCCAATCCATGACCAATCCATGTCCAGTCCTTAATCAATATTTTTTTTAGTATTGGGGTATATCGCATGAGTGGAATTCGAGAATTTAATTATCGAATTTGGTAGTTTCAATTTATTGTTTATATCTTAAGTTTTCATTTTAAACGTCACCCCCATGGCAAGTGTAAATGATTCACCCGCAGGAGATTTAAATGGTAAAGTAGGAGGCTTAGTGTATTATAAGGTTGGAGGTAAAACTTACGTCCGGCAAGCTCCCTCAAAACAGACTAAAGCCCAAAAGAAAAAGACCCCACCACTCAAATTACTATACCAGAGCAAAATGACCCTTACCCAACGTCACCTGAAATCGCTTAAATCACCGATAGCATTTGGTTTTCAGAATTTGGCCGTTGGAGCAAGAAGGCCTTTCCACGCCTGTGTTTCCTACACTTTAAACAATTCCTTCATTGCTGATGGGCCAAAATTTGCCATAGATCCATCATTGATAAAGGTGAGTCGGGGACCGCTATTGCCCCCACTAAATGCGAAAGCAGAAAAAGTGGACAATGGTTTCTACATCACTTGGCAAAGCAATGCACATTTTTCAAACGCAAAACCTTGGGATAAAGCCTTTATAGTGTTGCATTATCCCGACCAAATGTTTTCGGAATACATCACCTTCGGAAATGATAGGTCTTCTGAAAGCCAATTTGTTCAGCTTTGGGAGAGCATGCTAAAGAAAAAATGCCATGTTAACCTTGCTTTCAGTCAGGATCAATCAAACAATGGTAATATCTTACTTTCTGATTCTGTTTATTTGGGTTGGTTGTAATTATTCATGGGAAAACAGCCCTTTATTTATGAAAGAATATTTTCTCAATCTCTTAATGGTAAAAGATTGGAGGCGGTGGTGAAAGGATCAAATATTTTTTTATACCCCGAGTTTCGTTCCTCACTCGGGGTATAAAAAAAAGAATGCGATTCCTATTTTTGGCCGAAAAAAACTAAAGAGAGATAAAGGGTTTCCGCCAAATATTAGGTAAGGTCAAGCCCTTTCATGGTTGGCCTTACCTTGATCGAACTCGATCCGGAGGTTGCTACCCGGGGTAAATAGAGGTTCGAGTCTTTTGTGGTCATTTATAGATCAGGATTTTGTTGGCAAAAGATCCTGAAAGGATCAAACTATTTTAATTGCCCCGAGTGAGGTACCAAACTCGGGGATAAAAAGAACAATCTGACTCAGGTTTTTGGCCGAGGTAATGGAAAGAGAAGAATCAGGTTATCTCCAAAAACAGGGGTGCTTAATCTATGAAATTACATTCCTGAGACAAAAGAGTTCAACCCTTTTCAGGGTTGATTTATCCTCGATTGTTTTCTATCATCGGGTTACTACCCAGGGTAAATAAAAATTTGACCCCTTTCGGGGTCAAAAGTTATTCCTCGTTTCTCTTATTTTTATCTGTGGCCTCCTGGTAGTATAGGTAAACCCATTCTTTTGCGCCTCTTAGCGAAACCTTCTTTTCCATTGCGGTAAAAGAAAAAATTACGGTAAACTGAGCAGCAAAGAGAAAGTAAAGATGGACATTGGTGCAGACACAATTTTGTCTAAGTGATCTCTGTGGCCTCAGTGGCAAATTGATTTATATTCCTTTGATTTTCATATAAAGTTTTTCCAAATCTTCCTTAAACAAAATTTTTGGTACTGGGTAAAGTGGGTTGGCTTCTGCCAATGCCCTGCTGATCATTTCCGGTAAATCGCTTTCCTTGATTTCCGGAATGTTACTTTGGATACCCATTTTTTTGTTCATGTCTTTCAGGTACTGAACAAAAGCATTTGCTTTTTGGGCGTTTGTAAGGTTCCCGTTGACAATACCAATATGGTCTGCAAGTTCGGCGAGTCTTTTGCCTGAAGCACTTCCATAAAATTCCAACACGTGTGGCATGATGATGGCATTGGCTTGTCCATGCGGATATCCATAAAAGCCGCCAATTGTATGTGCAATGGCATGAACATATCCTACGTATGCACGTGTGAAAGCCACTCCTGCCATATAGGAACCTTTAAGCATTGCTTCCCTGGCCTTCAGATCTCCAGGGATGTTATAAGCTTGAAGCAGGTTTTGGTGGATAAGGGTTATTGCTTCCAACGCTGCTTTTCTAGTTTCATTGGTATTGCTACGCCCGATGTAGGATTCTACAGCGTGGGTCATGGCATCCATTCCGGTTGCTGCAGTGATATGGGGTGGAAGTTTTAAAGTAAGCTCAGGGTCCAGTACTGCATAATGGGGAATGAGACAAAAATCATTGATGGGATATTTTTCGTGGGTTTCGGAATTGCTGATTACTGCGGCCAAAGTTACCTCACTTCCCGTTCCGGCAGTGGTGGGGACTGCAATCAATGTCGGGATTTTGAAAATCACTTTCAATACACCTTTCATCTTCCCGACCGGTTTATTTGGACGACTGACCCTCGCTCCTACTGCCTTGGCACAATCCATCGGTGAACCTCCTCCAAAAGCAATGATGGCTTTGCAATTGTACTGATGATACATTTTCAATGCCTCTTCGACATTTTCAATGGTAGGATCGGGCACAGTTTTGTCAAAAACAGCATATTGGCAGCCATTGACGCCAAGTTCTGTGATCAGGTTATCCAATAAACCCAACTTCATCAATGTACTGTCTGTCACGATCAAAACATTCTTGATTTTTAACTGCTGAAGCAAGTCCGGCACATTCTTTACACATCCAGCACCCTCCAACACCACCGGTTTCCTCCAGGGAAGTAATGGCATGGCGAGTTTAAACGAGGCTTGATAAAGTCTATAATATAATGTTAGAATGGTTTTTCTCATTTTTTCTTATTGATTGTTTGGCATTTAAAAAGTACCCGAACTTCTTTATTCTATTGCTTTCTTGGATTGAATCCCTATCAAAACCATTTTAACAGACCATCGATTAATACCTCTTTTGCTTTGTTATAAGGTGGGAATAAAGGTGTCACAGCGGTGAAGCCGACTCTTTGCTTGAGGAGAGATTTTTGATTGGTAAACTCCAAGAAACCAAAATGTCCATGTGACTTTCCAATCCCGGAATTGTTTACCCCCCCAAAAGGAAGTTCCGGATGGATAAAATGCAGCACGCAGTCATTGGCCACAGCACCACCTGAACTGGTCTTTCTAAATATGTATCCCAACTTTTTATCACTTTTAGAAAATGCGTAAAGGGCTAATGGTTTTGGCATTTTGTTTACAAAATTCAAAGCCTCATCTATATTTTCATAGTCCATCACCGGAAGTATGGGTCCGAATATTTCATCTTCCATTACTTCCATGGATTCCTTGACCATGGTAAGGATAGTCGGCTCTATAAAATTTTCTTCTGGTATATTTTTACCTCCTTTGGCAATTGTGGCTCCATTTTCACAGGCATCTTCTACCAATTTGTTGAGCCGGTTGAAATGTCTTTCATTGACTATTCGGCCATAGTCAGGACTTTTTTCCACTCCCTGTCCATCGCTGACATACAGTGTATCAATGGCTTCATTCAGATTTTGGACAAATTCATCCCGTAAGGATCTAGGCACCAAAACAAAATCAGGAGCTACACAGGTCTGTCCGCAATTGATGAATTTGGTTGAAGCAATTTTCCTTGCAGCGTCTTTGAGGTCCGCATCCGGTGCTATAATTACAGGGGATTTCCCTCCCAATTCCAAGGTTACAGAGCCCAGATGATCTGAAGCCGATCGCATCACAATCTTCCCGACCATGGGACTTCCAGTAAAAAAGATGTGGTCAAATGGTTTGGCAAGGAGCAGCTGACTGGCCTCAAGCCCGCCTTCAATAACACACACCATGTTTTTTTCGAAGATCTCCCCTATCATCTCTTTGATCAATGCAGAAGTATGGGGTGTCATTTCCGAAGGTTTTATCATCACTGTACAGCCTGCACTCAAAGCGGATACCAATGGACAAATTGCCAGATTGAAGGGATAATTCCATGGGGCAATGATCAGACTTGAACCTTTTGGTTCATATTGAATCGAAGCTTTGGTACCAAGAAAAGTGACCGGTGTAGGAACCCTTTTTGTTTTCATCCAATTTTTAAGATGCTTAATGGTATGCTTGGCTTCTGATACCACCGGGTAGATTTCTGAAATATCTGTCTCCGTGTAAGGTTTGCGATAATCCGCATACATGGCTTTTCTGATATCCTCCCTATGGTTCAATATCCAATCATGAAGCTTACGGATGAGTCCGATCCTTTCCTCCGCAGTACTGGATCTCATAATTAAAGCCTGCTTTTTTTGCAAATCGAAAACCTCATTGATTTTGGTTTTCATCAATTCAACATCCATTTTTTCTAAAATTTGATAAGGAAACAATTTTCATCCTTATTAATTAGAAACCAATTTTTTGAAATCCGATGTGGTATTCATTCCAATAATGCTTCAAACATTCCTTGAATTATGGCAAGATTTTCCAAAGATTCTTTTCGGGAAACAATAAGTTTGACAGAATAAAAAAACTCTTATAAAATAAGAAAGTAGAAACTTTTGAGTATTTGAGAGAATTGATAAAAGCTGGAAAAGTCTTTTTAAAAATTACAAATAAATATTCCATATGAAAAATCGATTAATACAATTGTTCATGATATCAGGCTTGCTTGCATTTTTTGCCTGCGGACCCAGCCAAAATGAGTCTGATTCGGAAATAGGTGCTGAAGGCATTGAAATTTCCGAAGGCATAGACAGAACAATACTACCTATCAAACACCCGGAAAGGGTAAGGTACAGCGAACTCGATGTGCGCAATACCACGCCGCCACCAAAATTTGAAGTTACGGCTCCAAAAGACGCTCCAAACGTAGTTATAATTTTGATGGATGATATGGGATTTGCTGTTCCCGAGACCTTTGGCGGTCCGGCATATATGCCTACCCTCGACCGTCTTGCCAAAAACGGCTTGACATATAACAGATTTCATACCACTGCACTTTGTACCCCAACAAGGGCAGCCTTGCTTACGGGTTACAATCCACACTCCGTAAACCTTGGCATAATTACTGAATTAGCAACTTCTTATCCCGGTTACACTTCTATTCGCCCTCAATCTATTACCCCGTTGGCTGAAGTCCTCAGGCAAAACGGATATAGCACGGCCCAATTTGGAAAAAGCCACGAGACTCCTACTTGGGAAAAATCAAGTAACGGACCACAAGACAGATGGCCCACCCATTCAGGCTTTGAGAAATTTTATGGATTCTTAGGTGGAATAACCAACAACTGGGCACCGGTCATTTATGATGGGGTAACCATGATAGAAACTCCCAGCTATCCCGGCTACCATTTCACCAACGATATGACCAATCAAGCCGTTTCTTGGGTAAACAAGCAACAAGCTTTGCAGCCCGACAAACCATTTTTCATCTACTATGCACCGGGTGCAACACGAGCCCCGCATCATGCCCCTAAAGAGTATTCTGCCAAATATAAAGGCAAATTCGACAAAGGTTGGGATGTATTGCGTGAAGAAACACTGGAGCGTCAGAAAAAATTGGGCATCGTCCCTGCCAATACAATCCTTCCTCCAAAACCGGAGCAGATTCAGGATTGGGCCGATTTATCACCTGTTGAACAAAAATTGTTTGCCCGACAAATGGAGGTTTTTGCAGGGTTTGCCGAGCATACAGACCATGAAATCGGCCGCTTGATCGATGCGATCGAAGAAATGGGTGAATTAGACAATACCATCATCTTCTTTATTGCCGGTGACAATGGCTCAAGCGCCGAAGGTCAGCAAACAGGAATGTTCAATGAATGGACCTACTTCAACCGGGTAAAAGAAAATGTTGATGATATGATGAAGCTCTATGACGAATGGGGAACAGAAAGTACCATTCCACACATGGCTTCCGGATGGGCAGTAGCTACCAATAGCCCTTTTACATGGACAAAGCAAATGGCTTCAGATTTTGGAGGAACCCGCAACGGGATGGTGGTGCATTGGCCTAAAGGCATAAAATCCAAAGGGGAAATGAGAAACCAATTTGGCTTTGTCGCTGACGTGGCTCCGACAGTTTACGAAGTGACTGGAATCCCTTCCCCCAAAATGGTAAACGGCATTGCACAGGATCCTATCGAAGGTACCAGTCTTGCATATTCCTTCAACAATGGAGACGCACCGGAACAACATACTGTGCAGTATTTTGAAATTGGCGGAAACAGGGCTGTTTATCAGGACGGTTGGTATGCCCGAACAATTCACCAGGCTCCTTTTTTGCCAGAACCATTTAATACACTGCAAAATGATGTTTGGGAATTGTACAACACCAAAGAAGACTTTAGCTTATCCAATGACCTTTCGCAAAAAGAGCCTCAAAAACTCAAAGATATGCAGTCTCTATTTATGAAGGAAGCCGAGAAATACCATGTATTACCCATTGATGATCGCACGGTAGAGCGAATGATAGCAGAGGTCGCAGGCAGGCCAACTGTGATGGCACCAGGTAGAACATCTATGAAGCTTACAAAGGACATGAAAGGTCTGGGGGTGGATGTATTTCCTAACTTACAAAATACCTCCTACACCATTACCGCTGAGGTTGAAGTCGGACCCGGGGGAAATGGGGTTTTGGTTTGCCAAGGAGGACGGTTTGGAGGATTATCATTCTATGTCAAAAACGGAAAGCCATTCTTTACCTATAATTTCCTAGGATTGAATTCCACCACCATTTCTTCAACCCAGACTTTGGCACCCGGAAAACACACCTTGGTGTATGATTTCAAATATGATGGCGGCGGACCAGGCCGCGGTGGTGTTGGAACGATTACCGTGGATGGTCAAAAATTTGGAGAAGGCCGCATTGAAAGGACCCAACCTGGAATTTTCTCTGTGGTGGATTTGGCAGATGTAGGTGTTGATTTAGGAACTGTTGTGGCAGATTATGGTACGTCAAGTAAGTTTAATGGTAACATCAAAAATGTAACAATACAGCGCATTGCTGCAACCGTTCCATCAGAAGCCCCGGCCATAATTGATTAAAAGGTAAGTTCAGCTTGATGACTTGCTCCAATTGGCTATTTAGTCACGGAGGTTTTAAAGGAAGAATTTCAGTGAGCATTTACCGCGGTAATCTCATTGAAATTCTTATTTATTTTCTGAATTAAAGAGAAAAGATTATAAACGGCTTAAAGAAAATGATCATAGATAAATTTTTATCAAATTTCAAATGGATCATGGCCCTTTGCGGCTTATTAACCTGTAGCATGTTTCTTGGGCTTTTTTCACCGGAAGCATCACTTCAAATGAATTTTGGGGAAATTCCCGGTTCATCACCATATGAAAGTATTATCGTGCGAAATTGGTCTGCTTTATTAGGGCTAATCGGAATAATGTTACTTTATGGGGCATTAAATCCCTCTGTCAGGTCTTATTCATTGATTATTGCAGGAATAAGTAAAGTCATTTTTATCGCTTTGGTGCTAACCATTGGCAGCCAATACCTTAGCAACCAAGTCGGCACGGCAGTAATGGTGGATTGCCTCATGGTATTTTTATTTACCTTTTATCTTATTCTTTCTGCATTTATAAAAAAAGACACTGTTTAAGAATTACAATAAGGCAAAGACAAGAACCGAGATGCGAGAGCCGAGAAGCGAGAAAAAATGAATAATTCAAAATGATAAATGCGACTTAAACGCTGCGCAGTCTTGATTTATTTAGCCACTTTCTTAAGCTGTTGGTTATAAAAATAAAAAAACTCCCAAGCATGAAGACCTGGGAGCATTAGAATAAGGAGTACAAGATTTTTTTATTTTTTAGGAGCTTTGCCGCTTCCAAGCAGGGCTGATTCTCTCAGTTCAGAAATTAGCCTCCTCATTTTTGCCTGCCAATCTTCAAATCTCTCCATTATTGGATTTGTAGGGATTATAACCACATGTTCTACAAGGTTAGAGACTTCCTTGTCCACTTCAGATTTCTTTCCTTTTTTTGCTGGCTTTACATTGTTGGGATCAAAGGACCTCAATTCTGCAAGCCAATTCTTTTTGCCCAATAATTTCCCGAGTTTTTTAACTTCCTTGAGGGACTTTTTTGATTCCGGTTTGGCTGATTTGAGGTGATCGATTGTCAGGTGTTTTCCTTTAAGTCCAAGGCCGTATAATTCATTGATCTCTGCCAAGAAAGCATCCACAACTCCGTTTAAGTGAAAAAGAAAAGATCCTTGGTGTGCTTTTTCAAGGTCTGAACCTACTACTTTGGGTTCTTTCAAGGCATCAAGATACAGCTGTGCATATCTCAATTTGGCATCCGTATGTTCCTTGAGGGGGGAATATTTCTTCATTTTCATGGGTTGTCTGTGTTTTTGGTAAAAGTACCCAAATTCAATAATCCAATTTCCAATGTTAAGTGATTTTTTGGAAAATTGAACAAAGGGAATCTGTTATGAAAATCCTTCAAATTATTTTTTTATTAAAAATGAATCTCTTGTGGAAACAAAAAGACAGTGATTTGATAACCGATTAAAAAGTACCCTGATTGAAAAAGAATGTAATTTTGAAGCAGATATCAAGTGTATTTTTAGGCTTCACGGGTATAAGGCACTGCTAATGGCAGTGCCTTTTTTTTGGCCATCCCATAATTCCGGTCAATTTTTACCAAAATTCTTTTGGGTTATTTTAATGTTAAAAGAAAGCTTCTCAGGTCAATAAAAGACTAAAATTTGATAACCCTGTAAAAAGAGATTCCATTAAAAGAGGGGGTAAATTTGTACTTCCAAAACATGGAAGCTTTTTAGACTGTATGGGTAAATAGGCACTGTCAATGACGGTGCCTATTTTTTATTCTTGGTCTATCCGGTAAAATAATTGAAAGGATTAGAATTGGAAATGATCTTGGGAGGATAGACAAAGAATCGTTAAAAATTTTACTGAACTGCCACAGCGGATATTATTGTCAAAAAAAGCAACTAATTCAGATTCAGGATTATGCCGGAAACAAAAAAAATGGCAGGTATTACCTGCCATTTTTTTCCCGTTCTCAAGCCCTATTAATTACTGTTATGGTTTAATCGTAACCTTTTCCTTCAGTTCTGCGATGGATTTTTCCAAATCATCCATTTGTTGGTTCAATTCGACCCTGACGTTTTTCCAGGTATCGCTTCGGATAGCCGGAGTATCATTGACCACCGCTATGAGTGCGCGATTTTGATTGATCAAACTTGTCAGTTCTTCGTCATAAGCAAGTTTGCGGTCTGTTTTATCGGAACTGAACCCTTCTTTGATTTCCTCCAGGCTTTGGGTATTTGCCTTTAGCCTTTCTTTGGTTACCATCAGGTATTCGGTGACTTGGGTGGCTGAGTCAGAAGCGACTTGGTATAGGTCCACTTTTGCTTCGGTTACCTCATCCTGCTTTTCTTCTACTTTTGATTCAGCATCGTCCATTTTCTCCTCTATTGGCTTGGAGCAACTGCCAAAGCCAAACCCAATTGCCGACACTAGCAGCAAACTGCTTACTTTAGATTTGATATTCATCATCATGGTGATTAGTGGTATTTAAAGCCAAATTTCAATTGGAAACTTCTTCCAAAGCTGTTTTGGAAGCATCCATCCTGCTTTTTACTTTGTCTTTTAGGATTCTGCCTTCTTTCTTCAGCTTTTTTGCAAGGTATTCACCTGTTTGCTTTACCTTCTTCTTGCTTATGTTATTTCTGTTTTTTCGGAAAAAAAAACCAATGATAGCACCTGCACCAATCACCATCAGTACACTGCTGACAATCAATCCGGTTGGATTTGAATCTGAAATTTTCATAGTGTGTTTCTTTTTTTTTGTTAAAAATTCGAATCCAAATTTTATCTCGGGATAAAATGAAGTTCGAGAGTTCCTCCGTCTTGTTTAAGCCACATTTCAGAACTTTCAAGCTTCAGTATTTCATAAATCCCATCTGCGAGGTTGTTGTCAAAATCAAAAGAGATTTTTTCTTCATCACTCATAAATATCCATACTCCGTTAGTCACGAAGTCATATTCCATACCGAGCAAAGTGTACTGTGCAGTGAGGGTGGCAGCGCCATCTTCTGTAAGGTCCAATTCATATTTCGTGTAATCCGCCGTGACATTGGTGCCATTATCCAAAGCCTCTGCTATTTTCCAATCATTGCCCACTCTATCTGCTTTCGGTATTAGGCTGACAGCCGGTCCATCCGGGTAATCTTCACATCCAAATGCAAGCAATCCCGACAGCATAATTAATACAGTAATTGATCTGATCTTTTTCATAATACTTGTGGTAAATAATCGTTGGTTTAATTTATTCAAAGGTAGGCTTAGGAGGTCTTTTAAAATTATAGATTATACTATAAAGCTTACAGATATTACTTATTGGGGGAATCTGGAAGGTTTGAGGGGACACAAACTATGGTGATGCAGAATCAGAAATGTTTGTGGAGACACAAAAATTGGCTGGTAGAAATCTAAATCTTGGTAGGGATTAAAAAAAGAAAAGACAGGTTTGACCTGCCTTTCTTACCATTTTATAAGCCCTAATAAAATCTTAAAATATTCTTTCTACTCACTAGTTAACCCCATCCTGAGATTGCACTAAGGAAAATTAAAAAATGTGATTATCCATTTGTCGGTAAGCATCGGTATCATTTAATTCACCCAAACAAATTCCACCGAAGGAAAAATAGCAGGCGATCCATGTTAACCTCTAAAGTAACAGAGACCTTCCAAAGCTTGTCGCTGACCTACAAATAGATAATCTGAAATCAATCAAAAAGTTAATCCTCGTAACCGCTTTTGATGATTGTCGAAACCATCTTAAACTGTTTGTTTGCATTGAAAATATAATTGGAGTTGGCAGGGATAATGATTCCCTGTCCACGAGTCAGTGTAAACTTTTTGATATCTATCGTAAGTTCTGCACTGCCATCGATAATCTGGATATAATTGTCAAAATGGGAAATCCTTTCTTCAACTTGGGTACCCACATCCATAGCCGAAGCTGTAACGCTTCCGGTGACTTTGCTCAGTATCCTCTTGCTGACAACCGAATCTGTGAGGTATTCGATGATTTCTGTGATCACATGTTCTGATCCTTTTGCCAGTTCCAAATTCCCTTTTCTTTCCATCTTCTGTACTTTTTTGCAATTCTTATGATACAAATGTCAGGAATATTGGAGTGGTAATTTTGCAGATTATATGGTAAAACTTACATATATCATACATTTTCCAAATTTTCTTTTCGAATTTTTTTCATCTGCTTAAAAAATGAAGGAGTAAGTCCCGTGATTTTCTTAAACTGATTGGAAAGGTGGGATACACTGCTGTAATTTAACCTGTAAGAAATCTCTGTCAGGTTGAGTTCGTCATACAGCATCAGTTCTTTGACCCTTTCGATTTTATGAAAAATAATAAACTGCTGTATGGTGATCCCCTTTACATCAGAAAAAATATTGGAAAGGTAAGTATAGTCATAACCGAGTTTTTCACTGATAAAGACCGAATAATTGACTTTGGGTACTTCCTCATTGTAATGGACCATTTCGATGATGACATTTTTGATTTTATCAATAAGGATACTTTTCTTGTCATCAAGAAGCTCCAGCCCTATCTTTTTTAAGTTGGCTTGAAGGTCATCATGCTGTTGCCCTGTCAATTCAGTTTTTAAATCGACTATTCCGATGTCAATGGTAAGAAAGGGAATACCTAGCTTTTCCAGTTCCATTTGGACTATCATTTTGCAGCGGAGGCTGACCATATATTTGATATAGATTTTCAAGCTCTTTGAGTTTGGTTAACTTAAATATTCTAAAAAATTAATTGGCTGAAATCCGTGGTGGGAGTATTTGTAATTTACTGATTCTCTTTGATAAAACTTAAAATATTATTGAAATCATAAGTGGGATTAAAAAAACTCACAGAAAATCTATTTCTGTGCAATTGTTTCAAAAAAAAAATTAGGATTCACTCTAAGGTCAAAAAAAATCAGACTGTGGCCATGTGGCCTATTCTTAGAAATTTGACAACTTCGTTGTAATTTTTGTTTAACCTGACTTCAATTCTCCTGATAAGTTCGTCTTCTTTTCCCTCTTCAAACTCCAGGTCTTCGTCAGTCAGTTCAGGAAATCTGGTTTGCAGGTGGGTAGATTGTCTCCCCCAATCACCGTATACCTTGAAAGGTTCTTTTTTTACACTTTTTCTAAATTCCATATTAAGTTTTGGGTTGGTTAATATAAAAACAAAGGTCGGCTTAAAACCGACCTAAAAGATTATACAATGACAGAATAGGCTTACAAATATTACATATTCTGTCATAGACCTAAGCGGATACTGTTATATCAGACACCGCTTCCTCCCCTGATGACACGCAGCAAAACTACTACGATCGCAATGACCAAGAGGATGTGGATGATGCCACCGCTGCCATAGCCAAGAAAGCCTACGGCCCAGATAATAACTAAAATAACGGCAATAATATAAAGGAGATTTCCCATAGTTTTGGTTGTTGAGGATTGAATTAAGAGTTTATGAAATATTAGATTCAGGTAAATGAAATTTTAAAGGCCAAAATCAAAATGAATTCTTACGGTTTCAATTTCGAATACCCGAATTCAGAGGTAAGAAATCTGCCATTCCGGTAGGACCGATTACAACAACAGGATCAATAAGATGATGACCAACAAAAGCGCACCGATGGAAAGGTAAACTCCTCCCCCATCTCTTTTTATTTCTTCATTGATTTCTCGCACTTCAGACCTCAGTTCTTTTTTCTCGGTTCTGTCCATCATGGACCTATCCATAGTTTTGATCTCTTCGAGCCGGTCCACCAAAATCTTCATTTCGGCCTCAGGCATCTTGGGCTTGGTCTCTACTTTATCTTTGCCTCCAGCTAATACTGAAGCAGAAGAGAAAAAGGTGAAAGCTATTGCCAGCATTAAAATCAGATTGAATCTTTTCATCTTAGATGTTTATTTATGTGGCAATTTTGCAGGATTTTAGTTAACAACTCTTATAATTTGCTCGCCAAAAGTTTCATATTTAACAGATTTGCTTAGGTGGGAAAAAGGATGAGTAACCAGGAAATCAGAATAATAGACTTATCTATTCGAACGATAGGTTAATTAATTTTTTTCGGCACACCCTTCAAACTGAGAAATCTATTTTTTGACAAGGATATGAAAAAGTGAACTCTGGAAATATAAAGACTTGGAAGATAATTTATTTGCAATATTTTGATAAATACGGTATTTAATCATATTTCAATGGCTTTTTTTTCATTTTGAATAATTACATTTGGTTGGTTTAACGTAGAAACCAGGTATTCACGGCAACCACAATTAGGCGCAGTCATTGGCTGCGCCTTAATTACTTAATAAATATGATATGAAGTTTTATTATTATCTCTTCAAAACCCATTCCGCATGTTTCCCCTCAGAATTTTTTCATTTAGCTAAGAAACTTGAGATTGTAAACCCGGGAAAAATCAGGTTTAATCCAATAGTGTTTATTTATTATATTCCATACTGTTTCACCATTTCACTTTTTATCAATTTTTGAAATGAATTCGGGTTTGGATTTCAACAATATATTTTTCTTGGTTTCGGTTGTGATAGGCCTTCAGACAGGAGTTATTGTGATGGTGTATTCTTTCCGCAAAAACACAAAGAGTATCCCGCTCGCCCTTACTTTCTTGAGTCTTTCTTTGGCCATTTTTTTCAGCATGTTGATCAGTTCGGGTATGATGGTTCATTTCCCGGGAATTTACAGAACCGGAAATATTTTTGCATTGATATTCGTGCCCATGCCTTTTATCTACATGCATTGTGTCACCCATAACAGGGACTTGAAATGGAGCGATGCTTTTCATTTTATTCCGATGGCTATTTATATCATTGACTATTCCCCTGTTCTTTTTTTATCATCCGCAGAAAAGTTAGAATTAATCCTACAGGACATCAATGACCCTAATAAGTTCACAGAATTTAGACAAAGCATGTTTTTTCCAAATGGGTTCCATCAAACTTCGAGAACTATTCTGATCAATATTTATTGGCTGTTGCAGATGAGGCTTTTGGTCAAGTGGCAAAAAAACATCAACAGGTCTTTCAATAAGTTTGAAAAAGACTGGCAGGTATGGATTATTTTCTTCATGACCTTTCAATTCTTTTTGTTTATGCCTTTCTATCTGACTTATTTTTGGTTGGAAAAAGAATTGGTTTTTATGCTGGTTCACTTTACGGGAGCGGTTTTATTGATGTCGAGTGCAGTATTGCTTTATTTTTTTCCACAGCTTTTATATGGTCTGGATGAAATCAAATTTGTGACAGACCAAATAATTAAATTGGAGTATTCTCCCAAAACAGAAAAATTAGGTGTTCAACCTGATGATAAAATGAAAGAGCTTGGACAGATAATTTTAAATTGGATGGATGAAAAGAAAGTCTATCTCAATCAGCGGTATTCAATTCAGGATTTTGCAAGAGAAACAAACATCCCTTACTACCAGCTTTCTGCCTGTATCAATCATTATCTGAATACTAATTTTGCAGATCTTTTAAACAAAAAGCGTATTGAGCACAGTATGGAATTGCTCCAAAAAGGTGAATTTTCCCATTACACTTTAGAGGCTTTATCTGCCGAATGCGGTTTTAATAACCGAAATTCATTTGTAATTGCTTTTAAGAAATTCACCGGAAGGACACCATCAGATTATAGAAAAAGCCTAGTAAAATAAGCTTTGTCCTTACCTATGTAGAAAAATAGATTTTACAATATTTTGAAGCTGAACAAAAAACAAAATGAAAATTTTTTCGGCCCTTCATTTTTAGCAATTTCCTGATACTAGTTTGACAATATTCGATAAAAAATGTCAAGTAGACCGATAAAGCCCTCATAGCAATAGATTTACATTCCTATTTTTGATCCCAAAGACGCAAATAAAAAAATCATCGCTTAGGGTATTATTTGTTTGATACAATTTTTATAAATTATATGGAAATAAATGAAAATAAAACAAAACAAGCATTCTCAAGTCGCGAACTTGTGATAAAGTCAATTGAAATCATGCATCTCAATGTGGGTAATAAATCCGAAACTGATTTGGATGAATTGATCAGAAAGTTGGGAATGCCGCAGCGGACTTTTTATTATACCTTCAAAAAATTGACAGGAGAAAGTCCCAAAAGATTTATAAAGCATCTGAAGATCAAAAAAATTCAACAGGAATTAAAAATAAAAGGCCCAGGTCAAAACATCAAAAAAATAGCTTCTGAATATGGGTTTAGCCACATGGGGCAATTCAGCCAGGATTATAAAGATGTAATTGGTGAAAATGCTTCTTTAACAGTAAAAAACAATACAAAAACCAAATTATACTAACAAATCAGACTATGAAAAAAAACCTTTTAACCTTTTTTGCCCTGATAATAAGCGTCAGTATGGGATGGTCCCAACAGAAGAAACCCAACATTTTGGTTATCTGGGGAGATGATATCGGTACTTGGAACATCAGCCACAACAACCGGGGTATGATGGGATATATGACTCCAAATATAGATCGGATAGCGCGCGAAGGGGTTGGTTTTACAGATTATTATGCGCAACAATCCTGTACAGCAGGTAGGGCAGCTTTCATAGGTGGAAATGTTCCTGTCCGTACAGGAATGACCAAAGTAGGTATGCCGGGAGCTAAAGAAGGTTGGCAAAAAACTGACATCACCATTGCGACAGTGATGAAAAATCTTGGATATGCAACAGGGCAATTTGGAAAAAATCATCAGGGAGACCGAGATGAACATCTCCCAACAATGCATGGGTTTGATGAATTTTTCGGAAATCTTTACCACCTCAATGCAGAAGAAGAGCCTGAAAATGAAGATTATCCTTCAGATATGGTCCTTGCCAATGGAAAAAAATTTAAAGAGGTTTTTGGACCACGGGGTGTCATTCATTCTTGGTCAGATGGAAAAGGTGGGCAGAAAATTGAAGACACAGGAGCACTTACCAAAAAGAGAATGGAAACTATAGATGATGAATCTGTTGCTGCCGCTAAAGAATTCATCAAAAAACAAGTTGCTGCCGGAAAACCATTCTTTACCTGGTGGAATGGAACAAGAATGCATTTTCGTACCCATGTCAAAGAAGAACATAGAGGCATCAGTGGTCAGGATGAATACAGCGACGGAATGGTGGAGCATGATTTACATGTAGGAGAACTTTTGTCTTTATTAGATGAATTGGGAATAGCAGACAATACAGTGGTCATGTATTCTACTGACAACGGTCCTCATTATAATACCTGGCCTGATGCAGGGACTACACCTTTTCACGGTGAAAAGAACAGCAGTTGGGAAGGTGCATATAGAGTTCCTGCTTTTGTAAAGTGGCCTGGTAAATTTCCCGCAGGAGTTACTTTAAACGGTATTGTTTCCCATGAAGATTGGCTTCCGACTTTTGCTGCTATCGGCGGTGACCCGGATGTAAAAAGTAAAATAATGAAAGGAGTTTCAATGGGTGGCCGAACTTATAAAAACCACATTGATGGAGTAAACCAATTGGATTATTTATATGGTAAAGTAAAAGAGTCTCCCCGAACAGGATTCATTTATGTAAATGACGCAGGAGAAATAGCTGCTTTGAGATACGGAGACTGGAAGGCAATGTTCCTGGAAAATAGAGCTGATAAATTACAGATCTGGCTTGAACCATTTGTTGAACTGCGTGCTCCATACTTGACCAATCTTAGGCGCGATCCCTTTGAAAAAGCTTTATATGGTTCGAATACCTATTATGACTGGTATATTGACAGAGCTTATATATTAATGGCAATCCAAGGATATGCACTTAATTTTCTGACTACATTCAAAGATTATCCACCTAGTCAGACGGCGGGAGATTGGAGTTTGGGAAAAGTCCAAAAGCAAATTGAAAACATGGTTAAACCTTCAAATTGATTGAAGTCTTGATAAAACCGGACCTTCTGTTGGTCCGGTTTTTTTATTACAAATATATCTTAACCTCATTAGGATATGATTTGATTGGCCTTTTAAAAATCTAATGGATAATATTATGAAAAAAATATTGCTTAAAAGTATTGCTACAGTGTTTTTATTAATCTTGTCGCTGACGCCATCATTTTCTCAGGCGGCACTGATTGCTTTGATATTTGGTGATAAAGTGGCATCGGAAAAATTTCACCTTAGCGTCGATTTGGGTATGAATATTTCCTCATTGCCGGGATTGGAACAACAGCAGCATACCAGAGGCTTGTATTTTGGACTAGGAACTTTTATCAAATTGGACGATAAATGGACCTTAAATCCTGAATTCAAACCTTTGTCACCTCGGGGTGCTCGTTCCGTTTTGCCCCTCAATGATTATTCTGCTGTCTTATCCGATGTGAGCTACGATTTTGATTTAAACTATATTGATATCCCTGTTTTGATCCAATATAAGTTCAATGAGAAATTTTTTGCCTCTGCAGGACCTCAGGTAAGTTTCCTTACTTCTGCCACTCAAGTGGCCTCAGGCAATCTGCCATTGGGAAATGTGGTGGATATAGAAGAATCGGTCAAATCAAGTTTCAAACCGATTTACATAGCTGTTCCTCTAGAGATTGGATATTCCCTTTCTGACGCGAGGAAAGGGAAAGGCATGAACATCAAATTCAGGTATAATATTGGAGTCAGCCAGGTAATTGCTTTGTCTTCAGTTGGAACAAGCAGTGGATCTACATTTCAGGTTTTCGCCTCCTTCCCATTTATCAAAGTTGATCAATAGGACCTATTCTCAAAAAAAAACCACATCCTATGAAAGTGCTTCTTCTTTTTTTGCTTTTTTCTTCAGCAGCCTTTGCTCAAGAGGAAGATCATAAGGAGGAATCAAATGAAAGAAAACACAGCATTTCGGTACTGTTAAGCCATACTTATGTAAGAGAGGCTGTTTTGGAAGGTAAAATATCTTGGCGTGCCTTGCCCTCAATCGTTTTGGATTATAACTATACCTTGTCTCACCAATGGAAAATCGGTTGGCACAATGACTTGGTACTCGAAAATTTTGTAGTAGAAAGATTAGGGGGAAGATCCGAAATAGAAAGAAAGAAGCCGCTTGCTTCAACCATAGTGGCCGGATTCAAACCAGGTAAGCATTTTACTTATGAAATTGGGTTTGGAGGTGAATTTGAAACAGGAGAATCCTTTTTCTTAACAAGATTAGGAGTCGAATACAGCCTTGAAATCAAAGAAAATCTGGAATTTGTCACCAATTTCATTTATGATATTAAATGGAACGCCTATGACAGTTTTGCTATCGGAGTCGGCTTATCCAAATCATTTGGTAAATAAAAACATTAAATGCACTATGAAAAATTTAATTAAATTCTTTGTTTCATTGCTTTTATTGGCCTCATGCACTACTAAATCCCCTACTCTTTCAGAACTACCAAAGTCCGAAACGGATCCTTTGCCAAGCTGGAATGAAGGAACTTCCAAGTCAGGAATCATTGATTTTGTTACCAAAACCACCACGTCAGGAAATTCGGATTTTACACCTGAAGCAGATAGAATTGCAGTTTTTGACAATGATGGCACCTTATGGGCTGAACAACCCATGTATTTTCAATTGGCTTATGCCATTGATTTTATAAAAAAAGAATCTGAAAACCATCCTGAATGGAAGAAAAAAGAACCTTTTAAAAGCCTTATTGAGGATGATATCAAACATGTGATGGAAGGTGGAGAAAAGGCATTGTTTGAAATCATGATGGCTTCTCACGCCGGAATGACCTCGGATGAATTTCAAAAATCTGTCAGTGATTGGCTCAATTCCGCTAACCATCCCAAAACAGGTAAGCCTTATAACCAAATGATTTACCAACCTATGGTAGAATTGTTGGAATACCTGCGTGCGAATGGATATAAAACATTTATCGTGTCAGGTGGTGGAATTGATTTTATGAGGGTATGGGCAGAAAATGCATACGCAATCCCTCCTTACCAGGTCATTGGGAGTTCCATCAAATCCAAATATGAAATGGTGGATGGAATGCCTGTCATCACCAAACTTCCGGAACTCAATTTTATCGATGACAAAGCAGGTAAGCCAGTCGGTATATACCAACATATAGGAAAAAGGCCAATTATGGCAGCAGGAAACTCAGATGGTGATTATGAGATGCTGCAATATGTCACTTCCGGTGAAGGCCCACGGCTTGGAATGTTTGTTCACCATACGGATTCAATCAGAGAATTTGCATATGATAGAGATTCGCATATCGGAAAATTATTAAAAGGGCTCGATGATGCCCCTCAAAACAACTGGTTAATAGTAGATATGAAATCAGATTGGAATAAAGTATTTAACTTCAAATGACATGAAAAATTTATTGTTGATTTTCATTTTAACAATGTTTGCCGGCAATTTATTTGGTCAGGATTCTGAACCTACTGAAAATAAATTTCAAAATACCATCCGGTATAATATTTCCAATCCTGCGATCTTTGGGATTAAGAATATCATATTCGGATACGAAAGGGTTTTGAAAAAAAACAGGAGTTTTAGCATTGACATAGGCCTCAATCAACTTCCCGGTTTTAATTCAGAGGGAAATAATTCACAGAATGAATCCCTCGTTCTTTTGCGAGGAGGAAAAAACAGAGGAGTCCATTTTTCGGCAGATTATAGATTTTACCTGAAATCAGAAAACAAATTTGATGCTCCGAGAGGTGTATACATCGGACCTTATTATTCCTTCAATTCTTTTGATAAATCTAAAAACTGGCAACTAACATCCGACAACTTTGAAGGTGAGGTTGGAACAGAATTAGGTTTTAGGATCCATACCATAGGTGCAGAACTTGGTTACCAATTTCAACTATCAAAAAGATTTATGCTGGATTTTGTTCTTTTCGGTCCCGGAGTCGGAATATATAAATCCAAGGTAGATTTTGACAGCACCTTGGATCCCGATGATCAGGCCCTTGTTTTGCAAAAAATCAATGACCTATTATCTGAAAAAATCCCAGGATTCAATACGATAGTTGATGGTAGTGGATTCGAAAATACAGGAATTGCAAATGTCACAGGTCTTGGTTACCGATTTATGATCAATGTTGGCTACAGATTCTAAGTAAAAATATTTCCTGAAAAGCGAAAAATAAGTCAAGAGAAAATAAATTGATTAATATCTTGATAAATTTGTTTGTATCAGGCTATCCAAAGTTTATTCCAAGGCCAATTAAAAAACTAAAAAACCAAAAAAATATGAAAACATTAATTTCAAAAAGTTCATTTCATCTCCTCATTATGATTGCAATAGTCACTGCATGTGCCCCTTCGACAAAAATCATTGGATCTTGGAAAAGCCCTGAAGCAGAAGCATCCGGATATTCCAATCTTTTTGTCGCAGCTATGATCAGTGACAATTATGTTACAAAAAAAACCATTGAAGACGACATTGATGAATTATTGATCGAAAAAGGAATACAAGCAATCAGCAATCTTGAAAAAGTAAAACCGGGATTGATGCTTACCAATGACAACAAAGATCAAGTCGTCCAAGCAATCAGGGAAAGTGGTCGTGATGCCATCATGACTATAGCCATCATCGATCAGACAAATGAAACAAGATATGTTCCCGGCACAGCATACACTCCTATGTACTATGGTGGAGGATATGGAAGATTTGGTGGCTATTATGGAATGTATGGCCCTATGACTTATTCTCCTGGTTATTATGCCACAGACAAAAATTATTATGTTGAGATAAATTTATATGATTCGGAAACCCAGACTTTGGTCTGGTCAGCCCAATCTGCCACTACCAATCCGTCAAGCATAGACAAAGCTGCTAGAGAGTTTGCTTATGTGGTAGTGGACAAAATGATCAAAGACAAAATTATAATCCCTACCAAATAGGATTAACAGGAAACTCTCAATTTTCATAAAAAAGCCCGATTCAATTATGAAATCGGGACTTTTTCAATTGTATTTCCTAGTGAATAAAACAAAACCAGCCTCATTTGACCAAGATGAAATTTTTCTGTTGAGACTATTTTCATAAATGCAAAATCAGTACTCCAAAACAATACTACTGTAAGCCGGGAGAATGATTTTGTCGCCTTGCTTTTTGGCTTCTCCAAATGAATAAATTTCAGTTTGGAATTCTTCAGGTGCGTCTAATTCAGTTGAAACTCCGCTAAGATTGTGGACCACAAAAACCTCTTGGTCATCATGGTTCCTGAAAAATGCCATCAATTGCTTGGGCAATTCACCTTCATACAATTCCAATTTACCCAAAGCCAATGCTCTGTTGCTGTTTCTGATTTTTATGATTTCTTTGTAATGATTGAAATAACTCGTGCTCATTGACTTTTGGATCGCAAGTGGGGTCACCACGTCATCTTTCGAATAAGTCGGAACCATCCATGAGGTCCGTCCCTTATCATTAGCTTTCATGTCCCACAGAAACGGCTCTCTGATATTTTCATCGGGCTTTTTGCCCAACATACCGGTTTCTTCTCCATAGTATAAGTAGGGTGCTCCCGGCATAGTCATTAGGATATTGATAGCCTGCTTCAATTTCCTTGGATTTTCATCCAACGAATTGAGCAACCTCGGTTGGTCATGATTGGAGGAAAATGTGGCATCAATAAATTCATCTGTAATTCCATTATAAAAGTCTAAAACTTCCTTTTGCTTTTTTGCCAAAAGCATCCCGTCCTCCTTTTTGAAAGATTCGATCAGGGTGTAATGGAAATCAAAATTGAATAACGCAGGTAATCCCGGAAGATATGGGGCTACAATTTCTTTTTTGTCATAAACTTCCCCGACAAGATAAATATCAGGTTTGATTGCTGTCATTTTATCTCTGAATTCCTTCCAAAAGGAATGGTTGTCCTGTGGCCTGTCATCCGGAAAAATGTGCTTTGCTGCATCAAGTCTAAAACCATCTACCCCTACTTCTTCCAGCCAAAACCTTCCTATTTCATATATTTCCTCCCTTACCTTAGGATTGTCAAAATTAAGGTCAGGCATACCTCCATAAAAAAATCCATAATAATAATCTTCTCCAAATCCAGGATCATGCCACTGCCGGATATTATCACTGTCAAGGGTAATGGTTTTTTTATCAAGGTAAGCTGCAATGGTATCTTTTTGAGCCCAAACATAATAATCCCTATAGGGGTTTTCCCTTCCTTTTTGAGACTCCAAAAACCAAGGATGCTTATTGCTTGTGTGGTTGATGATCATGTCAATCACCACTTTAATGTCATTTTTATGGGCTTCATCCAAAAACGCCTTAAAATCTTCCATGGTCCCATAATCCGGGTGGATACTTTTGTAATCAGTCACATCATATTTATGATAACTCGGAGAGGCCATGATCGGCATAAACCAAATTGCATTTGCGCCTAGTTCCTTAACATGGTCTAACTTCTTTTTGACTCCATTGATATCCCCTATGCCATCACCATTGGAATCGTAGAATGATTGGATAAAAATCTCATATGTAATTCCTGCATTCGGCCAATGGTTCTCAACTTTTTTCTCTTTGTTACCTGAACAGGATACTGCGATGTATGTCAAAATCAATAAAATAATGTGGAAGCGTTTCAATTTCATAAGGTATGGTGAAAATAGAAAAAGTCACCTATAGTGACTTTTTCAAGGTTTTTAATGGATAAAATTAATTTCTGTTGATAGCATTTAGCATGTCAAACGCAAGTTCCAATCTTTTCATAAAGGTTTCCTCGCCTTTTCTCAACCAGACTCTAGGGTCATAATATTTTTTGTTTGGGCTGTCAGGACCTTCAGGATTACCTAGCTGAGACTGAAGATATCCTTCATTTGCCTTATAGTAATTTTTAATACCTTCCCAGAATGCCCATTGCTGATCGGTGTCAATGTTCATTTTAACAGAACCATAGCTGTTTGCCTCTCTGATTTCGGCTTCTGTTGAACCTGAACCTCCATGGAAAACGAAGAACAACGGCTTACCTGTGGTTCCGTACTTTTTATTGATATAATCCTGAGAATTCTTCAAAATGATTGGCTTCAGGGACACATTGCCGGGCTTATATACACCGTGGACATTGCCAAATGCTGCTGCAATCGTAAACAAATCATCCACTTCTTTGAGGTGTTCATAAGCATAGGCCACTTCCTCAGGTTGGGTGTAAAGTTTGGAGCTATCTACATCTGAGTTGTCCACGCCGTCTTCTTCACCACCGGTCACACCCAATTCAATCTCAATTCCCATTTCAAGTTTTTTGAATTTCTTGAAATATTCAACGGAGATTTCAATATTCTCTTTTACCGGCTCTTCAGAAAGATCCAGCATATGAGAGCTATATAGCGGCTTTTTATAAGCCGCATAATATGCCTGCCCTTCTTCCAAAAGCCCATCGATCCAAGGAAGCAGCTTTTTGGCACAATGGTCAGTATGTAAAACCACAGGTACACCATAAGCTTCGGCCATTCTATGAACATGAAGCGCTCCTGAAATAGATCCTTGTATCGCTCCGATTTGATTTTGATTTCCTAATCCTTTTCCGGCAAAAAACTGTCCGCCACCATTAGAAAATTGAATGATTACAGGAGAATTGACCTTTTTTGCTGTTTCAATGACGGCATTGACGGTACTGGTATTGATGACATTTACCGCAGGAAGGGCAAATTCACTTTCTTTTGCATACGACAATAGGTCTTTGAGTTCTTCTCCGTACTTAACTCCTGGTTTGAATTTCATGTTGATTTAAAATAGGTTGATTATTTCTTTAAAAACCGTTTTCTCATGATTTGACGGTTATCACTGATTTCAAAGATATAAAGACCTGAGGTAAATTCCTGTATATCCACTTGCAAATTCTTGTCTGTGGCCAAATATACATCCTCACGAATTACTTTTCCTGTCACATCAATTATCCTGAAATTACCCGAATTCATAGTTTCAGGAACCTTTATTATTAGCCTGTCAGAGGCAGGCACCGGATAAATTTTAAACTCTGACTGATTTGAAATTTCTGGATTTATAGAAAGAATCGGATCTTGAAGGATTTCACCTTCCGGCAATGGAAGTTTTTTATTGGTAAACATCAGGAATTCATTGGCCCTCACCCTGAAAGCCCGGGAATTTCCTGACAACACGATTTCTTCTCCTGTGAAGTAATTATACCAAGTTCCCGATGCGGGAAAAGTAAGGTTGGCACCGGCAATGTCAGTAAGTCCAAAATTTCCATAAAGGACCACTTGAAGGTCAGCGTCTGTCAGTTTGATGCTTTTCAAAGGTTGGAATAGCTCCAAAGTGGCGTTTTGGGGGTTGTTAAAAGCATTGTTGTTGCTTTTGAGATCTATCATTGCCCGGTACATATTGAAAAGACGCTGTCTTTCGGGATTTTCCAAATACTCCCATTTGGTAGGCTTGATACCAAGTCTGTCGTTATTAAGCTCTTGGTCGTAACCAAACTCTTCAAATTGCCAAATCATTTTTGGACCCGGAATGGAAAAGAAAAAGGCTGCCATCAATTGGTTCCTGTTTATGGCATTGCTGAGTTGACGGATATTGACCGGAGAAGTCTGTCCCCAAGTGAGTGATTCCCACATGGTCCTTTCTTCGTCATGGCTTTCCATGTAGCTGACTAAGGTATTATTGTTCCATCCACGGGTTTTGTAATATCCCCATTCAAAATTCCATGAATTCCCTTTGGCAATCTCCCTAAAATCAAAATTCATATTCCCCCAAAACATCAAGCCATGAGTTGACAATTCCTTTTCCTCAATGTTGTCTGCAAAATGCTCCAAAATCACATAGGCTTCAGGATGGTTTTCCTTGATTTGATCATATATGTTTTTCCAAATCGCAATCCTTGACGCATCATATTCTCCCCAAAATCCTACATTGTCTCCAGAATTGGTCTGGGTAAATCCTTTGCTCAAATCAAACCTAAATCCATCCACTTTGTATTCTGTCAGCCAATAATTATTGACAGAATCCATTAAAGCTTTGGTATAAGCACTCTCATGGTTGAAGTCATAACCGACATTGAATGGATGTTTTGCCACTCTGTTTAGCCAAGGATTATCCAAAGTCGGTGCTCCATAATCTCCATCATTATACAACCTTACAAACGGAGACTGACCAAAAGCGTGGTTGAGAACCATGTCCAAAATGACCACCATGCCTCTTTTGTGAGCCTCATCGATCAATTCCTTCAATTGATTTTTTGGACCGTAAAATTTATCTACCGCAAAAAAGAAAGATGGATTGTATCCCCATGAAAGATTCCCTTCAAATTCCTTGATCGGCATCAATTCAAGTGCATTGATCCCCAATCCTGCCAAATAATCCAAGCGCTCAATCACAGCTTTGAAAGTTCTTCTATCATCAAAATCCCTAACCAAAAGTTCATATACCACCAACTCCTCTTTGTCGGGTTTTTCATAATCAAGGTATTTCCATTGGTATTGGTCTTGGGCAGTCTGTAGGAAAGTTGCCTGGAATTCAGTTTTTCCCTTTGGATAGGGCTTCAATCCAGGGTATCTGTTTTGAGCTATGATTTCGTCATCATGAAAGGGATCTGAAACCTTGTCAGCATATGGATCACCTATCCTGATACTTCCGTCAACCAAATACTGAAAAATATATTCCTGCTTGGGAGTCAAACCTGTCAACCTATACCAAAACAATTCCTTATCAGGAGTTTGGTTCATTTGAAAACTCGGAAGCACTTCCCAGTTATTAAAATCGCCAATAACAAAAACGTTTTTCTTCAAAGGAGCTTCCAAAACCAAAACCACCTCTGTGTCAGAAATGTAATTGATCCCTTTTCTTACACCAGAAGGCAAAGGAGCCTGAGGGCTAGGTCCAACTACTGTCAGGGTGATTTCAGCAGTATCTTCCTCCCCCGATTTCAAAGCCTTGGCAACTACATTAAAGGATCCTTCAGTGGTGGCTTCAAAAGTATAAAGTAGACTTTCTGCTCCAGCTGCAGATGCCACTACTACTCCATTGATTTCTAAGCTAAGATCAGCAACATCCGATGAAGCAATCCTAATTTCTTGAGATTCCCCTATTTCCAATAATTTGGAGGAATTAGGATTGGTGAATGTCACCTCAAACCCTTGGCTCAGGTCTACAAAAAAATCTCCGTTGGTATCTGTTTTCCCTTCTAAAGACCCCGTGGCATTTCTAAAAACCATCCCCAACCTGTATATGGTTTGTCCGGCCGTAGGATTGAAAAAATCATTTGGTGTAAATTCCCATTCCCAGATATTTGGAGCGGTTTTTACCATCCTTGCATCAGGATTGGCAGTACCCCAAGCAAATGGCACGATGGCCCAAGTAGTCGATGTAGGGCCTGCTACTACTGCTCCGATATGGATATATACCGGGTCTACATCTTTTAGTCCTGTTGTCCCCTTGGTGGCATCATAAATGATTTTGATTTTTTGGTCTGCCCGTGGAAAAGCAGGTTCTGTGGTTACTTGGGAAAACCCAAACCTCAAGGTCAATAAAAATAAAACGGGAAATATTATTCTGAATTTCATTGTTTGCAATAACTAAATAACGATACTGATAATAAGGAATTTATTTGTCTGGAATTTTTACATTTACCTGAATAATTGTCAATCATAAATGCTGAATTCGTCACATTTTTACCTGCCCACAGCATACATCTGTGATATTGGATTGATATTAAATTTTCCTATAATTTAATTAACTGCTGGCAAGATTGCATTGATTCAAATAAAAAAAAAGAAAAAGGCTACCTTAAAGTAGCCTTTTTAGAATTAGGTGAAACTATTTAACCACCTATGAAAATATATCTTCCGTCTAGTGAATTGAACCACATTTTATAGGTTCCGGCTTCAATTGGAATATTGCTTGAACTTCCCAATTCAGCTTTACCTGATATAGGAGTAACAGCTCCCCAATTGATTGTCCAAGCATCGTTTGCTCTGAATTTTATTTCTCCATTTGTAACAGTAGCTGTAATATGCCAGATATGCTTGTCAAAAGTCAAGTTTGTCATTGCAGTGCTTGAATCCCAACCACCAGCTGTTGAACTTCCAATGATACCGACTGTTGGATAATACACATCTGCTGCTCCTGTAAATGGCACCAAAGTAAAGGTGTTATTAGCCAAGTTTAAAGTAAAAACATAATGTCCTGCTGTAGTAATGGCAAATGCTCCGGGATCGGAACCTCCTCCGGGGTTGACCGAAACTGCTGACCCGCCGTTGGTACCATATTGAGGCTGCCATTGACCCAATTTTTCTAGAACTTTAAATTCTCCGACAGCGAAAAATCCTGTATATACATAAAGATCTTTATTGGCAGGATCGCGAAACAAAGCAGGGTTATTGTTATCATTGCTCCATCCTGGGGCAGTGGCATTACCTACAAGGAATAGATTTCTTAATATGACTGCGTCTTTGTATGCAGTTAGTGACAGTGTGGTTGCCGTACCCACCAAAGGGCTCAAACTTCTGTCAATAGTTGTTTTAAGACGGAAGTCTACATTTCCCGCAACGTTTGGTTCAAGACCTGCCGTTACAATTTTTTTATTTAAATCACCAACTGCAATTTTAACTGTAGGTGTAGTGGAGGTTCCGACTACATCAACTGTTGCAAAATTGGTTCCGCCTTTAGCCATTTCCAAGGTGTACGTATAGTTTCCTGAAACTCCAAAATCAGGAATAGATGCCTGAAAGAAAATAGTATCTTCTTTTTCGGCCTCAGTAAGCACAATTGCAGTGCCTGCAGAAGGACTCGTCAATGTTGATGCCGTTTGGGGAATGATAGCAGGTTCGTCTATCGGACCGCAAGACCACATAATAAATGGAAGCATTAAAGCTGCCCAGACTAATTTTGATAGAACTCTCATACAAATTTGTTTTTGGTATTTATTGTTTCAAAATTTAATTAATTTAATCCTATTTTATATTACTTTATTTTTATTATTAATTTAATCATCTTTACCTAGCAATACACAGCCTACCAATCAGCAAGGAAATATTACACAATGAAAAATGGCAAAACAAACAATCCACATTGATTTTTTTAAGAAATATTTGTGCAAACGTAACCGCAAACGATTGCACATTTTTTTGTAATCTTCCTTTAGTTTGATGGTGCTGATTTTTTAAAAACAAATTGAAAAAAAATAACACCTCTATTAACTACATTATCACCCAAAAACTTATATATTTAAATTCTTAGAAAAATCTAATTTTCATGAAATCAGGTCAGGCTACTATTAAAGACATTGCCAGAGAACTTAATGTATCTACATCAACAGTTTCAAGAGCACTTAAGGATTATCCGGGAATAAGTGACGAAACTAAAAGAAAGGTCAAAGAACTTGCTGATAAGCTACATTATCGTCCAAATGCCGTTGCACTGAGTTTAAGAAAAAGCAAATCTTTTACGATCGGGGTGATTATCCCCGAAGTTGTCCATTTTTTCTTTTCCACTGTTATCAGTGGTGTAGAGGAAGTTGCATTTGCGAATGGCTATAATGTGATTTTATGCCAGACAAATGAAAAATTCAGCAGAGAAAGAAGCAGTGTAGAAACCATGCTTTCCAATCAAATTGACGGTGTTTTGGTGAGTTTTTCCAGAGAAACCACAAACTTTGACCATTTCAAAAAAATGATAGACCGGGAGTTTCCGATTGTTTTTTTTGACAGGATCCCGGATTTGGAAAACACCATTAATGTCACCGTCAATGATTATCAAGGTGCATACAATGCAGTAAAACATCTCATTGATCAAGGTTTTAAAAAAATCGTGCACCTTTCGGGCCCTGACAACCTTGCTATCAGCAAACAGCGAAAAGAGGGCTATTTGGATGCTTTGAAAGATTCAGGTATTGTAGCCAAACCTGAATGGATTTTGGAATGCCCTTATGGTACAGAAAAAGAAAGCATTTCGATAACGACAGCATTGTTTAAAAACAATGAAAATAGACCCGATGCTATTTTTGCTCATCATGATATCGTTGCCGCAGGAGCCATGATGGCATTGAAATCCTTGGGATTAAAAATCCCGGAAGATGTAGGAGTTGTCGGATTTTCAAATTGGCAGTTTTCATCAATGATAGATCCCCCCCTATCTACTGTATCTCAGCCGGGATTCCAAATCGGAGAAACAGCTACAAAAATTCTTCTCGACCTAATCCATAAAAAAACCAATATGGAATCCATCTCACAAAACATCGTCCTTGATACTGAACTTTTGATAAGAAAATCATCTGTGAAAGTCTGATTTTTTGATAAAAATAATTTTTTTGTGCAATCGTTTGAACATGTCCATCAATTCAAAAAAAGACATTTTCAACAATCCTAGGCTAGTTTTAAGCTCCCTTGGCATCTTGCATAAATTTTATCATTTGACTTTATATCATAAATTAGAACCTCAATTTCAAATAGAATAAATAAAAGCCTTAGGCAAAACCTATCAAATAAGACTTTACAAATGCCCCAAGCCACCGATCTATCTAATTCATCCCAAAATCTTGCCATTGGAAACGTAATGTCTTGGGAGAAAAAATCAAATGGGATTCATGGAAATACTTCTGTCTCTAATTTTGAAATTACGATCTATAAAGATGACACTATAAGAGTTCAGGTTAGACGTGGTTCCAAGTTCAGCCCTAACCCTTACAGTGTAGTTTCCCTCCCCCAAGAAATTAAATTCAGTACCACTGAGGAAAACGGGAAGGTATGGCTTAAAACTTCCAAAATTCACCTTTGCGTAAACTTGAATCCCTTCTTTTTGACATTCTTAACTACTGATGGGAAAGTTATCAACCAAGACGATCCCGCTTTTGCAGTATCGTGGTTGGGTACAGAAGTAAGCAATTATAAAAAAGTGCAGCCCAAAGAAAGATTCATTGGTTTAGGCGAAAAAACCGGACATCTTGACCGGTCCGGTCGGGCCTTCACCAATTGGAACACGGATTATTTCGCTTATGGCATTGGTGATGATCCTTTATATATGAGTATTCCCTTTTATATCGGCATCCATAGCGGTTTGTCATATGGGATATTTTTTGACAATACCCATAAGTCTGTTTTCAATTTCGGAGCTTCAAACAACCGCTTCATTTATTACTCCGCAGATGACGGAGACATGGATTATTACTTTTTTCATGATGATTCTGTAGCAAAGATCATAAGCACCTATTCTGAATTGACCGGAAAAATGGAAATGCCTCCCCTATGGTCTTTGGGTTTTCAGCAATGCCGGTATTCATATTATCCGGATTCAGAAGTACTTACATTGGCTAATACTTTCAGAGACAAGGATATGCCTGCGGATGTAATTTACCTTGACATTCACCACATGGAAAAATACAAGGTCTTTACCTTTGACAACGAAAAATTCTCTGATCCCAAATCAATGATTAAAGCGCTTAAGCAAAAGGGATTTAAAGTTGTGGTAATCATGGATCCAGGGATCAAAACCCAACAGGGATATTTACCCTATGAGGAAGGAAAAGAAAAAGACCTTTTCGTAAAATATCCGGATAATGAAATCTATGAAGGTCAGGTTTGGCCTGGTTGGTGTGCTTTCCCGGATTTTACCAAGGCAGAAACCCGTCAGTGGTGGGCCGAAAAAATGGCTTTTTATGAAGAGGCAGGTGTCGATGGATATTGGACTGATATGAACGAACCTGCTTCCTGGGGTCAATTTACCCCAAATATCATCAATTTTGACTATGAGGGGGAAAATGTAAGTCATAGAAAAGCTAGAAATATCTATGGCTTTCAGATGGCCCGAAGTGCCAAGGAAGGCTGTGAATTGCAAAGGCCTGAAGAAAGACCCTTTGTATTGACAAGATCGGGATTTTCGGGAATCCAAAGGTATGCTGCAGCATGGACGGGAGATAATGTTGCTTCGGAAGAACACATGATGGCAGGCATCAGGTTGGTAAACAGTCTTGGCTTAAGCGGTGTAGCATATTCAGGTTATGATGTTGGCGGTTTTGCAGGTGAATCGACCAAATCTCTTTTTGCAAGATGGATGAGCATCGCCACTTTTGCACCATTGTATAGGGCTCATTCAATGATAAACAGCAATGATGCTGAACCTTGGGCATTTGGTGAGGAAGTAGAAGAGATCTCTAGAAACTACATGAAATTGAGGTATAGGATGCTTCCAACCCTGTACAGCAGTTTCTACAAAAGTACCCAAACAGGCCTTCCGATAGCAAAAAGTCTTGCAGTTGATTATCCTCATGACAAGTATATTTATGAAAGTGCTTTTGAAAACCAGTATCTTTTTTGCGATACCCTTTTGATTGCTCCTGTGGAAAGTTATAAAGAAATCACAAAGGTTTACCTTCCTGAAGGTGAATGGTATTATTTATATGATAATCAAAAACATATAGGAAATCATGTCATTTATCAAGACTGTCCATTAAACTACCTCCCTGTTTATGTAAAAGCAGGTTCCATTTTAGCATTACAGTCTGATGTATCTTATACAGGACAGGCACATGACGGCATTCTCAGGCTCCATGTATATGCAGGAAATGAACCTTCTACGTACCTTCATTATGAAGATGATGGAATCAGTCACGAATACAAAAAAGGAGATTTTTTAACGCGGGAGATCAAATGGAATCCTGAAAAGAACACTTTGACCTTTTCAAAATCCAAAGGAAATTTTGAAAGTAAGTTTGAAAAAATTAAGGTCTATTTCCATGGCTCAAATCCAAATGCTGTAATCATCAATGGAGGATCTGAAGAAATTGATAAAGAGGATTTTGAGTTTTTGGGAAAATTGACTGAATTTGACCCACTTCCTGACAGTAGTCATACATACTTGAAAATCAAAAATATTCCTACATTGATATTTAAAAATAACCATAGCTCTTTTGAATTAGAAATCCAATAATCGCCCGGATTCCGAATTAATCATCAAACTACAACCCAAAATAATGCAAATAGTAGATAAAAAACCAAAACTCAGTTTTTGGCAAATCTGGAATATGAGTTTCGGATTTTTGGGAATCCAATTTGGATTTGCGTTACAAGGAGGATTCATGTCACGGATTTTTCAGACCCTCGGTGCAGAAAAAGATGCGATTCCTATGCTTTGGATAGCTGCCCCCCTCACCGGATTGCTCGTGCAGCCAATAGTCGGGTATCTCAGTGACAGAACATGGCACCCAAAATTTGGAAGAAGAAAGCCATTCTTTCTTATTGGAGCTATTCTGAGCACGATTGCATTGTTTTTTGCACCTTATTCCTCAGCACTTTGGATGGCTGCAGGGGCCCTATGGATCCTTGATGCTTCTATCAATATCAGCATGGAACCATTTAGGGCATTGGTGGCAGACAAACTACCAGATAGTCAACGTTCCTATGGATTCGTCGTACAGACACTCATTATTGGAATCGGAACATGGGTTGCAAGTAACTTGCCTTGGTTAATGACACAATTAGGTGTACCAAACACCGCTGCGACGGGTGTAGTTCCTGATTCGGTCAAATTTGCTTTTGCAATTGGCGCTGTAGTACTTTTTGGCTCAATACTATATACCATACTGACTACGGACGAATACCCTCCTGAAGATCTTGAGGCACTAAAAAGAGAAAATGAGGAAAGTAAAGGTATCTTAAACGGTTTTAAAGAAATATTCAAGAATATTTCAGGAATGCCCAAAGTCATGAAACAATTGGGGGTCGTCCAATTTTTCTCTTGGTTTGCCTTCTTTACGATGTGGAGTTTTGCCACTCCGGCTATTACCGAACATATATTTAAAGCCACCGATACCGCATCACAAGCCTATAATGATGCTGCAGATAGTGTCGGTAATTACCTGGGCACATATGGGTTAGTATCCATGTTTTTTGCTTTGATACTTGCCTTTGTAACAAGTAAAATCAAAATCAACAGGAAGCTTTTGCATATGTCTAGCTTGATTGCAGGCGGTTTGGGTTTTATTCTTATCTACTTTATATCTGAACCTTGGATGCTTCACCTTTGCTTTGCTTTGGTGGGAATAGCTTGGGCAAGTATACTTTCTATGCCTTATGCAATGCTCTCAAGTGCTGTCAACCCCAAGCAAATGGGCGTTTACATGGGAATATTCAACATGTTTATCGTCATACCTCAAATTGTGGCGGCCTTGGGTGGGATTAATTTCATGTATAAGCTTCTATTTGGAGAAGAAGTGGTATATACCATGGTATTGGCAGGATGTTCTTTGATAATTGCAGGATTGAGCAATCTTTTTATCACAAACAGAAATGCAACCCATGACATATAATTGTCATTTAAATTCATAATTTATAAATACCGCTATCAAAAAATAGCGGTATTTTTGTTTGATTCAAAGTTTGAAAAATGAAGAAAATAACCATCACCGGAGTACCTGAACACTTTAATTTTCCTTGGTTACAGGTTGTAGAAAAACAGCCATTTTTAGATGAAGGAATTCAATTGGTTTGGAAAAATGAACCAAAGGGCTCTGGAGCTATGAATAAATCCCTAAGGGATGGTGAGACAGACATTGCTATTGTTTTGACTGAGAGTTTTATCAAAGACAAGATCGAAGGAAATCCTGCATTGATGATCGGATTTCATATAGAATCTCCATTGATTTGGGGAATACATGGCTCAGTAAGATCAGAAATTGAAGATATCTCCCAACTTGGACACGGAGATTTTGTCATAAGCAGGTATGGTTCAGGTTCCTATTTGATGGCGTTTTTATTGGCCAAAAGAGAAGGTTGGAACTTAGATAATATTGATTTTGAAGTAGTTGGTGATTTGGAAGGTGCTCAAGAAGCATTACAGGATGAAATACATAAGTTGTTCCTTTGGGAAAAATACACCACCAAGCCTTTGGTAGACAGCGGTATTTTCAAGCGAATCGGCGAAATACCTACACCTTGGCCTTGTTTTGTCATTGTTGCAAATCCTACCGTTTTAAAGAAACATGCAGCAATAATTGGAAAGTTGCGGGACTTGGTTTATCTACAATCAATAGAAAACCTTCAAAAAACCGAATTCCCTTTATTGATCAGTGAAAAATACAAAATCAAACTTGAAGACATTAAGGCTTGGCTGCAACAGACAAGTTGGGCAAAAGATGAACGAATCTCAAAAAAGGTATTGGAAGAATCCATGGAGATTCTGAAAGATTTAGGCCTTATTCAGAAAAAAATTAAGGCAGAGGACCTTATTTTCAAATCACTTGCTGTGCTTTATTGACAGTTATGCTTTGTAAAAGCAAGATTGCTTTTGTCCCTTCTCCTTTTTTGCTTTCTAAAATCAAAGCACCTCCCATCAAACCCAAAAATTCCTTACATAAATTCAAACCTAGCCCTGTACCCTTTTCTTTATCGGTCCCAATACTCGATTCAAGCAATGAAACATTCTGATTGATTATTGTATCCAATTGAACTTCACTCATCCCTATTCCATAGTCTTGAATAACTAGCCTGATCAGGTCCCCGTCTTTTTGGGAGTAGATATCTATATTGGAGCCCTTGTTTGAAAATTTGATGGCATTGCTGAGCAGGTTTCTGATTATCAATTGGAGCAAATCCTGATCAACTAAGGCAATTTCTTCTATGATATTGATGGTGATGGTTATTTCTTTGGTATTAGCTTGATACTGCAATAATTCCAAACAAGGCCTAATGACTTTTTTTAGGTTTGTAGGTAATAATTGGACTTTAAATCCTTCCATTTGGGATTTGGACCAACTCAAAATATTGTCAATGTTTTCAAAAAGTCCATCTACATTTCTTTTTAGTATATGGGAAATGCCATCAAACTCCTCCCTACTGAGTTCTTGAGAATGTAAAAGATCCAAAACCCCTTTTAGCTGGGCCACAGGACTCTTTAAATCATGGCCAAGAATGGAAAGTATCCTGTTTTTACTTCTGTTTGACTCGGTAAGTTCTTCAGATTTTTTCTGTAATTCTCTTTTCTGTTCCTCAAGAATTGTTCTCTTTACATGAAGTCTCTTGTTGGCCTCCTGTTTCTTTTTGAAAATGATACTCATCCAAAATAAAAAGCCGATCGAAATCACCGTAAAGACGGTAAACATGATCCAAATTTTATTGAAACTCTTGATTTCAACTTCTTTTAAGGTGTTTTGAATCTTTAAATAATTTATTTCGGCCTCTGAATTTTCTATCTCAAATTTGGCGAGTAAGAGCTCCATCTTTTCTTTATTAGAGGCCGCTTCTCTTTCTGCATTCAATTCCGTATATGCTTTTTGGTATTGAAAAGCCTTTGGGATATCGCCTTTTGAATCATAGATTTTGGCAAATGTCTTGTAAGTCTCCACCAATTCGTCCAAAAATCCGTTTTCCTTCGAAATTATTAGGCCCTTGTTTAGGTATTCAATGGCCTTCGTAGAATTCCCTTTGATAAAATAGGCATTCCCCAATCGGTTCAATACCAATGCCTCAGAAGTTTTTAAAGATTCCGGCGTAGAAATCTTAAGTGATTGTTCATAACTCTGAATAGCCTTATCTATTTCCCCTTTTCCAAGGTAAATATCACCAAGAACCCTATGTGTAAATGTGATGAAATATTTTTCATCCAATTTCTCATTGAATTTAAGTGCCTCTTTTGCAAACAGATAAGCTGAATCAAATTCACCTTTAAGTGAGTAATTCAAGGCAAGATTATTGAGGCTTCGGATTATGAGATAAGGCTCATCAGCTTCTTTACCATATTCATAGGCTATTTTAAAATCCTTGATGGCTTCATCATAATTATCCTGCCTGTAGTACAACGAACCGAGGTTGTTTAAAGCCATTCCAAGTTCGTATTTATAATTTTGCGTGGAGGCGATTAAATATGAGTCCTTGGAATAACGGAAAGCTTTATCCCAAACCCCGAGTCTAAAATAAATCCAACCGAGATTGCCTTTAGCCCTGCTGATCTGTAAACTGTCATTGATTTCTATGGCTAACTCCTCTGCCCGCTGACCCCAAATCAATGCCTGATTCAAATCTTTTTCTCTCGTTAAAAAGGTCAATTGGTTTAATGCTGACAACCTTTCTTCCCTTGATACTTCATGGGATAAAACGTTATTCAAACTGTCCATCTCTTTAGTTTGGGCAAAAAGATGAAAAGAAATACAACAGAAAAGTATGGTAATAGAAAGAAATTTATTCATTAATAAAAGTATTGAAGGAAATCTAAGCAGGCTTAACATTAGTAAAATATTCAATAACTACCAAATTATGTGTTGAATCATTTTTCTTTAAACCTGTGGGCAATCGGGTCTGCAGGAGAAATTGGATAATTTAAAGCAAGACCATCAGAACCTATTTCTCCCAAAACTCTAAGCCCTGAAACATGTGGCGCTGCCATCGAGGTTCCTGATAAATACCGGTACTTTCCACCAATTGTAGTGGAATAAACATTGACACCGGGAGCTGCAAACTTGATTGGAAATCCAAAATGGGAAAACCATGCATATTTATCAAGGGCATCAATTGCTGAAACAGTTATGGTATAATCACCATTGATTCTTGCAGGACTAAATGATGTCCCAGGAAGACTTGAGTTACCTGAAGCGATAACCATCCAGATTTTCTTTTTATTTGAAGCATTTAATACTGCGTCGTCCAAAGCCCTGCTTTTATCAAATCCTCCAAAACTTAAATTAGCCACATCACCAGGAATGCCAACTTTTCCAACATGGTCAATACCCGCAATCATTCCTGAATATGTAAATAGGGCTGATGGACCAAAAAATATTTTTACAGGAACAACTTGGACCCCTGCTGCCACGCCTACCACTCCAAAGAAATTATCCAATGCTCCGATAGTTCCGGCAACATGTGTTCCGTGCCCATGCTCGTCGATAAAACATAAATCTTTATTCACCGGGTGATAAGCGTCAAATGCCTTTTCGATACATACATTCAAATCAGGGTGATTCAACTGAATCCCTGTATCTACCACAAATACCGAATTCTTCCCTTCATAAGAGAATGGACCTCCTACCCTTTTGATTCCCCAAGGTATGATTTGGGTATTTACCGGATCAGAAGTTCCTTTGATTTCAGTGGCTTTTGGTGATTCTCCAAGCATTCCTGACCGGTCCTGTTCCACATATTTTACCAAAGGATCATTTTTTACCTGTTCCAATTTGTTTTTATCCATTTTTACACAAAATCCATTGAGAACAGACGAATAAACCCACTTAAGGCTATCCTCGGAAATCCTGTATTTGGACAATAAATTGATAGTTTCCATTCGCATGGACATTTCCTGTGAAAAATTATCCGTCGAATTGATTCTTCCGGAAATCTTTTCCTCATTAAAAACCACAATATATTGGTCCTCAACAGGTACTGTTTGGACAAACGATGAAAACTCTAATTTTTGGATCGGTCCAATATCTGAGGTCTCATCAGGCGAACAAGAAAAAAACAGATAAAATGAAAAAATGCAAACAAGTCCAAAAGCCTGGGATGACTTCATATAGTTAAGATTTCGAGTGGAGAGACTAATTTACTATAAATGAAATGATTTTTTTCATGTCCAAAGGTTGATTCGGATCAAGTTTATTTTCTTTGATAAATTCTTTCAACTCGTCATTCTTGTTTCCTGCCCATTCTTTCAGTCCCGAACTGTTTGTTTTTATTTCAGCTGACTGCATTCCCTTGATTTTGAAATACTTGATATCATGACGGAATTCGTCATATTGTGGTCCGGAATACCCATCCCGTTGTCCGCTTGGCCTAATCAAAGTCTTTTTGTGGGAAGCAATATATTTTTCCCCCTCTTTTTCAAAAAGGATCTCGACCACCTGAGGTTTGCCTTGAAGATATTCTATTCTAAAACTCCTTACCTCTTCTCCCGGAATCTCAATCCATTTCCAGTTACGCAATAACAAAGGCTCTGAATCTTCGCCACCTGTTTGGATATATACTTCGTTCTTTTCCAATAGAATATTGAATGGAATCTCGCTGTAATCTTTTCCACCATCCAAGGCTATTTTTCCTAAAGGTGGTGTATCAAATAAAAATGGTGTTCCCTTCAATCCGTCACTCTTGGGATTAATTCTAAAAGTGCCAAGATATTGTTGGTACTGATTGTTTAAGGAAGGATTGGTCTGACTTTTTGCAGAATGGATACAACCCAAACCAATAAAGAACATAAAAAGGAAAGGGATTAAACTCTTCATGATGGATATTTTGGATGAAAGACAATCTAAATTAACTAAACTATTCCCAATTATAAAATACTTCCGCTCTCCGATTATATAATTACTTTTGCAGCATGAAAGAAACCATCCTCTCGCTCTCCCCGCAGCATTGGGAAGATTATGAACTGATTGATACCGGTGGATTTGAAAAACTGGAAAGGTTTGGAGATTATATCCTCAGCCGACCGGAACCACAGGCAATTTGGGATAAAAGTCTTGATGAAAAAGAATGGAGGGAAATGGCTCATGCCCATTTTGCAAAGGAAAAAAACAATCCCGAAAAAGGGCAATGGAATGAACTGAAGAAGATTCCACACAATTGGCAGGTCAGCTACAAAAATCCGGATGGATTGAAAATGAAGCTCAATCTTGCCATGACTTCTTTCAAGCATATCGGGCTCTTTCCCGAGCAAGCAGTCAATTGGGATTATATTTCAGACACACTCAAAAACTTTCCTGTTAAAAACCCCAAAGTCCTCAATCTATTCGCCTATACAGGAGCATCATCTGTTGCTGCCAAAGCCTGCGGTGCAGATGTCACGCACTTGGATTCTGTCAAGCAGGTGGTCACTTGGTCCAAACACAATTTGGAATCTTCCGGTCAGGATGGAATCCGTTGGATTGTGGACGATGCGATGAAATTTATCAGAAGAGAAGTTCGTCGGGGAAACAAATACCATGGAATTATCCTCGACCCACCGGCATATGGCCGTGGTCCGGATGGAGAAAAATGGATCTTGGAAGAGCAGATCAATGAAATGCTCAAACTTTGTGCGGAGCTTTTGGACCCTGAGTATCACTTCCTGATCCTGAATATGTATTCACTCAGCTTCAGTTCGATGATTGCAGCCAACCTTGTCAAATCCAACTTCAAAGAAGTCAACAATGCGGAGCACGGCGAGTTATACCTTGTAGACCGATTCAAAAAGAACTTGCCATTAGGGATTTTCTTTAGGTTTAGGAGTGGAATGTAAAGGTTGTAATGGTTGTAGTTGTTGAAATTGTTGTCTTTGTTGTCTGCTTCGCGTTGTCAGGTTCTCGGGTTGTCAAGTTTACGAGTTCTTATTTGGTTCATGGTACTTGGTACATGGTTCAATGAAAATGTTGTCTGCTTCGCGTTGTCATTGCTGTCAGGTTCTTGGGTTGTCAAGTTTGGGATGTCCTTACTTGGTTCATTGTACTTTGTACTTAGTACCTGGTTCAATTTTCTCGTTTCTCGCTTCTCGGCTCTAAGTCTTGCATCTTGTGTCTTACGTCTTGTATCTTAAAAAATGAATAACCGTCAGCTTTTCCTCTCTCACCTCGCGCAGACTACTGACTTTCCTTTGATGATAGAAATCGAAAAGGCAGAAGGGATCTACATGTATGGGCCTGAGGGAAAAGAATATATGGACCTGATTTCGGGTATCGGCGTCAGCAATGTCGGTCACAGACATCCAAAAGTCCTCGAAGCGATCCAAAATCAATTGGACAAATACCTTCACCTGATGGTTTACGGAGAATACGTACAAAGTCCTCAGGTTCAATTGGCTAAAGCACTTTGTGATACCCTTCCCTCCCACTTGGACAATGTCTACTTTGTCAACTCAGGAAGTGAGGCAGTGGAAGGCGCTTTGAAATTGGCAAAGCGCTATACCAACCGCCGCGAAATCATCTCCTGCGTCAATGCCTACCACGGTTCTTCCCATGGTTCACTTTCTGTGGGTGGAAATGAAATCTTCAAAAGAGCCTACCGACCTCTCTTACCGGGAATCAAAAATGTGGTTTACGGGAGTTTTAAGCAACTTGATGAAATCACAGAAGAAACCGCTGCATTTATTGTCGAGACCATACAGGGCGAGGCCGGAATCATGGTAGCATGTTCTGATTATTTTCAGGCCTTACGCAAAAAATGTGACGAGACCGGTACCTTATTGATTTTGGATGAGATACAGGCGGGTTTTGGGAGAACAGGCAAGTTTTGGGCATTTGAGCATTTTGGGATAGTTCCGGATATCTTGGTCTGCGCCAAAGGAATGGGCGGAGGCATGCCGATCGGTGCTTTCATTGCCAACAAAGACGTGATGGGCGCATTTAAAAATAATCCTCTTTTGGGTCATATCACGACTTTCGGCGGGCATCCTGTTTCAGCAGCAGCCTCTTTGGCAACGATTAAAGTTATTCAGGAAGCAAAGCTTTTGGAACAAGTGGAGACAAAAGCAAATCTTTTCAAAAAACTGCTTGTTCATCCCAAAATCAAATCCATCCGCAACAAAGGGCTGATGATGGCCATAGAATTTGAGTCCTTCGAAGTCTTAAAACCGATCATCGACAGGGCAATCGAAAACGGAGTCATTACCGATTGGTTTCTTTTTTGCGATGATGCCATGCGGATCGCACCGCCTCTGATCATTACTGAGGAAGAAATAGAAAAAGCCTGTGGGGTGATTTTGGAGGCGATTGAGGGGAGATAAAAGGGTTGTAGTGGTTGTGGTGGTTCTAGTGGTTGTAATTGTTTTGGGTTGTCAAGTTGTCGGGTTTTCGGGTTGTCTGGTTCGAGTTGTCAGGATGGGGAATCCTTGGGAGTGTTCATTAAACTGTGTCATTTCCTTCAAACCGGGGAGTGTTCATTAAACTGTGTCATTTCCTTCAAACCGTTCATCAAAGTAAGCAATTAGGTCTTTTCGTATGGAAGGCCAAGCGAATATTGAACCGT